>CP017039.1:327277-654554 GCA_001717545.1 Anaerolineaceae bacterium oral taxon 439 | reverse complement strand
GGTTAACAGCATAAACGGAAAGAACTTCCTGAATTCAACCCTTTTAACCCTCTCAATCGAGAACCCGAACATAATTCGCTGCCTCCACGCCGCTAAACGATAAAACGGATCACATCTTCTTCCGCGAGATCCCGATTTTCTTCAAAGATCTTCGAAACCCTTTTCTTCTTCAATAACAAAATTCGATCGCTCATGCCCAACAACTCCAGCAAATCCTCCGTCAACAGGAGAATCGAGACGCCCTGAGAACAAAGCTCACGGAGCAACGCATATATATCCTGTCGTGCCTTGATATCGATCCCGCGCGTTGGATTATTCAGAAGCAAAATATCCGGATGAATCGATAAACATTTTCCCAACACCACTTTCTGCATATTCCCGCCGCTTAGTGAATTCACCGGATGCATTGCGTCAACGGTTTTGATTCCGATCGAATCGATTTGCGCGCCTGTTAACGCTTTTTCCTTCGCCTTATCGCGAAGGAGCCCCCTTCGCGGAAGCGCCGTCATATTCAGATTGTCATGGATTGAAAATTCGGGTATCAGCCCTTCTACCGTTCTCTCCCCGGGCACCAACGCAATCCGATTCAGGACGCTTTTCGAAGGGGTGGGCGCCAAATAGCGCGAAGACGATAAATAAATTTGACCGGCCGTTATCTTTTCCGATCCGTAAATCGCGTTAAGGATCGCTTCCCCGCCCGCTCCCTTCAGGCCGCCGACGCCTAAAATCTCGCCCCGCCGAAGATCGAACGTAATATCGGTCACCCTGTTATCAACCGAGAGATTCTTCACGCTCAGGATAACGTCGTCGGACGCCTTGACCGTAGGATGATCCGGATAAATACTTGATCCGATCGATCTTCCAACCATCGCAGATTCAATTTTCTCAACTGTCGCCTCGTTCCGGTCGTATTCCGCGATAAATTTTCCATCGCGCATTACTGTAATCCGATCCGAAACCTCAAAGACTTCGTTCATATGATGCGATACAAAACCGATCGCAATCTGCCGATTCCGGAGGTTTCGAACAGCTTGAAGAAATACCCTTGACTCTCGATTATTGAGGAACGCGGTTGACTCGTCAAACAGCAAGACTTTCGGATTGTAGGATAACGCTCTCGCGATTTCGATCAATTTCCACTGACCAAAATCAAGACTTCTTATATTCTGTCGAATATCAATTCCGGACTCGATCGACGCTAAAATATCCTGCGCCTCCCGATTCATTCTCTTCCAGTCAAGCCCCAGGAAAGGACGGCTGAATTCATGATGCCTGCCGATAAATATGTTTTCAGCGATCGTCAGGTAAGGATTAATCGACGACTCCTGAAAAACGATCGTCACCCCCTTTTTCGAGGCGTCCAGAAAATTCAACGGAGCGAAATGCTGCCCATCAATCGTAATTTTTCCACTATCCGGTTTATGAACCGCGGCGATAACCTTTAATAACGTCGATTTTCCGGCGCCGTTCTCCCCAACGATCGAATGAATTTGTCCGGGAACCAATTCGATTTTCGCATGATCTAAAGCTACGGTTGCGTCAAATCTCTTGCAGATATCTACCGCTTGAACGATCATCTGATACCTTTCCTTAAAAATTTCGCGAAAATCCGGAGTTGCTGAAGCGACAGTCCTCATATCGATCGCCGTCGCTTCAGCCTTTTACAAAGTTTTATTTGCTGTACTTCATCTCAAAGACAGCCTGCGATGCGTCCGGGTTATAAACCTTCGACGATTCCTTGAAATCGAAAGCAGGAATTCCGCCTGGGAAATCACTCTTAAACTGGTCTACTTTATCTTGCGTCAATGGCAATAAATTCAAGACCGTATTCTTCTCATCCGCAGGAATCGGGAAACCATTCAGATAATCGAACATCATCACAGCGGCAAAACCGCCCTGAAGCCAGTGTCCTCCTATATCGAAAAGAAGCTCCCCATTCTCAACCGCGTCAACGTTTTCCGGATTCAAATCCATTGCGACGACAATAACATCCTCGCCCGGTTTCTTCCCCGCGTTCTTCAAGGCAGTCATCACGCCAGTCGCCGTACCTCCATTCGCAGCCCAGACGCCTTTAAGTTCCGGATGCGCCTGATAAAGATCTTCCATCGCGCTTTGAGACTCATCGCGGACAAAATTCCCATTAACCCGACCAACGACGACGACGTTCGTTTCCTCGGCTAACGCTTTGTCAAATCCTTTTTCCCGATTGATCGCAACGGTCGTTCCCGGCGTTCCCTGGATAACGCCGACATATTTCTTTCCATCATCGGATACCGGCGTAGCTTCGAACAGCGCCTTCGCCATCCGATACCCGGCGTCTTCGTCATTCGGACCGATAAACGCAATATAGTTCGCGAAAGCGTCCTGAGGCTCGATATCTTCAATAAAACAATCGATCGTGATAATCGGAATTCCAGCAGCTTCGCAATCCATGACCGCTTTTCTTCCCGCCGACCAGTAGGGAACAAAAATCAACCCGTCGATACCAGAAGCAATCGCGTCCTCAATCAGCTTATTGATCTGGTCGGCCTTGTTATCAGCGTTAAAAACAACCAGCTCAAAGCCTAATTCCTCCGCGCCTTTTTTCGCAAAATCCACACTGTTCGCCCAGAACTGAGCCCCCAGCGTCGGAACAATCATTCCGATTTTCAAGTCCTTCTTAGGCTCCATTTGCATTGCGGAAACAATCGTCGGATGAACGCCAACGGCGAAGCTTGAGATCAGCATCGCAAAAACCAAACCAAAAACAATCACCCTTTTCATAAATCCCTTCTTTCTTAGCTGATAAATACTTTCAAGCAAAGCGCTTGATTCCCACAAAGCATCCGTTAATCACATATGATTCAAGAGTTCTTATATTTGATAATTGTAGCCACCCTGTTTTCATTTGTCAATATCAGAAATCAGCAAAAAAAGGTTATTTCTCTCATATAATTGGATAGCCGTTTAGGAGGCATATGAGCGAACAAGACGAATCTAATTTCCCGCCTGCGTTAGAGCGGGCGCTGAGTATTTTGGAATACCTGTGTGAAAGCGAAACTCCAAAATCATCCAAAGAAATCAGCGAAGAATTGCAAATTCCAATTGCGTCGACCTATCGAATTGTGAATTGCCTGCGCAGCAAAGGATATCTCAGGGAAAGCCGATATTTCTCAGATAAATTTACACTGGGATACAAACTTATCTCATTAGGACGGTATGCGCAGGACAAATTCAATATCATTGAAGTTGCGAACAAGTACATGGAAAAGCTTGCGGCGGATACGGCGCAGGCCTGTCAATTACTGGTTTTAGACAACGATTCCGTAATCACAATCCATCAAGCGCTTCCGCTTTCTGTAATTACCGTTATTGCGAAAATAGGGGAAAAAATTCCCATTAATTTAAGCGCGGGGGGAACAATCCTGACTTCGCTCCTCCCCAACGCAAAATTAACTCTGTTTTTAAAAAAGGCCTGGAAAACCGTCCGGGAACAGACCGAGTATTCGATTCTTGACATCGAAGAATATAAAAAGAAATTAGCCGTATCCAACGAACAGGGATATGCAGTCGATCGGGAAGAATACGCGCTTGGAATTGGCTGCTTAGCTGTCGCGCTGTACGATCAGGAAAACAATCCAATTGCCGCGCTTGGATTAACGGGCCATATTTCAAGCTATGAAGGCGAAGCGTTTGAATCCCTGCTAAAACAGTTACGGCTAACCGGGTCTCAAATATCAGATGAAATAAGACGCTGAGGATTCAGTCCTCCCCGCCTTATTTACCGGTACCGGATTCGCACGAGCTCGCCGCCCTTCAGCGACTGCGTCGTCGCCAACGCAATTTCCGCCGACCGCACTCCGTCGATGACGTCGATCTCCGGTTTTTTCCCATTCCGGACGCAATCGACAAAACAGACCTTTTCATCCAGAAAAGCGCGCTCGAACCGTTCCGGAAACGCTTCGACGCAGTCGACCCCAACGCCGGTGTCCGTGTACAGGACCGCGCCGTTCTTCGCCGGGACCTGACCGATTCGGATCGCGCCCTTCGTCCCCACGATCTCCGTTTCAATATGGTACCCATACGGCGCGGTCCGGCTCGTATGAATCGTCCCCATCGCCCCATTCTCAAAACGGTACAAAGCACAGCCAGCCTCAACGTCTCCAATCGCAGCGATCCCGGGGAATCCGAACGTCGAGCCAACCGCGAAAACCGATTCCGGTTCCGCCCCAAGGAACCATCGCATCAGGTCAATATCATGAATCGCCATATCGACGAAAATCCCGCCGCTCGTCGCCAGGAAGTTCATCGCCCCCGGGAGCAGCTTCAATGGATCCAGCCCCACCGCCTTAACCAGGTACGGATCCCCGATCAGCCCGCCGCGAATTTTCTCCATCGCGTATCGATAGGACGGATCGAACCGGCGCATGAAACCCAGCTGGAAAACCAGGTCCGGATGCGCCTGAACGACTTTCGCCGCGCGGAGGCATTCGTCAACCGTCACGCCCAGCGGCTTTTCGCAGAAAACATGCTTCCCCGCCTCCAGCGCCCGCGTCAGCTGCGAACAATGCACCCCCGAAGCCGTAACGATCGCCACCGCGTCAAAATTTCCCCGTTCAATCATCTCGTCATAATCGCGATAAACGTCGCGGATCCCCAACGTCTCGCGCGCATAGCGCAGCTCCGCATCAATAATCGAACAGGCCGCCGTAACCTCTGCGCCCGGGATCTGGCCGCAAAGATGATTCGCGTGAATCTTTCCCAACCGCCCCAACCCGGCAATCGCAATCCGTACCTTTTCCATCGCGCCTCCTTAATACGCTATAAAAACCCAAGCTGCTATTCACTATTGAATCATAAATGCAAACCGCTCAGATTTTCGTACTCAATGCAATATGATTTTTATCACACAAACCCAACCATAAAAATATGACAAACGTCCTCCGTTTATCCCTTTCGCCTATGCGCCAGGTTCGTTATAATTCTTTTTATATTCGTGTAAGATTTTGTTTAAGAAATCAAAGGAGCCCGTTATGCAAAAGAAATTCATGATCGCCCTGTCAACAGTCGTACTCGTCCTCGTTCTCAGCAGCGCTGTTTTCGCGCAAGACACGTTCAAAGTCGGCTATGCCTGCAACAACTTTAACGACACCTTCCAGACGTTTATCGAAGATCACGCGCGCGCTTACGCCGAGAAGGAAGGCGTCGAATTCGTTTACTCCGACGGCGGCGAAGACATCCTCAAGCAGCAGGACCAGATCAACGCGTTTATCGCCGAAGGCGTCGACGCTTTAATCGTCGTGCCGATCGATACCAGCGCCGTCGAACCGATTATCGAAGCCGCCCAGAAGGCCGGTATCCCGCTCGTCTTCGTCAACCGCAATCCGTTCTCAGATCTGGATCCGGAAGATTATCCTGAAAACGTTTATTACGTTGGGTCTGAAGAGTCTGAAGCCGGGAAATTCCAGGCTGAATACGCCGTCGAGCTTCTCGGCGAAAAAGAGGAAATCGGTTACGCGATCCTCGTCGGTATCCTCTCGAACCAGGGCGCGATTGCCCGAACGCAGGGGAATAAAGACGCCCTGAAAGAAATGAAAAACTATAAACTTCTTGCTGAGCTGAACGGCGATTGGCAGCGCGACCAGGGCATGACCATCACGGAAAACTGGCTGACCGCCTACGGCGACGAATTAAAACTGATCCTCTCAAATAACGACGAAATGGCATTAGGCGCCGTTGAAGCCACGGAAGCCGCCGGACGCGAGGATATTATTATCATGGGCGTTGACCTGATTCCTGACGCGAAACAGGCGATCATCGACGGACGGCTCGACGCTTCCGTCATGCAGGACGGAAAGGGGCAGGGCGAAGGCGCGATGAAAGTCGCGTTAGCCGCGCTCCGCGACGAAGACCCCGAACCGTATACGAAAATTCCGTTCGTTTTAGCCACCCCCGAAAATATCGCCGATTTTGAGTAAAACGGAGCGCTGCGAAACGAAAAAAGACAGATTGAAAGAGGGTGCGCGCCACCCTCTTTCAAACCATATTCAGACAAATCAGCCGTTTCGAGAAAGGATAAAAATGGCATGAATGAAACACCATTGTTGACCATGCAGAATATCAGCAAGCGCTTCCCCGGCGTTAACGCGCTCAAAAACGTTTCGCTCGAAATCGCCCGCGGTGAAGTTCATGCGCTTCTGGGAGAAAACGGCGCGGGGAAATCGACTTTGATGAAATGCCTTCTCGGAATTTATCAAATCGACGACGGCGAAATCATCTTCGACGGCGAACGCCTCGACCATACGACGACCGCCAACGCGCTGAGAAAAGGGATCTCGATGATTCATCAGGAGCTATCCCCCGTTCTTCATCGCCCGATCATGGAGAATATCTGGCTCGGACGCGAACCGCTGAATCGATTCGGACTGGTAGATCATCAGAAAATGGCAAACATGAGCCGTGAAGTCCTGAGGCGGATCGACTTTGAGATCGATCCGACGGTCCATATGTCGGAGCTGACGGTCGCCAAGATGCAGATGGTCGAAATCGCCAAAGCGATCTCATATGACGCGAAACTGATCATCATGGACGAGCCCTCGTCCGCGCTGACGGAACATGAACAGGAACAGCTTTTCCGGATTATCAACCGTCTCCGCGATCAGGGAACCTCAATTATCTACATCTCGCACCGCCTGAACGAGATTCTCGAGATCGCCGACCGCGCGACCGTACTCCGCGACGGCGAATATATCGGAACGCGTTTCGTAAAAGACCTGACGATGGACGACATGATTACCATGATGATCGGACGCGAATTATCCGAACTTTACCCGAAAATTAAAACCGAGATCGGCGGTCCTGTTCTTGAAGTCAAGGAGCTGAGCCATGAAAAATACTTCAGGAACGTATCGTTTACGCTTCGGTCCGGCGAAATTCTCGGGATCGCGGGCCTCGTCGGCGCGGGTCGGACCGAGGTCGTCGAGACGATTTTCGGCATCCGCTCAAAAGCCGCCGGTGAAATCCGGATTCACGGCAATCCAGTAGAAATCAGGCAGCCAAGCGACGCAATCGGGCAGCGGATGGCTTTCCTGACCGAAGACCGGCGGATGAACGGAATATACGGGCCGCTCCCGATCCATATCAACGTCGCAATTTCCAGTTACGACGACTTCCTGAACCGCCTCGGACTGATCGATCAGAAGGAAGTCGATAAAGGCTGCGACAGGTTCGTCGACCAGATGCAGATCAAGACGCCGTCGCTGAATACGTCGATTGAAAACCTGAGCGGCGGAAATCAGCAGAAAGTCCTGCTGGCCCGCTGGCTGATGACCCAGCCGGAAATCCTCTTTTTAGACGAACCAACGCGCGGAATCGACATCGGCGCGAAAGCCGAAATCTACCGGCTGATGACGCTGCTGGCGAAGGAAGGGAAATCGATCCTGATGGTCTCGTCGGAGATGCCGGAAATTTTGGGGATGAGCGATCGAATTCTCGTCATGCACGAAGGGAAAGTTACCGGAATCCTGGAAAACACCCCCGACCTGACGCAGGAGACCGTACTCCGCTACGCAACCGGAACCGCGGAACAGGCGCTTCCATAAAAACGGCGGTTCGCAATAAACGGATCCAAGTAAACCTCAGAGAAGGAACGCTTTCATGAAACCTAACCAGACCACTTTCAAAACGATTCTTAATAAATACGGGATTGCGATCGTCTTATTGGCGATGATCCTGTTCCTGTCGATCGTCAAGCCGAATTTCCGGACCTGGGATAACCTGCTGAATATTTTAACCCAGACGTCGATCTACGGGATCCTATCGCTGGGGATGACGATCGTAATCATCTCAAAAGGAATCGACCTGTCCGTCGGATCGATTTTAGCGCTGTCGGCGGTTGTCGCGACCTCGCTGGGCCAGACCTCCGGCGCCGCGAATAAAGTTTATCCGAACCTGCCGGAGCTTCCGATTATCGTCCCGATTCTCGCCGCGCTGCTCGTCGGCATGGTTGCCGGAGCGATTAACGGATCGCTTATCGCCTACACAGGGATCCCGGCGTTTATCGCAACGTTGGGGATGACGACAATCGCGCGGGGCGCGACGTACCTCTATACCAACGGACGCCCGATCAGCACGCTCATCCCGCAGTTCAAATTCATCGGGCAGGGGCGTTTCCTCGGGATCCCGATGCCCGGATGGATTTATATCGTCATGATCGCGATCATGTGGACCCTCCTCTCGCAGACGCGTTTCGGGAAACGCGCGTACGCGATCGGCGGCAACATCAACGCAGCGCAGGTTTCCGGCGTCAACGTCAAAGGAACGCTCGTCTGGATCTATACGCTGATGGGCTTGCTCTGCGGCGTGGCGGCGATCGTTTCGTCCGGACGGATGGTCTCAGCTCAGCCAGGACTGGCGACCGGGTACGAGCTGACCGCGATCGCGTCGACGACGATCGGCGGAACGAGCCATTCCGGCGGAATCGGAACGATCGGCGGCGCGGTTATCGGCGCGCTCGTCCTTTCGGTCATGCGCAACGGGATGACGCTGATGGGGGTGCATTCCTACTGGCAGCAGATCGTCGAGGGCCTCGTAATTATCCTGTCGGTCATCTTCGACATGCGCAAGAACGCCCGCAAAAGTTAAAAGCCTGTCGCGGCGGATGAAAAGAACGGCCAATAAAAGGCCGTTCTTTTTGATTGAAACGAAAAGTCTGACTCTCTGGGGCAGTCCATCAGAGCAGCGGACCTATCCGACAACTTCCGTTGCCCCATCGACGATAAAACGAAGCTGCGAAGATTTGATTGAGACCGTATGATTCGCGTACGTATCCCACGTTGGTTCATAATCGTCATCAGCTTGATTCCCCCACATGTCCCAGCCACTCCGATTTCCACGAGCGAATAATTCTATATATGGTTCAAAAGAGCAGTCTTCAATTAAAGAAATAAATTCATCCGGCTTGCGAGAGTGCTCCCGCTTCATAGAACGAATCAGATTGACTTGAGAACGACCAGACTCGCGCGTCCGATTTTTATCGCCTCTGACGCCAAACAAAAGAATCTCCGTCACATTCCGAAAATAAAAACCAACGCCCCGCCCATCCGGCATTCCGTCTTTTCGGATCTTTTCCCAAATAATATTGGTTTTATACTCAAAGCCCCAATCTTTCATGACATCCAAGCCATCCGGGAGTAAAGCGTTCGGGACCCACAAATACAAATGACTTTTCTCGTCGGCGATCCTTCCAACAGGAAGCGCTTTAATCTGATCCAAGTCCATCGTAGGATACCGACTTAATCGTTTATGCTCCGGAGCGACCTTCCCGGTTCGGTTCTGAAATTGCCATGGCGGATCGGCATAAATCGTTTTATATTTTTTCCCCGCGGTATACGCAAGGAGATCCGCAACTGTTCGATCTAACTCCCCCGATTCCATTACAAATCCACCATAATGCACGTCTTCCGAATTCCAACGGCCAAAATTGGACAACCGCCATTTCGTCTTGATTTCAATCGAGTTTCCAATTTCCCGAGCCATGTCGTACTCGCTCCATACTTTTGAATCAGGGATCTTCCGTTTAAATCGATAAGACTTCTGAAAACCTCGTCTAACTCTTTGGAACGAGTTACGATAATACCTACCTCTATTAATCCGCAATCGAAATACGTTCGCATCGCCAGTAAGTCCCTGTCAAACGTTTGGTCCTTACTATTCCATTCCAAATCAAACGCGACCTTGTTTTTAATAAAGTCGATATTGTGGCCATCGATATATCCCGAGATAATCCGTTCCTCATAAGGCATATTTGAAAATCTTCCGCGTTGATTCTCTCTTCGTGGGAAAAGCTTAACGAGTAAGTCTCCGGTAATTTTTATCTCTCTCCAACCGACTGGATAGAGGAAATCGTCGAATTTTTTCGGGATCGCCGTTTCGTTTCCCCCTGCGGCTCGAATATCTGCGACCGATATGGATAAATTTTCCAGGCAATCTTGAATCTCTTTCCACTCAGTCGGGAACGCTTCGCTCAGAATCTCCAGCGCATGGCCATAGCTTTGAAATTCGAACTTTTCCGCTAAGCTGGGCCGAATATATTTTGCTAAGTTTTCCATCCGTCGCAGGGTTCCTCTCGAATTTTCATGGGATACTAAAAACATTCCTCACAGATAAAACGGGTTCACGATAATCCAGGGCGCGCGCCCGGTCGTCGTATAGAAGAACCGCCTGAGGACCTGTTCCAGGTTCTTCTCCAGCGCCTCCTGGCTCTGGCCATTTTTCTTCGCGATCGTCGACGCGATCAGATCGTCCAGCTCCTCCTGATAACTCATCATCTCCTTTTCCGTCATCAGGCCCTCATGAACGATCTTCGGCTCACGGATCAGGCTGTTATTCCCGCGGTTCAGGATCAGCGTCACGACGACAACCCCGCTGTCCGCCAGGCGCTCGCGCTGATACAGAATATCCGCCGTCATATCGCCAACGTTCGTCCCATCGACCAGGACGACGGACGCCGGCACCTTCGGCCCCAGCTTCGCCGTACCGTCGTCAAAGACCAGCGTCTGCCCATTTTCGATCACAAAAATATTTTCCGCAGGAATATCCATCAGCGTCCCGAGCGTCTTATGCCGCGTCAGCTGGCGCAGCTCGCCATGGACCGGGATCAGGTATTTCGGCCGGATCAGACTGATCATCATCTTCATTTCATCCGCGCAGGCATGACCTGAGACATGCACCGAAAGCAGCGAATTATAGATCACGTTCGCCCCCATGCGGATCAGGCGATTAATAATCAGCGACACCTGTTCCTCATTGCCGGGAATCGGATGCGACGAGAGGACGACCGTATCGCCTTCCTTGATACTGAACGCCGAATATTTTCCGGTCGATAAGCGTCCGAGGATCGCCGTCGGCTCGCCCTGCGACCCCGTACAGAGAATAACGAGCTTATGATCCGGAAGCGACAGCGCGTCGTCCAACGACACAACGCAATCGTCAGGCATTTCAAGATAGCCGAGCTTCTTTGCCAGATTGACGTTATCGATCATGCTCGTTCCGACGATACAGATCTTCCGTCCATAACGGCGCGCAATGTCCGTTACCTGCTGCAGCCGGGAAATCAGCGAGGCGAACGACGAAATAATAATCCGGCCCGGCGCCGTCTCAAAAACATGCTCAAACGTGGGGGTAATTTCCCGCTCGGACGGCGTCCAGCCCGGCTTCTCGCTGTTGGTCGAATCGCTGAAAAGGGCTAAAACGCCCTTATCGCCGACGGAAGCCAGCTTGGATAAATCCGCGCCCCAGCCATCGATCGGCGTCAGGTCAAACTTGAAGTCGCCGGTTACGACGACCGTCCCTGCCGGCGTATGAATCGCGAACGCGACCGAGTCCGGGATCGAATGGGTAACGTGAATAAATTCAACTTTAAACGGTCCCGTCTCGATCGTATCGCCGGCGTTGGTGACCATAATCTTCGTTTTATTCAGCTGCCCGCCGCGCGCCAGGCGCGTCTCAATCATGCCGGCCGTCAGCTGCGTCGCGTAGGTCGGAACGTTCTCGATAACCTTAAACAGGTGGACCAGCGCGCCAATATGGTCCTCATGCGCGTGCGTCACGAAAACGCCTAAAATATTCGCTTCTTTTCCCTGGAGGAACGTCATATCCGGAATAATAAAATCAATCCCGATCATCGAACTATCCGGAAATTGAACGCCGCAGTCAATAATAATATAGCGGTCGTCATACCCGAAGAGCATCATATTCCGCCCAACCTCACCCAATCCGCCGAGCGGAATAAAATGCAATTTCTTTTTCTTCATACGGTCTAAGTCACTTTCCTCAATTCTTCATATAATCCGCGCTGCTGCGGAGTCAGCGACTCGGGAATCACGACGCGAATTCGCGCGTAAAGATCGCCGCGTTCTCCGCCCCGGTTCACCTTCGGCATGCCTTTCCCCGCCAGCCGGAACTTCGTTTCCGACTGCGTTCCCGCCGGAATCGTCAGCATGACCTTATCGTCCGGCGTTTCAACGACCGCCGACCCGCCCAATACCGCGGTCAGCAAATCCACTTTAACATCGGTAACAAGCGTATCGCCGTCCACCGTAAATTTCGAACCCTGCGCCAGGCGAACGACCAGATATAAATCCCCGCCGTTCGGGAGAACGCCCTTTAATCTTACCTTCGTTCCAGTCTTCGCGCCGGCAGGAATCTTCGCCGTAATCCGCTTTTCGTTCAGCGTAATCACGCGTTCCGTCCCATGAAACGCCTCGTCGAAGGTAATCTCGATTTCCTTTTCGATCTTTTTCGGCTCCTCGCGAGCCACCGTCCGCGTTCCGGAACGGGAAAAACCGCCAAAAATATCGCCAAATCCGTCGATATCGGCAGTTGCCGTCCGGTACGTCGACTGCCCCCGCTGGCCGTAAGCGCTGAAAATCTGCTCAAAAAAGTCAGAAAAATCGCCATAACCGCCGGTCGTGTACGTCGCGCCGCCAGGCCCTGCCTGACGCCAGCTTGACCAGTCATAATTCGCCGAATTTCCACCCTGCCGCTGCCAGGCCGCATACGACGAACCGAGTTGATCGTAACGCGCGCGCTGTTCCTTATCCTTAAGAACGGTATACGCCTCGTTAATCTCTTTAAATTTTTCTTCGGCTTTTTTATCGTTCCGGTTGACGTCCGGATGATATTTTTTCGCCAACGTCCGATAGGCTTTTTTTATTTCATCGTCGCTCGCCGTTTTCGCGACGCCCAAAATCTGATAATAATCTTTATATTCCATCTTAAACTTCCCCCCGCCGTTCCGCTGAATTCGGCTTTGCTTCGGGTCAGCCCGGACCCGATCAAACGCAGCGCCTATCCTCATTCTACAGGGGTTTTATATGAATTTCGTTAAGCCGCCGTCCGCCTTTTCGGCGGGGAACTCCGCCTCTATTTTACATGACGCGCCGCATCGCCTCAGGACCGCTTCCCGAATTCCTGACCCGAAACAGCTACATGAAGCCTTCGGATAAAATATCGTCGATCCGGGAATCGATACCGCGATGCATATTCGCTTTTTTCTCGTCGATAAAACGCTTCTTCTCGCCCGGCTTCAAGCGGTTCCCGGCAACGAAAAACTTACCCGTCGTCAGTTCATCTTCGGTAGCGGGGCGCCCCAACCCTTTTTCCAACGCCGCAGCCAGCGCGCCATCGTTGGTAATCTTCCCAACCAGCTTACCGATTTTTTCGACCTTCCCCATTTCCTCAAGAAAAACGCCTTTTTCCATCGGCTCGCCATGCGATGGGATAAACCATTTCGCGTCAATTTTTTCGAGCCGCCGGAGAAGCGGCGACAGCTCGCGCAGCCGGATACTGTTATGCATGTAAATATCCTCAGCGTAGCAATCGCCCAAAAACAGCACGTCTTCAGACGGAATATAAACGACGGTCGAATCGTCGCTGTGCGGCCCGCCGACATGCAGCATCTGGCATTCAATATTATCGATCCGCAGCCCGCAATGATCCTCGAAGGTAATATCTGCCGACTTGATTTTAAAACTCTGCCGGATAGGCATTGCTCTCCGAATCATATCCGCGGACCATTGAATCTCCAGCCCTGCGGCGATCCGGCTGCTCAGCGCGCTGTCAGTCCAGTCCCAACGATGCATCAGAACCAACCGTTCGTTCGTCGCGACGCTGGCGATCGATTTCGCGGGTGATCCTGAAAGCCCGAAAACGTGGTCCCAGTGCCAATGCGTCAGCGCGATAAACGACGGATCCGGCATACCCATCGATCGGACCGCTCCGTAGAAATAGGAAATATGGTCCGGAGAATTGCCTGCGTCGATCAACAACGCGGTCTTCGTACCGGCGACATAACCTAATACCGGACGATCGGTCTCGTCGTCCTTCGGCATGATCCAAATATGCTCGCTGATCCGTTCCAACATCATATCTTGCCTTCTATCCGTTTCCTAATTCCCTGATTTGAATTTTAGTCCATAGCCGAATAATTTGGCAAGTAAACCATATTTTCAGCTTGTTTCGCCAATTTGCTCCGTGATAATTCAAGGTATACTTAGCAAAATGGAGGATTATGGAAACGAATATATATGACGATATCGAATATAAAGAGACGATTTCAACTGCATTTTTGAAAAATGCCTGCGCGTTCGCGAATTACAACGGCGGGAAAATCGTTTTCGGAGCGAGCAGCAAGGGAGAGATCGTTGGATTATCCGGAGATTTGAGCCGGCTGAGCGAAACCATTGATAAAAAGATCGTTGATTATATCTGTCCTCTGCCTCCGCATCATATTTCGATAAATGAAGATACAAAAACGATCGAATTGATAATCGAAGAAGGAACGTCGAAGCCTTACAGGATCAACCGGTCGATGACGTATTTCTGCGGATTGACGGTCTGAAGATTCGCTAAACGATAAAAACGAACGCCTCCCGGATCCGAGAGGCGTTTTCATATCGCAGAAAAGAACGTTTTACAGAATACTCTGTACGAGCGCCAGGAGGACGCCGCCGGCAATAACCGAGCCCAGCTGGCCCGCCGTGTTCGCGCCCATCGCATGCATCAGGATAAAGTTCCCATCGTCTTCTTCAAGCGCCATCTGCGCGGCGATCCGTCCGGCCATCGGGAACGCGCTGATTCCGATTTCAGGATAATTCGATTAAAATCTATATTGTTGGAAGGAGGCGCTATGATCGAACGGGAATCAAGCGATCTTGAATATAAAGAAACTATCTCGAACTCGTTCCTGAAAACCGTCAGCGCGTTCGCGAATTACAGCGGCGGAAAAATCATTTTCGGTATCAACGATAACGGCGAAACGGTCGGGCTGGCGGGAGATTTAATACAGCACTGTCTGAGCATTGAAAACATTATCAACGACAACCTGCGTCCGGTACCCAGGTTCCGGCTCCAAATTCATCAGCAGGCCAAAACAATTGAACTCAACGTCGGCGAAGGTTCTGCCAAACCGTACATGGTAAAAAACAAAGCATATCAAAGAGCAGACAGCTCAACCGTTGAAGTCGACCGCTCGGAACTCAAGAACTTGATCATGGAAGGGCATCATATCAATTTCGAATCGCTTCCCGCCGCATCCGGGCCGCTGACCTTCGTTCGCTTAGAGCAGGAGCTTAAAAATAAGCTGAAGATCAGCGAATTAACTCAAGATATTTTAAAAACGCTTCAACTCTTCAGCGAGAAAGAGGGCTTCAATAAGGCGGCGGAGCTGATCGCGGACGAGAATTCATTTCCAGGAATCGATACCGCGCGAATCGGAGAATCCTTCAGCGAAATTTTCGATCGCGAAATCTTCGAAAGAATATCGATTCTGGCGCAATTCGAAAGCATGATGCGGCGGTTCCGAAGGTACTACGTTTTCGAAGGAATCGTCGATTTCCGAAGAGAAGACATTGAACTGATTCCCGGTACCGCTTTTCGGGAAGCACTCGTCAACAGCCTGGTTCACCGAAGATGGGATTTCGAAAGCCATACCCGTATCCTGATGTTCGAAAATCGGATTGAGATCGTTTCCCCCGGTGGACTTCCGAAAAACCTGTCGCGATCCAATTTTTTACACGGACATGTCTCTATTTTTCGCAATCCGATTTTAGGGAATATTTTATTC
The DNA here is from genome assembly GCA_001717545.1 of Anaerolineaceae bacterium oral taxon 439. Lineage (NCBI taxonomy): Bacteria > Bacillati > Chloroflexota > Anaerolineae > Anaerolineales > Anaerolineaceae > Anaerolineaceae bacterium oral taxon 439. Next base: position 638,950 of record CP017039.1, on the reverse strand, counting down.
CGGCTTGGCTGGATCGAGAGCTTCGGAAGCGGAATCGTCAAGATCAACGAAGCTTATCAGGAGGCGCTCGTCAAGCCATCGTTTAAAATCCTGCCGGATTCGGTAACGGTCGTGCTCCCGGTTATCCGCGAAGACCGAACCGGGATCGGCGCCGAAGAACGATCGCTTTACAACCTGCTGGACCGGCATGACAAGCTTTCACAGGATGATATTTCGAAATACCTTGGCTGGAACCGGGCGAAGACGGCCGCCGCAATCGATGGCCTGATCCAGAGAAAGCTGATTCAAAAGGTCAGCGGACGCTACCACACGATAGCTCGCGCGGGCTGAACCACCGGTATTTCTGTTCCCCGCTATTCAAAAAACGCCTCCCGGATCCGAGAGGCGTTTTCATATCGCAGAAAAGAACGTTTTACAGAATACTCTGTACGAGCGCCAGGAGGACGCCGCCGGCAATAACCGAGCCCAGCTGGCCCGCCGTGTTCGCGCCCATCGCATGCATCAGAATAAAGTTCCCATCGTCTTCTTCAAGCGCCATCTGCGCGGCGATCCGTCCGGCCATCGGGAACGCGCTGATTCCGCAGGCGCCGATCAGCGGGTTAATCTTCCCGCCGGTCAGGACTTTCATCAACTGACCAAAGAGAACGCCGGCGGCGGTATCGAGAACGAACGCGAATAATCCGAGAACCATGATAATCAGGACGCCGAAGTTCAGGAACTGATCCCCGGTCATCGTTCCGCCGACCGTCAACCCGAGGAACAACGTCGAAACGTTGATAATTTCGTTCTGCGACGCTTTATCAAGACGATCGACAACGCCCGACTCCTTCATCAAGTTCCCCAGCATCAGCGCGGCGATCAACGGCGCGGCGTCAGGGGAGATAATCGAAATCGCGATCGTGACCAGCATCGGGAAAACGATAATCGCGCGGTCGGAAACCGGCCTCGGCGCGTATTCCATATGGATCATCCGGTCTTTTCTCGACGTCAGCGCCTTCATGACCGGAGGCTGAATAATCGGGATCAGGCTCATGTACGAATAAGCGGCGACCGCGACCGGGCCCAGGATCTGCGGCGCGATTTTTGACGTGACGTAGATCGCCGTCGGTCCGTCGATCGCGCCGATCGTACCGATCGAAGCGGTCTCCGCCAAGCCCCAGTTCAGGCCCGGGATGAACTTCGCGAGCGCCGAAGCGAGAATCAGCGTCCCGTAAATTCCGAACTGCCCGGCCGCGCCAAGGATAACCATCTTCGGCATCGCAAGCAGCGGACGAAAGTCGATCATCGCGCCCACGCCGATAAAAATCAGGAGCGGGAAAAGCTCGGTCCCGATCCCTGCGTCGTAAAGAACCTTCATGAAACCGGATTTCGTAACCGATACGATTTCGCCGGTCGCCGCGTTGATTTCGGTCGCGGTAAACGTCTGATAGGAGGACATTCCCAAGTTGGCAAGAATACAGCCGAACCCGATCGGCAGCAGCAGCGTCGGTTCATATTCGCGAACGATCGCCAGATAAATCAGGATCAGGCCGATCGCGATCATAACTAATTCTTTCCAGTTCAGGAAATAGAACGTATCAAAAATACTGCTAATGCTCATGAGGGACTCCTCTTACGCCTTATAGGTCAGCAATACTTGCCCGTGTGAAACCGTATCGCCTTTCGAAACATTAACAGAAACGATCGTACCCGCCGTCTTCGCCGTGATATTATTCTTCATCTTCATCGCTTCGAGGACAAAAAGAACGTCGCCCTTCTTAACTGTCTGACCTTCCTTGACGTTGACTTCCTGGATAACGCCCGGGATCGGAGCGGTCACTTCGGAACCGCCCGAAGCCTTCGGCGCTTCAGCGGTCGGCGCGACCGTCTTCGTTTCGGTCGGGACGGGGGCGGGCGATCCAACGTAAGTCATCAGGACCTGGCCATGCGTAACCGAATCGCCTTTTGAAACGTTGACCGAAGCGACTTTCCCGGCCGTTTTCGCCGTGATATTATTCTTCATCTTCATCGCTTCGAGGACAAAAAGAACGTCGCCCTTCTTAACTGTCTGACCTTCCTTAACGTTGACTTCCTGAATTACGCCGGGGATCGGGGCGATAACGTCGGCACCGCCGGCGGCAGGAGCTGCAGCGGCAGCGGCGGGTTCAGCCGCGCCGTCCGCCGAGACGGAAAACGCAGTCCCGTCGACGTTGACGATGAGCGGCGAAGCGTTCGGATTTTCAATTTCAACGTTGAAGGTTTTCCCTTCAACCGCAACAACAAGTTTCATATGAAATACTCCTTATTTTTATCCTGAGCATCGATCGGCGCGCGCCGCGCCAGGCGATTACTCCTTTTTCGAAAGAACATATCCCGCCGCGGCGGCGGCAACCTTCGCCTTGACGGCAATCTCGCCGGCCTCATCGGTCTCGCCCATGCGTTCGTCGTCCGCAGACTTCGGCGCGTCTTTAACGAATCGGACCAACAATTCCATCGCCGCCCAGAGAATCAGCAGGGACACGAACAAAATCAGCATCCCGATCCCGGTAATCGCGAGCGCCTGACGGATAATCGCGCTGTTCGCTCCCGAAACGGCGGCGTCGACGGCGTTGGCAACCTCCGGCGTCACAGTAATTTCCATACGTTCTCCTTTCTTGCCGAACCCGGCCTCGCCGATTCCGACAGGATAAAAATAATAGAAATGTTTTTACGCATTCACCAACGGAACGGCGGCTGCGTTGAAAAAACCGGCCCTGAAAATCCTCGGCGCGATTCGACGGCGTCGGATCGACATCCTCAGACATACCAATTCTACCGCAGTTTTCTCTTTTTTCAGCGCCGGATCGCGAACTGAACAATCAGAAGAAGAATCCTGATTTTCGCAACGATCTATTCTCCTCTCCCCCCTACCCCACCTTTTCCAGGAACTCACGACTGTTTATTTTCCGCTCCAGAATATGCGTAAAATACGCGTTCAGGATCCGGTCCGATTCCGCACGGAGCTCCCCTGGCCAGGGAACAACTCCCGTGTCGGCTAACGAACGTGCCTGATAATAGCGAAAAAACTTCAGCGTCCGCGTCGAAATCGGAAGCGCATGGCAGTCGAGCGCCGCGCAATTCGGACAGAGCGCCCCGCCAAACGACAACGAAAAATACTGCGCCTGAGGCCGAATCGCCTCGCCGCACCCGACGCAATCCTGCAGCTGGGGACGGTAACCGGTTAAATCCAGCAGCCGGAAATCGAAAAGACGCAGCGCCGGATAAGGATCATCGTCAGAATGAAGCCGGCGGATCGTCCGCACGACCAGGTTAAACAAGTCGCGGCTCTCCGTTTCCTCATCAGAAAACCGATCAGCCAGCTCGGCGACATACGCAGCGTAACAGGTCGTTTCCAGATTGCACGCTAAATCAGGATAAGCCTCCTGCGTTTCGACCTGCTGGACCGTCCAGGCGGAACCGCGCCCCTGGACGAGCTGCGCGCTGACGACAGTGAACGGTTCGAGATGCCCCGCTTTTCGCGAATTCATCTTTCGGACCCCGCGCGCCAGCGCCGAGAGCTTTCCGCGGTCCGGCGTCAGCATGCGGACGAAGCGGTCGGACTCCCCATAGTTATAATGCGCGAGGATCATCGCCTGAACGCGGATCGATTTTTCGACGAAAGGCATCGCGTTCCGATCGGTCTCAGCCGCGTTCAGCGGATTTCAGGTTGAGCGGCGTAAACGCGTACGGAAGAAGCCCCGCAACCGTACTCTCGGAGACGATTTCTCCATCCCCGTTCACCATCGTCACTTCCATTTCGAGCGAAAACTCGGCCATGACCTGACGGCAGGAGCCGCAGGGAGAACCGCCGTCCCGCGTCGCGACGACAATCCGTTCAAACGCGCGTTCGCCGGCGAGAACCGCCTGAAAAATCGCGGTCCGCTCAGCGCAGATCGTCAGCCCCAGCACGGCATTCTCGATATTCGCGCCGGTAAAAACCGCCCCGCTCTTCGTCAACAGCGCGGCGCCGACGGCATATCCGGAATACGGACTGTAAGATTTTTTTCGCGCGTCAAGCGCGAGATCAATGAGTTGCTTCCTGTTCATTCGGTTCCTCCGTATCGCTTTCAGGATCTTCGCTTCGGCGCTCGACGCGGACACGGCGAATCCGGTTCCCGGTCAGTTCCGCGATCGTAAAGCGCCAGTCCTCAACGTTAACGATTTCGTCCCCCTCGGGAACCTTTCCAATCATCGTATACATAAATCCGGCGATCGTATCCGAAGATTCGCGCGATAGATGCGTCCCCAGCGTTTCGTTCACGTCGGTAATATCGACGCGTCCCAGAAAACTATAAACGTCCGGACCAAGCTCCTCGATCGGGATCTCTTCCGCGTTATCGAATTCGTCGCGAATCTCGCCGACAATTTCCTCTACAATATCTTCCATCGAAACGATCCCCGCCGTTCCGCCATATTCGTCGACGACGATCACCATGTGAATTCCGTCCAGCTGCATGTCGGCGAGCAGGTCGCCCGCTTTCTTCGACTCAGGAACGTAAACCGGCTCCCGCATCATCGATTTCAACGAGAACGGTTCGGCATGTTCTTCCGAATAATACTTGATCAGGTCCTTCGCGTAAAGAATCCCAACAATATTATCGATTTCATCGTCATACACAGGCAGGCGGGAATGGCCCGAGGCCAGGATCGTTTCCGCGGCAGCCGCCAGATCCGTATTCAACTCGATCGCGGTCAGGTCAATCCGCGGGATCATGATCTCCCGGATCAGCGTATCGCTGAATCCCAGTATCGAACGGACCATCTTCCGCTCCTCTTCCTTAAGCTTTTTCGGCGACGGCGCGTTCTCAACCCATTCGATCAGGTTCGATTCAATCTGATCGAATGTAACCTGCGACGTTTTTGGCCGCGGTTCAAACGAGTGATAAAAAGTATGAAAAGGACGCGCAACCGCAACGACAAGATTTGCCGCAGGCAGGAGGGCGGGCGCAAGCTGATTCGCGAAACGCGTCCCCACTCCGTTCGTCATCCCGGATATCAGCAGCAGCGCGGCCGGAATGATCAGGCAGACCACCACCGGCGTCAGCTTCACGGCCGTACCCGCTAAACCGGAAAACGTCAGCAGCACGCCCGCGATCGCGGTCAGAACGTTCGCACAGGACAGCGCGAAATCGAGAACCGCGAGATTCGCCGCCGTCGCGGTAAACAGCGAAGTCATCGCTTTACGATCCGACTTCGAGCTATCGACGAGATCGTCGGAAAAGTTCGCGCTGACAACCGCCGCGCGGATCAGGGTCAGGAACTGGTCTGCAAGAAGAAGAATTAAGAAGAAAATAAACATGGACAGGAACGCATCAGATAAAGCGGATACGGAAGAAATACTATCAGATTCCATCAGGGAACGCTCATCGAACTCTGGCGATCGTTTTTTCGGCCTTTCTCCAAATCTTAAATTTACGATATATGGTTAATTATACGCTTTCAAAAACAACCCGAAATCAATCAGCGCGTGAACAATGATAATCCGGGAACCCCGTCCGTTTCCGCGGGCCTATGGAAAATGTCACTAATTTGAGCTGACGATATACCGTTGACGCGCGCTTTACTTTCCGCTATCCTTATTAACGTCTGTTTGAATCGTTAGAAACGGCGTACAGGGTATTTCCTCATCGCTGCACGTCGCCATTCGCCTGTACTGGAAAGGAACCCGCGCTACTATGGGGGATCTCGTCGCAATCAACGATTTCGTCAACGATTGGACCCATCTCCAAAAGACGAACAACCCGCTTTTCTGTGCGCAGAGCTGCGTATTCGAAAATAATCGCCAAACCGCAGCCGCGCAATTTGGTTGCTTTACACTGGAAGGGGAACGGTACCCGGTTCAGGAGCTGACGCTTTTCGATATCGGCGCAATTACGCGCTACTTTACTTTTTACGCGACGAATAACGTCATTAAAAAACTCGCTTTGCCCGCGGCGACCCCGATCCAGTCCGTCCAACCTGAATTTTCGGGGCTGCGCTCGATTCGCGGCGAGCCGGTTCAGCGCGTCGATCTTTCCGCCGTAACCATCGCGCAGCTGCTTCGGCATACGTCGGGGCTTCCTGAGACGATTCAGCTCGACGACAAGGACGACCGGGAAAGCGTGCTGCGAAAAATATACGCCTCCCCGTTCGAATCCGCGCCGGGCGCGCAGGCGCGGAAATCCGTCATCGGGTATACGCTTCTCGGCGTCATTCTCGAGACGCTGACCGGACGTCCGCTTCCCCTCGTCTTCAGCGACCAGGTCCTGAACGAAATTCCGTTGGTTGAGACCGGTTTTCGTCCGCTGATGCGCGGATCGGTCGCGGCGCTGCCGATTCCCCGCGAAGGAATCGCGCCGACGTTTAGCGCCGACAATCCGAAAGAACTGCGAATCGGTGTAACGAGCGATTCGCTCTGCGCGAAGCTGAGCGGCGTTTCGGGCGAATCCGGACTTTTCAGTACGGCGTACGAAGTCGCGGCGGGCGGGGCTTTCCTGCTGCGGAAAATTACGAAAAAAGAGTTCTCCCCCACCGACCCGCTGTCATTCCTCGAACCGCCGCGACGCACCCAGCCGTCCGATTGGCATGTTTTCCTCAGCCGAACCGGCTGCATCCTGCTGATGAATACAACGAGCGAAACCGTATTCGCGCTCCTCTCAAACGGCGGAGAGGACGCCGAAACGCGTTTCCTCGACGGCTGGCGGGAACGGTTCAGGGATTCCCAGCTGCTGCCGACCGTTTTATAAACGGGGATTTGCGGCCGGCCTGCGCCCGCTTCCGTCTCCCTTTTAACGCACCCGTTCTCCGCCTGTTTTAACCTTCAATTCCTCGCGTATAATAAAAAGAAACAGCAGTTCTTAAGGAGCAGCTCCATGCCAGACGAGATAAATCAGGCGAGCGTCCGCCGTTTCGAGACGCGCATTCTCGCTAATCATCCGCTCACCCCAACGATTTACGACCTCCGCGTTGAACATCCTCATCCCGATTTCACGCCCGGACAATTCGTCAATATCTACCTGAATCGCGGAGACTGGCTCCTCCCCCGCCCGATCAGCGTCGCGGACAGCGGCGGCGACTGGATCCGGCTTATCTACGCCGTCGTCGGGAAAGGCACGGAACGGCTCAGCGCGCTTCAGCCGGGCGATAAAATCGACGTCACGACGATTTTGGGGCACGGATTCTCGATCGATTCCGCGTCCACGGTTATCGCTGTCGGCGGCGGCGTCGGCGTCCCGCCCGTTTACGCGGCGGCGAAAAAAGCCGCCTCTGCCGGGAAAAAGGTCGTCGCGATCATGGGCTTCCGTTCCGACCCAATCCTGCTGAACGAGCTCGCCGCGTCGATTGGCGCTGAGAACGTTCGCTGCGCGATCGAGGACGGGAAGGCGGTCCCGGCGCTTCGAACCGCCTTCCCTGAAATTCAGCTCGAGACGGGAACCGTCCTGACAATCCTGAAGCAGCTCCCGGTCCCGAAAGAAGGAAAAGCGCTGATCGTCAGCTGCGGGCCGGGGCCGATGATGAAAGCGATTCAGGCGTTCGCGCCGCCCGACCGCTTCGATCTTCAATTTTCGTTAGAAGAACGGATGGGATGCGGGTTCGGCTGCTGCGCCGGATGCGTCGCCGATATCCGCGACCGAGCGTCCGGCGCGATAAGCCGGATGGGCGTCTGCTCAAAGGGGCCGGTCTTCGCAGGAGAAACGGTGGTATTCAATGCATGAGCCAACTCAAAACAACCCAGCGCCGTTCCATTCCGCGGACAGCGGGAAAGAATTGGACCTGAGCGTCGAAATCGCCGGGGTCCGCTGGAAAAATCCGATCACGACCGCCTCCGGAACCTTCACGCTGAACGCGCGCGCCTGCTACGATATCGGGCGGCTGGGCGCGGTAACAACAAAGGGAATCGCGACGGTTCCCTGGCCCGGCAATAAAACGCCCCGGATCGCCGAAACCTATGGCGGGATGCTGAACGCCGTCGGGCTTCAGAACGTCGGGATGGAAGCCTGGATCCGCGACGAGCTCCCCGCGCTGCGGTCGGTTCCCGGTCTCCCGATTATCGCCAATATCGTCGGGAAAACGGTCGAGGAATACGCCGCCGTCGCGGCACGCCTTTCCGAAACCGACGTCGACATGATCGAGTTGAATATCTCCTGTCCCAACGTTAAGGAAGGCGGAATCGCGTTCGGGACGACGGTCGAAGGCGTTTACGCGACGACCGCCGCCGTCCGAAAAGCGGCGAAAAAACCGCTGATCGTGAAGCTCAGCCCGAACGTCACCCAAATCTGCGACATGGCGAAAGCCGCGGCCGACGCAGGCGCAGACGCGCTGTCGCTGATCAATACGCTTCTGGGAATGAAAATCGACGTGTACCGTCGGAAGGTCGTTCTGGCGAATAAAACCGGCGGACTCTCCGGACCAGGGATTCATCCGATCGCCGTCCGCATGGTTTACGAGGTCCGCCGCGCGGTCCCGCTCCCGATCGTCGGGATGGGCGGGGTCATGAACGGAGAAGACGCCGCCGAGCTCATCCTCGCCGGCGCCGACGCGGTCGCGGTCGGGACCGCCGCGCTGCTGACGCCGGACGCCCCGATTCGGATTTTAGGAGAGCTGCGAACGGTCATGCGGAAAATCGGCGCAGCGTCGGTTCGCGAACTGAAAAATTCGCTGGTCGAACCGGCTTAGAAGGAGAGACTTGAAAAATGACGATTCAGCCATATAAAATAGAATTCATTGAATTCATGGTCCGATCGGGCGCGCTGGCCTTCGGCGACTTCGTGACCAAAAGCGGCAGGAAAACGCCCTACTTTATCAACACCGGGAAATATCATACCGGCGCGCAGGCCGCCGCGCTCGGCGGCTACTACGCCGGGGCGCTCAGGGCCCGGCAGGCAAGCGGGGAACTCAGCGATAAAATCAACTGCTTATTCGGTCCGGCGTATAAGGGAATCCCGCTGGCGGTCGGAACCGCGATCGCGCTCCAGAACCGCTACCAGACCTCGCTGCACTACTGCTTCGATCGGAAGGAAGAAAAGGATCATGGCGAGGGCGGCTCGCTCGTCGGCTATAAACCCGGACCGGACGACGAAGTCGTGATTATCGAAGACGTAATTACGGCCGGGACGGCGATCCGCCAGGTCATGCCCATTTTCAAGACGCTGAACGCGCCGGTTAAAGGCGTTTTCGTCAGCGTCGACCGCATGGAACGCGGGCAGGGAGAGCTGACGGCGATCGAAGAAATTCGCAGAGACTTTCATCTTCCGGTCTTTCCGATCGTAACGATCCGCGAGATTCTCGACGTTCTATATAACCGCGAGCTGGACGGGAAGGTTTATATCGACGACGGGATCCGGGCGCGGATGGAAGCCTACTGGGCGCAGTACTGCGTCATGCCGTGATGGCGAAAAAAGCGGCGCTGCTTGTCAGCGCCTGCCTCCTGGGAGAACGCTGCCGCTACGACGGGCGGGCGAGCGAATCGCCCGCCGTACAGGCGCTCGGAAAGCGGTTCGAGCTGGTCCCTGTCTGTCCGGAAGTCCTCGGCGGGTTGACGACCCCGCGGCTTCCGGCGGAACGGCGCGGGCTTCGCGTCGTTCGCTCGGACGGAACCGACGTCAGCGCCGCTTTCCGTCTCGGCGCGGAACGAACGCTGGCGGTCGCGCGCGAACGGAACGTCGCCGCGGCGATCCTGAAAAGCAGGAGCCCTTCCTGCGGCGTTGGACGAATCTACGACGGAACGTTCAGCGGCAGGCTACGCGACGGCGACGGAATCACCGCGGAATGGCTCCGCTGCGCCGGGATCCCTCTTTTTGACGAGAACGACGATTTCGCGGCGCTGAATTGAAATGCTGAAGCTGGAGGAAACCGATATGAATCAAGCTAAACGATTATCCGCCCTGCTAAACGGCGAGGACGACCCGATCGCGACGCTCGCGAACGCGGCCGCCTTTCTCTATCAGGAGCTGGACGACCTGAACTGGTGCGGCTTTTACCTGTTCCGCGCGGAGAAAGACGCGCTCGTCGTCGGCCCGTTCCAGGGGAAACCGGCCTGCACGCGAATCGCGGTCGGACGCGGCGTCTGCGGAACTGCGTTCGCCCGGAACGAAAGCGTCCGCGTCGGAAACGTCCATGAATTCGCAGGGCATATCGCCTGCGACGGGGCGTCGAATTCGGAGCTGGTCGTACCGCTCCGCGACGAGGACGGCGTTCCCTTCGCCGTCCTCGATCTGGATAGTCCGACGCTGAACCGCTTCAGCGCGGAAGACCAGCGGCGCGTCGAAGAATCAGCGGCAATCATCGAAAAAAGGATCCGTTCGATTTAGCCCCTGATAGAAAAACGATCGATCGAAAATTGGAAAGCCTCAGCGCGTTGCGATATATTCGTCGACCGCCGCTTCGCGGTCAAACGTCCGCGCGCCGTGCGAAAAAACGAAAAATGGGATCCCGACCCGCCCCAACCCGCGGATATCGGCAAAGCGTTCATCCTGATCGCGAAAGGCTAAAAAAGCTCTCAAATTCGCTATCGATTCGGTAATATTCACAAACTCATATTCAATCCCGCGTTCCTGAAAAACGCGCTCGGTCTCGACGCAGTCCCCGCACAGCGGCGAACCGTATACAGTAAGCTTAACGCCCATTCGTCTCAATCCTCCTTTAGGAATAACGACGTCTCATTATAAAAACACGCAATCAGGATTCCGTTTGACCGCGTGTTTTCAGATCAGCAAAAAAATCTCAACTTTATTTTTCCGGTTCGTCGAAAGCGATTTGAACCATGTCCTCTAACAGAATTTCCAACGCCATCGTATGGCTGCACCGGCCGCGCGTCTGAAAGAAACCGCAATCGCAGCTCCACGCCCCGTTATCATACGCAACCTGATGCGCCCCGTTCGAGCCTTGAACGGACGCTTCGAATTTATCAATCGTGAACCGACCGCGGTCCTTTGCGTATGCCTTCGCTTTCTCCAACTTATTGACCATTGCGTAGTCCATGGCTAAATTCCTCCTATTCAATTTTGAAAGATTTGGTAATGAGCCTGATAATTCGGGACAGTCGAACACAGAAATACTCAACAGAACGTTCGATCGAATCCTGATCATCCGCTAAAAAAGGAACAGCTAACGCCTTATGGATAGTTTACCATACTCCGCGCGAAAAGCTACGCCGCTTTTTCCCAGGCCTCGCGAATCCGCTCCCAGCTCCTGTCCAGCGATTCAGGAATAACGCGCGAATTCGCGACCGTCGTCAGGAAGTTCGCGTCCGCCGTCCAGCGCGGCAGCACGTGAAAATGCAGATGATCAGCGATCCCCGCCCCGGCCGCCTGTCCCGTATTGTTGCCGATATTGATCCCATGCGGCTGGTAGACGCGCTGAAGAACGAGCTGAGCCCTGTTGATCAGCTCCATCACCTCAGCGCGCGTTTCCGCCGGGACGAGATCGAGCCGGTCCACATGCACGTTCGGAATGATCAGCATATGCCCGTTATTATACGGATAGAGATTCAGGATAACGAACGCCCCGGCGCCGCGATACACGATGTACCGCGCCCGATCGTCGGGCTGCGCCAGCGCTTCGCAGAATACGCAGCCGCTGACGATTTTCTTCGCTTCTTTTTCCATACTTTCATTAAGATACGCGCTCCGCCAGGGCGCCCATAAGGTTTCCATCGTTTCTCCTCCGCGGTTCAGAGCGTAATCACCTTATCCGCGAGCCGCTGCGCTTCGATAATATCGGTCATCCCGCCAACAATCCCGACGCGCAGCCGGTCCGTCAGCCCGAACCAATTCAGGCACGTCCCTCATAATATCAGGCGGACGCCCCTGGCTTCAAGCGCCCGAAGCGATTCAAGCGCCGGCGATCCCTCGACGGCTAATTTAACCCCGTCAGCGTAAAAGCAGATCGCGTTCGGAAGGAGCGTATCCGTACTGTTCATCAGCGACAAATACGACCCGATCAATTTCAGCCGCAGTTCCTCGGGAGCGTCGCCCATTCCATACCGCGTAACTAAGATAACGCTGTTTTTCATCGTTTTCCTTTTACCTCGCTTTCCGAAACGCGTATCCGGCCCAGTCCTCAATCAGCAGGCGCTTCTCAAAAGTCAGCCCCCGCCCTTCCGCGGCGCGGCGGATACGCTCGTCCTGATCCGTTAAAATCCCGCTCAGCAGGAGGACCCCGCCCGGCGCGACAAGATCCGCCATCCCGACGTCGAAGAGCGCTTCCAGGATCGGCGTCAGGATATTCGCGATCACGACTGGCGCTTCGTTCAGCGCCTCGCCGTCCGCCATGAGCTCCGGGATCGTCCGCCTCGTAAACGTAATCCGATCGGCGACGCCGTTCCGTTCAGCGTTTTCCCGCCCGGAACGCATCGACTCTTCGTCAATATCGATCCCGAGCGCTTCCCTCGCGCCGAGAAGAATCGCCGCGATCGAGAGGATCCCCGATCCCGACCCCACGTCGATAAACGGCTCGCCCGGCCGGACGTACAGCTCGGTCAGCATCAGGCTGAGCTGGGTCGTCGGATGCGTCCCCGTCCCGAAGGCCATCGTCGGTTCGATCCGGATCGCCAGCTTCTCCGGATGCTGATTTTCGATCCAGGCCGGCAGGACCTGGATCTTTTCGCCGACGAAAACCGGATGATAAAACTGCTTCCAGGATTCCATCCAGTTCTGATCCTCGATCGTTCTGAACGTCGGTTCGGGAATATCCGAACGAATCCGCGACAGGTACCATAAGCCTTCGCTGATTTTCCGCTTCGTCGTTTCGAGCCGGTCGTCCAGGTCCAGAAAAGCGCAGACCCGACAGGGGCCGTACGGCGTCCCGCGGTCGTCAGGACCGCGAAACTCGACGCCCTGTTCAACGACGACGGAATCGGTATAGCGCGAAAAGAGTTCGGAAACCGATTCGGCGGATTCCGGACTGACGACGACCGACACCTCGACCCAGACTTGATTATCCATTGAATTTATCCTTAATCTTATCCCAGAAACCGCGGTCCTGCGGCTGAATTTCGCTCCCGAGCGTCTTTCCGAACGCTTCCATCAGCTCGCGCTGATCCTCGGTCAGCTCGCGTGGAATCACGACGGTAACCGTGATCCGCTGGTCGCCAAATTCGTCCTTCCGCTGAAGCTTCGGGACGCCCTTCCGCTTGAGCGTGATGACCTTTCCCGGCTGCGTTCCGGCGGGGATGACGATTTTCTCCATGCCATGAATCGTTGGAATTTCGATTTCGTCGCCTAACGTCGCCTGCGCGACGTTGAGGTTCAGCCCCATTACGATATCGTCGTCGTCCCGGCGAAAAATTTCATGCGCCCGGACGGAGATTTCGACGTAGAGGTCGCCCTTCGGCCCTCCGTTCAGCCCCGGCTGGCCCTCGCCGGAAAGGCGGATCCGCGTTCCGTTATCGACGCCCGCCGGTATCGTCAGCATGCGCCGGACCGTCTTCCGGACGGTTTTCCGACCGCCGCAAACCGCGCAAGGCGTTTGAATCGTTTCGCCGCGCCCGCCGCAGCTCGGACAGGTCTGAACCTGGACCATCTGGCCGAACATGGTATTGCGCATCGTTTTAACCTCGCCCGTCCCTCCGCAGCTCGCACAGCGGACGACTTTCGTTCCCGGTTCCGCCCCGTTCCCATGACAATGATCGCAGGATTCGTCGCGGGTAAAGGAGATTTCCTTGCTGACCCCAAAGCAGGCTTCCAGAAATTCGATTGTAACGCGGTGCCCAATATCCGCGCCGCGCCGCGGGCTGTTCCGCTGCCGAGAGGAAGCCCCGCCGAAGCCGAAGAGATCGCCGAAAATATCGGAGAAATCAACCGCCTGATAATCGAACGGGCCGGACGCCCCGCCGACACCCGCTTTTCCGAAACGATCGTACGCAGCGCGTTTATCCGGATCGGAGAGAACCTGATACGCTTCGTTAATTTCCTTGAACTTATCTTCCGCGTCCGGATCCTTGTTGATATCCGGATGATACTTCCGTGCGTTGACGCGGAATGCGTTCCTGATTTCGTCCGCCGACGCGCTCCGCCCAACTCCTAAAATTTCGTAATAATCGCGTTCCTCCGCCATAATGCCCGTGGTCCGTAATCTCCTTCGCTCTGGTTAAATAATAAAATTCGCAGCCGATAACCACCTGATTATAGAGGCAGTTATCGGCGCGAAATCTTTTTCACGCGCTAAGCGTGATTACATGCTATGAAACTCACCGTCGACAACGTCGTCGCCACCCGACGCAGACGGTCCGCTTTCCGGATTCGAGCCAGCGCCGCCGGCAGCGTCCGGGCCTGGCTGCTGCTGGTACATGCTCGCGCCGATTTTCTGAACCGCCTGGTTCAGTTCTTCCGACCTGGCTTTCATCGCGTCATAATCAGTCCCGTTCAGCGTCGATTTGACCGCCTCGATCTTCGTCTTCAGCTCGTCCTTCATCGCGTCCGGAATCTTATCGCCGTTCTCGTTCAGCAGTTTCTCAGCCGTGTAAACCATGTTGTCGGCCTGATTATGAATCTCGATCCCTTCCTTGCGCTTCTTATCTTCCTCGGCGTGCGCTTCCGCCTCCTTGCGCATGCGCTCGACCTCCGATTCCGACAGGCCGGACGAGGCGGTAATCGTAATATTCTGGCTGTTGCCGCTGGCCTTATCGATCGCCGAGACTTTCAGGATGCCGTTCGCGTCGATATCGAACGTGACTTCGATCTGCGGAACGCCGCGGGGAGCCGCCGGGATCCCGTCGAGACGGAACTGCCCCAGGCTCTTGTTGTCCGCGGCCATCGGCCGTTCGCCCTGAACGATATGGATATCGACCGACGTCTGGCTGTCCGCCGCCGTCGAGTACACCTGCGTCTTCTTCGCCGGGATCGTCGTATTCCGCTCGATCATCGGCGTCGCGACGCCGCCCATCGTTTCGACCGAGAGCGTCAGCGGCGTCACGTCGAGAAGCAGGATATCGTTCACCACGTTATCGAGAACGCCGGCCTGAATCGCGGCGCCGATCGCGACGACCTCGTCCGGATTGACGCCCTTATTCGGATCTTTCCCGAATTCTTTGCGGACCGCTTCCTGAACGGCCGGCATCCGCGTCATTCCGCCGACGAGAACGACCTCGTTAATATCCGCGGGCTTCAAGTCGGCGTCGCTCAACGCTTTGCGGACCGGGCCTAACGACCGATCGATCAGGTCAGCGGTCAGCTGTTCCAGCTTGGAGCGGGTCAGCGTCAGGAGCAGGTGCTTCGGGCCGGACGCGTCCGCGGTAATATACGGCAGGTTCACTTCCGTCTGCATCGTCGAGGACAGCTCGATTTTCGCTTTTTCAGCCGCTTCCTTAAGCCGCTGAAGCGCCTGACGATCGTTTCGCAGGTCGATTCCGTTGCTCTTCCTGAACTCGTCGATCAGGTAATCCATAACGCGCTGGTCAAAATCGTCGCCACCCAGATGGGTATCGCCGGAGGTTGAACGGACCTGGAAGACGCCGTCGCCGACGTCAAGGATCGAAACGTCGAACGTGCCGCCGCCCAGGTCGTACACGGCGATCGATTCATTGGTTTTCTTATTCAGTCCGTAAGCTAACGACGAGGCGGTCGGTTCGTTAATAATCCGCGAAACTTCCATTCCGGCGATCTTTCCGGCGTCTTTGGTCGCGTTTCGCTGGCTGTCGTTGAAATACGCGGGGACGGTAATAACCGCCTGCGTGATCTTTTCGCCAAGATACGCTTCCGCGTCCGTCTTCATCTTCGCCAGAATCATCGCGGAAATTTCCGGAGCTGAATATTCTTTCCCGCCAAGGATAACGCGGACGTCGCCGTTCGGCGCTTTCGTAACTTTATACGGAATCCGGCTCAGGTCGCGCTGGACTTCCGGATCGTCGAATTTCCGCCCCATGAAACGCTTGATCGAGAAGATCGTGTTTTCCGGATTGGTAATCGCCTGGTTCCGGGCGACACGCCCGACGAGCCGCTCACCATTCTTGTTGACCGCGACGACGGACGGGCAGGTCCGCTCCCCTTCCGAAGTCGGAATAACGGTCGATTCGCCGCCGACGATAACCGCCATAACAGAGTTTGTAGTCCCTAAATCAATACCGATAATCTTTGACATATTCTTTCATTTCTCCTATGCTGCGACCCGGACTAACGCCGTTTTCAGCGCCCGGTCGCCTAAAATATAACCGCTGCTTAACACTTCTAAAATCGTTCCCGACTCAACGTCAGGGTTTTCTTCCTGCGAAATCGCCTGATGAAATCTGGGATCGAACGGTTCCCCGACCGCCGCGGAGGGTTTAACCCCTTCCGCTTCGACGAGCGCACGATACTTTCGCGCGATCATCTCGATCCCCTCGGCCCAGGTATCCGGCTCAGCGCCGTCCTGAACGCGATTCCGGATCGCCAATTCGAGATCGTCCAGGATCGGAAGAATTTTCTGGAGCATACTGATCCGGTATTCATTCCCCGCGGAGTTCTTTTCATTCTCGACGAGACGCCGGTAGTTCGTGAAATCCGCCCGCTCGCGCGTCAGCGCGTTCCTGAGCGTTTCCGCTTCCTCGCGCGCTTTCGCTAACTCCGCGACGAGATCGACCAATTCGACGTCGGATTCCCCCGAGCTTTCTTCCTCCAAACCCGGCGCTTCCGGGAGCTCTTCCGGTTCCTTCTCTATTTTTTCTTCATGCTTTTTTTTCATGTCTTTCTTTTTTTTCAATCCTTTGTCAAATGGTATCGCTGACGAAAACCTGCTTTTCGCCCTCGTCCTTCTCGTCCATGAAAGCGTCGCTGACCAGATCCGATAAGATTCCGGCGATAAAGCGAACCGTCGGAATATTCATCGCATACGGCATCCGCATCGGGCCTAAAATCCCGATCGTCCCGCCGATCGCGTTCGCCCGCCCATACCGGGCTAAAACCAGCGAACAGTGATGCAGCGCCGCGATCGAGCCTTCCCCTCCGATCAGGATCTGGATCCCGCCGATTTTCCGGTCCGCGTCCGTTTTCGTCAGGATCGAACGCAGGACCGTTTTCTCCCCGAGAAGCTTCAGCGCGCCATGCGCTTCGCCGGTTTCGGTAAACTCGGGCTCGCTGATGACGTTGTGGAGTCCGTCGGTATAAATTTCGCCGCCCCGCGACGCCTCAACTTCGGCGATCGCCGCGGCGACCTGACCTGCGAGGTCGGCTTTCGCCGCCGAATCCCGCGTTACCGTCCCCTGGAGGATTTTTTCGCGGATCTGACGCGAGTTCAGCCCGGAGAACGCTTCGTTGAATTCATTCTCGATCATCGTCAGCCGTCCCTGATTCATCGGCAGCCCCAGCGAGACGAAACGCTGCTGCGCCTGGCTGGTATTGGTCACGACGATCATCAGCGCCTGCCGCTCGGATAACCCGACCAGCGCGATATGCTTCACGGCGATATCCTTCGAATAGGGCGCGGAAACCAGCGAAATCGCCCCGGATACCGACGCCAGGATCGACGCCGACAGCTTCATCCAGCCGTCCACACCCTGATCAGACTGCATCTGATAAAACTGATGCTCGATCCTGCGGCGGGTCGATTCAGGAAGCTCCTGCAGCTTCATTAAAGTCCCAACGAAGTATCGATAGCCGCTCTCGGTCGGGGAGCGGCCGGCGGAGGTGTGCTGCTGATTCAGCAGTCCCAGCTCCGTGAGCGCCGCCAGCTCGGCGCGAACGGTCGCCGGGCTGATCTCCAGCCGATACCGCTCGACCAGCTTTTTCGATCCGATCGGCGTCGCCGTCCGAATATAATCATGGACGACCAGGCTCAGGATCATTCTCTGCCGTTCGCTCATTCTCTTCGTCATGCCTTCTTCTCCGCGGATTAGCACTCGGTAGAAATGAGTGCCAACCCGCTCAGACTGTAGTATATCGGGTTTGCGAACGAATTTCAATCTTTTTTGACGTTTCTAACGAAGTTTTAACAGGGCGTGCGCGTAAACTCAGGGTATAAGCGCGGCCGGAGACAGCGCATTCCGCCGGAGCGACTGCCCGGCTCAGTCACGCTCCGTCAGGATCAACCGCATCCAGATCAATTCCCGCCGGTCGCTGAATCCGAACGCGCGGCAGCAGCCACAATCGTCTTCCGCGCCCATGTTCACGGTTATCGGCTTCCCGCAGCGGAACCTCCGCAGCGCCGTTCCCATCAGCACGAGCCGGTCCGCTTCCACGCTGTCTTCCGCCGGAAGTATCCAGACCCGGTCCGCGTAATTTCCCGTCGGCTGAAACGCGATCCAACCGATTTTCCGCCCGTTCGCGTCCCCGTTTAAATCGACGACCGTCCAGAATTCCTCCCGGTATCCGGCGAGCCGTTTCAGGAAACGGAGCGGCCTGGAGAAACAGCATACCCGATCGTCCCAGCCAATATTCCAGCGAAAGGCTGGCGGGACGGCCCGCGCAGCTGAGCGGGTAAATTCGTCCCGCTCCTCGCGTTCCGGCTCAACGCAGCTTGTCCGGAGCCGTTCGACCGCCGCCAGATTCTCCGCGTCCATTTTCTCTTTCAGCCAATCTGTCCGTACGGTAACGATTTCAAACCCCTGCGATTCGTATAAGTGAACGACAGAAGGATTCCCCGATCGGACCTGAAGATACAGGGCCGAAGCGGCATAGTTCCGCGCATGAGCGATCGCCTTGCGCAGTAATTCCACCGCGATCCCACGGCCGCGGTATCCTTCGTCAACGCAGACATTGACGATCAGGTACCCGCCGCCTTCCGGAGGATGAATCGGGAGCAGGTGCAGGATTGCGATGGGTTTGCCATCCGCATTGACGCAGACAAACCCTTCAGCTTCCGCGCCGCCGATATCGGGGAACAGCCGGTCCAGCCAGTTGATCCGCGCCGTTTTTCGCAGCGTTTCGATAAACGCTCTCCCGTCCGGATCGAGGAATTCCCGGAAGCTCCGCTCGATCAGGTCGGCGATTGCCAGATTGTCGCGTCCGGGAAGAATTTTACGGATACGAAGTCCTGGATTCGCTGTCGTAAAGTCCATCGTCAAGCGCAGGCCCGGCCTGGATCAGGCTTCCGGAACGGTTTGCTTCGCGCGCCGCAGCGCCCAGTCGAAAAGAACCGGATAGAGCGCGGTGATCCAGAACGTTACCAGAATATAACGAACGAGGCTCCCGACGAGTTCGCCGAACGCCGCGTTCAGCGGCGCTTTCAGATAGACGCGCAGCGCCATCGTCAGCGCAATTCCGGGAATGAAAACGAGGATTTTCCCGATCCAGCTCTTCGGGGCCTCAAAGCGAAGCTTTGTCTCCTCGATCATGAACCCGATCAGCCCGCCCAGCGCCGCGCCGATCGTCTTCATGACGTCGGAACGGAGAAACGCGCCGGTTCCTTCCGGATACGGTTTCATCAGGGCATAAAGCGCGCCGACCAACAGGAGCGCGAAACCGAAAAGAAGGAAACGGTTTTTCAGCGCCGGATCCGCCGCGAGCGCACGCGACGCGACGCAAACCGCGATCAGGACCAGCGCCCCGACGATGATCGCGGCAAGGACGTCGGTCGGCGTATGCACTCCCAGGTACAGACGCGATATCCCGACCGCGACGATCAGGGAAACCATAACGATTTTCAGCCAGCGCTTTTCCGTCAGCGCCGCGATCATCCCATAAACGCTGATCGCTCCCGCCGTATGCCCGCTCGGGAAGGAAAAACCGCTGGCGCCGGGAAGCGCTTCAGCGACCGCGGCGAGATTCTCAAACCGCAGGAATGGACGCTGAACGCAGAACGTGATCTTGAGCAGCTGGTTGACGATCATGCCAGAGAAAAAGCTGATCCCGATCAGGATTGCGCTGCGCTTCTTTCCGCACCAGTATAAATAAGCGATCAACGGGAGCTGGATCGTTTCGGCTCCGAATTCTGTCAGAAATAAAAAGACCCCCGTCAGCGCCGGTATACGGAGCGACTGGAATATCATCAATACGGATTCGTCAAGCGACATCTTCTTCACCCTCAATTCGTCGTGTTTACCACGCTTAATTATAGTCAGGAACGGCCGAACGTTGGATGCCTTTATCGATCGTCAGCGCAATTCGATAAAGCAGCGAAGCGTCAGGTCCCCACACCCATCAAGTCGAAACCGCATTCAATCCGTTCCGCTTCATCCTCCAGCGGCGGATCCCGAAACCGATACAACCCGCCAGCGTTAAGATCGTAATAAAATCGCCCAGCCGCTGAACAAGCGTCGTCCGATAAAACGCGGTGACGCGGCCTTTGGCGACGTTCGGGATATCCACCGCGACGAAGCCATGTTCCCCAAGACGGGGCTTCAGTTCAACCGGAGCCGCGCCCGGGGCTTCGAACTCCGCGACATACCCCGTATAAAACAAGAGTGGAATCTCGAACTGAAGACCATTTTCGGGACTTGAGGTCGTTTCAAACTCGAAGCTGAAATACAGCGGCCGCCGGTCATGCTTCAATATCGTCAATTCAGGATCATTCGATAAGACCGTATCGCCATTATCCAGAATGAAATCCAGGTCAGATCCTACCGGCATGTACTCGCCGCCAATGATATCGACTGAATTCAAGTGCAGCGGGTAGCGGGTCTCTAAACGGAGCCGCGTCGCGTTAAAAAACATCGGCGCCGTTGAAACCATGCTGAGCGCGGCAAGACCTAAAATTGCCAGCTTTTTCTGATTCCGATCGAAGATGGATTCGCTGATCAACCCGCCCGCCATCGATAAAAGCGGTACGGCGATCAGAAGAACGCGCCAAGCGAATTGCAAACGATTCCCAATCCACGCGGCCAGTCCCCAGGGGAACCATTCCGTCGAAATAAAAGCCGCGACGCAGCCCGCAATCAGGCAGAGGCTCGCCAGCCGCTTCATGGGGCGTGGATCGCTTTTTTTCACCATGAAAAATGCAAACGGCAGAATGATAAAAGGCAGGCCCAGATTCGGATCGACCACCGGATACCAGCTGGGGATCGGCGTCAACAGGTGCGAGCCGGGAATGATCCCATGCATGAAATTTTCCAGGTCCAGACTCGTGGACACCAGAAGATTTGCTTTCGAAGCTGAGGTAAGGACCAGCTCCGCCATCGGGAGAAAAAAGAACGCGGACAGCCCCAGAACGAGCAGGACCGATTTTACCAACGCCATCAACACGCTTCGATCTGAAAGGATCCTGCGAATCCGAAAGAGACAGAAAACGCCGACAAAGCAGATCGCCAACACCAGACTGAGCAGGTGGGTACAGGCCAGTCCAAGAAATCCCGCGGCGAAGATATACCATTTTTCAGGACGACCGCTGAATATTTCGTAAAGGCCCAAAATAATCACCGGTGTGAAAAGGAACGACTGCGCTTCGCCGAAACCGCAGCGGAATAGAATATCGATCAGCCGGTACGACGCGAACGCATAAAAGATCGCGCCCATCAGCCCGCTGTATCGTGATTTCGAAATCTTCCAGGTCACGAGATAAAAACAGCCAATCGACAAGAAGTTCAGCAGGATCACAAAAATTTTAAATACTGTCGTCGGATCGAACCCCAGGATCCGCAGCACCGCGGGAAAAACGAGCGTCAGACTCGGATAAAACAGCCCATCCCCATAGCCGAATCCATGCAAAAAATATGGATTCACGCGGACCGGAAAGATCCCATTTTCCAATCCGACCTTAATGCCTTCAATCCGAAGCAGGTGGAACATGTAATCGTCGGTCTGCAAATAAAATTTATTATAGAAGAACGGGAAAGACGTTATCGCGGAAAGACCCAAAAGAACAATAAGGATTCTTTCGTTGACCGGCGACGAAAGCTGGCCGAGCCGGCCGAACCAGGAAGCAGGACTGAAAATACGCCACCCGATGAGCAAGAAGATCGTCGTTAAAAACAGCGTTGTAACGAAATGACGAAGGATTGAGTCCCGCGAAATAACGAAATCGGACGTTACAAATAACTCCAAAACGTCAAGCCTCTCACCCGCAGGGTCAAAAGAAATCCCAAAACGGACCTGCTCAGACGGTTTGTCGATTTTCAGCTGAAAAATCTCGGTATGAATTTCAGGGCGGAATTCGTCGCGAACGAGAACTTCTCCGGTTTGGTTAACAATATAATATCCATTGCCAGTTCCATTCGCGTTAACCTGAAAAGCGACCCAGTAGGAACCTTTCCTTAACGTCAGCCGCGGTTGAAGGAGGTAATCGCTCTTTTGATAAATAGATGGATCAAATTTATGATTGATAAAATACGTGTCGGAAAACTTAAAAATATCTTCGTTAACGGCGTACAGAATAGCCAGACAAAGAATAAGATACAGAATGATCAGGATTCGACGTGAAGAATGCATGAAATGATAACCTCTTTGCAAGACATGACAACCCCCAAAAGTTGTAAATTCATTCAACCTTTGGGGGTAAATCAATCCGACACCTGTCCTCTATCGCAGAAATTCAGGTAAAGATTTTTAAATTATGCTTATTTTAGCTTGAATTTTCCTCATGCTTACAGATTCGATAAGAATTCTTTACCGCCGTTCAACTAAGTCATACCGTAAATGCCCGGATCTGGAGCAACCGACAACCTCAAAAATACCGTCGAAGTATTGGCGTTCCCATTTGCGCGTAGCCGGATTCCACTTAAAAAATGTTCCTGCTCTCCAGACTTCACGATCGCCATATGGGCAGTTATCGAATTCGATCGAACCGATCCGCTGACCGACGCGATCGAGCTCTTCCCGCGCCCAGTCGGCATGAGACGTCGCCGCCGCGCCCACGCCGCAATTCTTTTCCTTCAGGATACTGTAGACCCGCCAGAGATTCAGCGTATTCGGCATTTTCGTATCCGCCATGGCGCTGTTCGCCTGGGCGATATAGGACGCTAATTCGGCCATCTTGGAATTGTACGCGTCGTCATCGCCATCGCAGATCGCGCCGTCAATTTCGGCGGGAAGCCGCTGCGCTTCTTCAACGCAGAATCGGATAGTTCCGATGACATGGGCTTGATCGACCGGAATCTTAATCGTTTCCTCCGAATCGTCCGGATTCTCGTAAACGTAAAACTCCTGGGCGAAGGCCCCGGCGGTTAAGGACAGGACGCTGACAAGCAGCAACAACACAACAACGATTTTTTTCATGATCTTACTCCTTCGAATTGAAATGTTTAAGACTTTTTGTAAGCGCTTCTTAACTATTCGTTAATATACCACAACCAAACGCAACATAACGTTTTGCCATCAAATTGACAGAAATTTTCAAAAAATAAAAAAATCAAATTACATTTTTCCGTGCCTGCAGACGAGAGATAAAATTGCCGTTGACAAACCAAGAAAAACAAAATAAAATAAATATACAAATTCACCCCTACAAACCATTAACCTGTTTACTAATGAAAAGGAGGTTAATCAGTGAACTATAAAGGCTATTCAGTTTCTTTCGAAATTGCAGGTCCCACTGCGATGTGGACGCGGCCGGATTGCGGCGATTCCCCTTGCAGTTACCCTGCGCCAACCTATTCAGCGGCGAAGGCGCTTTTCGAGGGAATCCTCTGGGGGCCAGCAATTCAAATCATCCCGCGAAAGGTTGAACTCTGTTCCCCGCCGCAATTTCACTCATACGTAACCAATTATGGCGGCCCATTACGGAGTCCGGACGCATTTACAAAAGGGAATAATTATCAGTTGTACGCAACCGTTCTTTTAGACGTCTGTTATCGGCTGTATGCTGACGTTGTTCCAAATCCTGGGAAAAGTAAGATGCCAGCCAATGCATTGGATTGGGATCGGAGAACGACATCCCCGGGACATGCCTATCAGGAAATATTCAACCGGAGGTTAAAACGGGGGCAATCATTCCGAACATTATGCTTAGGATGGAGCGAATTTACAGCATCGTATTTTGGCCCATTCCGGGATAATACGCGAGTCCATACTGAATTACCGGATATTCCGATCCCGTCGATGCTCCGGGAAGTTTTTTCAGACGGATACGAATCAGAATTTAACGCAATTTACGACACGAATATTTTTATTCGAAACGGGGTCTTAACATATCCGGAGCGAAAGGAGACGGTTCATGATTAATGAATTGTACCCATTATCCGTCACGATGAAGAAGCATAATATCATTGCGCCGAGTTATCATCGTAAGTACAAGCCTATTCCCAAAATAACGTTGAAAACTCCCTGCATTCAATTTATTTTGTCAAGCGGAAAAATAACTCAGATTCGATCCATTCCCGCTGAATTAGGAAAAGGCCTTCGAAAGTATGGAACGAATAACGGGACATATCCATTCTTAAATCTGGCTCCGCTCTATCGAATCAACGATCCGGAATCCAAAAAAACGATCGGATCGTTGAACGCCGAAACTTTGACGCCAGAATTAATCGGCAGGCTCCGAAGTTGGTGTGTGCCTGAAAACGATAACTGGGTAAGAGGGCTTATAGAAAAATATCGCGTATCTCTCATAAACGTTACAAAAGAGATCCATGAAATGTTATCATGCGAAAACAGCTTTGAACCGATCGAAATTCTCATCTCTGAAACAGATCTGATCTCTGATTCCAAGGTGTTTCGTGCTGCTCTCGAATCAGCGTTATTTGAGAAGTTGGAGGCGAAAATTGACATTGATCTTGCGCTGCATGTATTATTTCAAATAGAAGGTGATCACAAATCAAAAAAGGAAGCACCGGAAAACCTTTCCGTTGCATTTGATTGTGAACGGCTTATCGAAGCCGGGATCCCAGCCGTCAGCGAACAGTTCGTCGAATCGTTCAATCAGAAACTCATGCAAGCAGAGTCAGGGAACCGGGTGACGGCGGGCAGAAATTCGGTAGACGCGTTTGGCCTTGCGTTTAGCCCGTTTACTGAAATAATGCCCTCTGTAAGACTTGCCGGCGGGTTTGATGCGACGTTGCGGACGATGTTTCACGCACATCACTGTCAATATCGTTATGGAAAGATTGATGATGGATCCTATCCAATCTCGCCTGAAATGCGAATTGATTTGCAAACCGCGTTAAACTGGATCAGCAGAGCGGAACACAAGGAAGAGACCTGGATAAATCTGGATAAAGACATCATTCTGTTTGCATATCCGCATACTTTGCCAAAAATCAAGGTTTCGTTTACCAAAATGTTCAAAGCTGCATTAGATGAACAGGCATCTTTCGAAACAGAGGCAGAACGGTTTATCACAAATTTAAAACAGACACATGTTCCAGGCGCCGATTCGAACGCGGATCGGATTCAATTCTTTATTCTCAGAAAGATTGATAGAGCACGGACAAAAATCGTCTACTCTAAAGTAAGCAATGCACCTGAAATGGAAAAACTAAGCGAAGCCTGGACGCTGGGGTGTCAGAATCTTCCACAGATCGCGCGACTCAGGCCCAGAACGCTCTTCCCGGCAAGAGTCCCATCCATCCTGAACCGCGTATGGAAACTGGATGGAACGATTGTGACGGATAAGTTCCGGCCAGTTCCTGAATATCATGGCGTGGAACTGCTTCTGGACACAGGAATCCCAACCGACCAGGATTTACACATGGCAGTTCAGGGTTCAATCAATCTAATCCCATATATTGGCATCAGGTTTTTCAAAAAAAATGACAATGCCAAAAAACCTGCCGATGAAGACAAGGCAATCTACAAGGTAAGCGACCAGCTTTCTTTGTTCGGACTCTTGCTATATCGTATTGGAATCAGAAAGGAAAATTACATGGAAGACTTTCCGTATCTTTACGGGCAATTATTGAAGATCTCTGATGAGCTTCACGCCTTATATTGCCGGGTTGTTCGAAACGGCGACCTGCCTCCGCAATTAGCCGGAAGTAGTATTTACCCGTCAGCCGTTGAAACGCCGATCCGGACGCTGAACGTGCTTGCGCAGCGAATGAACCCCTATATTACCTGGGCAAAAACCTATCAGTACAAGAATGTTACAGCTGAAGGTTCGGAAAGCTGGAAAGCGAAATGGCTTATATCCCTTTATGAAAAAAATATGACCAAACTTTACACAGTCTGGAATCCTGAAACGCGATTCAACGACGCAGAAAAAGCGCAGCTGTTTATTGGATTTTTAGCCGCTTTCCCGAAACGGGAAAGCACGACAGATTCGGAACCTGCGGAAGAAGTAACGGAATAATTTCCGATCCTATCAAATAGATTGAGAAGAGGTCAAAATGAACGAATTGATAAAACGTGCTACTGGTTTTCTTGTCATTGAAGTTGTCAACTCGAATCCGAACGGCGATCCGGATCGCGAGAGCGATCCCCGCCAGCGTCCGAATGGCTGTGGGGAGATTTCTCCGGTTTCTTTCAAACGAAAACTGCGCGACCTGATCGACGATCATTCAGCGCCATTTTTCAATACGCTACCTGAAAAATTCCACAATCAAGACCGGTACTATATCCTGGAACATCGAGGCCGGGATCGAGCCTCGATTACCGCAGAAATGAAAGACGGCGGGAGTTTCCTTCAGAGTACTTTTGTCAAAAAATACTGGGACGCCCGCGTTTTTGGGAACACCTTTTTAGAAAAAGAAGGCGATAAAGGGTTCATCAAAACCGGGGTCGTTCAATTCGGAATGGGCGTATCGATTTCTCCGATCAGCGTTCAACGACAAACCAATACCAATAAAGCCGGCGTTCAGGAAGGAAAAAACGCGGGTATGGCGCCTTTGGCTTACCGATTCGTTGAACATGGCGTATACTGCATGCCGTTCTACGTGAATCCGAATTTTGCGTATCATAGCGGCTGTACAGAGGATGATATCGAGCTGCTGAAGTTATTAATACCGCATGCGTATGAAATGAACCGTTCCGCGATTCGTCCGGATATTCGGATTCGCCATGCCTGGTACATGGAGCACAAGAATATTCTGGGCAGCTGTCCGGAATACCTGTTAATCGAAGCCCTGACGCCGATCCGCCGCGATCATAAAGATGATCCGTCAACCTGCTGGGAAGATTATGAAGATCGGACTTCGCTTCCTGAAAACCTCGCGGTCCGCCTGGCTTCGGTTGTCGACTTAATGGGGTAGGAATGGAATACTTTGCGCACAGTCCCAAAGGAGACATTCCGGCGCAAACTTATCGGGATCATGTAGAAAACGTTCACCGGCTTGCAAATCGCTTTGCTCAAGAAGCAGAGCGATTTGCAACCCAATCGAAGGGCCTTCTGACCGAAAATACGGATGCCGGCGCCAGTCTCCATGATTTCGGCAAACTTCTCGAAGAAAATCAGGAGGTTTTACGCGGCGATAAAAAAAGCGCCCGCCTCCCAATTCATCATGAAGACGCAGGAGTTGCTTACCTTTTGAACAAAGAAGCGAATTATGCCGCAATTTCCGTCTTTGCGCATCATCGCGGGCTGCCTGACTTTCAAAAAGAATTCAATCGCGAAGGGAACGCGTTTCGAGATGCCCAACCAGAAGTAATCGAGCGGACGAATAAAGAATTGGATCGAATCGCGGAGATTCATCATCAGATTTATGACACTACAATTACATATCCAACGGAATCTTACGAAGGCGATCAGAACCTCTTCATAAGATTGCTTTTATCTTGTCTGACGGACGCGGATCATACAAATACAGCTGAGAATTATGGTCAGTACCCAACGTTGGATGAGATGCCAGAACTCCAAGCGGAAGAGCGTTTGAAACAACTTGACGCGTACGTTAAGTCGTTAGAGACTTCTGATCCGCGCAGCCATCTGCGAAGTCAGATGTATGAAAATTGCCGCAATTCTGTCCAGGCTTCCCAGTTTGTATCCTGCGACAGCCCAGTTGGTTCCGGAAAAACAACGGCCGTTATGGCACACCTGCTGAAACAAGCTTCCTCGCGCGGATTGCGCCGGATATTTGTCGTCCTTCCGTTTACGACAATTATTACACAATCTGTCGACGTTTATCGCCGGGCGCTGACACTGCCCGGGGAGGACCCTGAAAAGGTCGTCGCCGAGCTGCATTCCAGAGCGGATTTCGAAGACAAAGAGACCCGGTATCTAACCAGTTTATGGCGATCGCCAATCATCGTGACAACAGCGGTGGCTTTTTACGAAACGCTGGCGTCGAATTATCCGTCTACGCTTCGACGGCTGCACGAATTGCCAGGATCCGCGTTTTTCATCGACGAATCTCACGCATCGCTGCCTTTAACCCTGCTGCCGCTGGCCTGGAAATGGATGGTTAAACTCGCCGAAGAATGGAGCTGCTATTGGGTCCTTGGGTCAGGCTCCTTAGTTGAATTTTGGAAATTGAACCGACTGACTGAGTATCATCCGATAATTCCCGAGTTGGTACCCTCGCAGCTGCGAAATCAGCTCATGCAATATGAAAAAGACCGGATCACTTTTCAGAGAAACGATCAGCCGTTAAGCCTGGATGAATTCATAGACTGGACCCAATCTTTTCCCGGCCCACGTTTGGTCATCGTCAACACAATCAAGTGTGCTGCGGTTG
Organism: Anaerolineaceae bacterium oral taxon 439; assembly: GCA_001717545.1. Classification (NCBI taxonomy): domain Bacteria; kingdom Bacillati; phylum Chloroflexota; class Anaerolineae; order Anaerolineales; family Anaerolineaceae; species Anaerolineaceae bacterium oral taxon 439. The sequence continues at coordinate 610,566 of CP017039.1, read as the reverse complement.
TCGCAGATGAACTCTGCAGCCGCTATGGGAGAGACCATATTGAGCATCTGTCAACTGCGCTGACCGCGGCGGACAGAGCCATTACAGTTCGGCGTATTAAGGCTCGGTTAGAGGATGAAAAAGATACGGATTGGACGCTGGTAGCAACTTCCTGTGTGGAGGCCGGTGTTGATTTCTCGTTTCGAACAGGATTCCGCCAGACGGCCTCTTTGCTTTCGCTCATTCAAGCATCGGGAAGAGTCAATCGGCATGGACGTTATCCAAACGCTGAAATATGGGATTTTACCTTTCAGGATAACGATTCTTTTCCAAATCATAAGGGGTTTGAGCTGTCCGCGCAGATTCTGAAAAAGTATTTCGTCAATGGCAAAGAAATATCTCCTGCGCTGAGTACAAAAGCCATAGAGGACCAGATCACGGAAAATGACAGCGTTTTAAGAACCGTTCATTATTTTCTTGATAAAGAAAAAGAGATGGCTTTTGAAACGGTAGCGAAAGAATTTAATGTGATTGAAGATCATACGGTTGTCGCGATTTTTGATCCGGAATTGATTCGCAACGTTCAATTCGGCAAAGGGAATTGGCGATTGATCCAGAATCATTCTTTTAATATTCGGAAGGGCAAGGAATCCGACATGAATCTCAAGATGATCGCTCCGGATATTTATCAATGGATGCTTGATTACGACGATTTTCTCGGGTACATGAAAGGGGTTTTATGGAAGGAAAAAACCAAAACCAGTTTTCTTGACTTTTAATTTCTATTCTTTTTTTCAAGCGAGTTGTCTATGGAATACGCTGAAGAAGATTTTCTCATGATCTCTGGCATAAGACATTTCCTGTTCTGTCGAAGACGTTGGGCATTAGTCCACTTGGAACAACTCTGGGCAGAAAATTATCACACGATTCTGGGCGAAATCATGCATGAAAACGCACATGATCCTTACCTGGCAGAGAAGCGCAATGACACAATTGTTATACGTGCGCTGCCAGTCTCTTCAAAGCGGCTTGGGCTCAGCGGCGAATGCGACGTGGTTGAATTTCAGAAATCGCCGGACGGAATTCGTCTCCATGGGCATCGCGGAACCTATTCGATTTATCCGGTTGAGTATAAAAAAGGTGGACCCAAAGTAGAGAAAGAAGACGTTATGCAGCTGATCGCGCAATCGCTCTGTCTTGAGGAGATGTTTTCCGCCCGGGTTTCAGAGGGAGCGCTTTTTTATGGTTCGACGCGACGGAGAGAGAGAATCCCGATTACGGATGAGCTGCGCATGGAAGCTGAAAATGTCATTGCTGAAATGCATCAATATTTCAGCCGCGGATATACGCCCAAGGTCAAGACACACAAAAGATGCCGCGGATGTTCACTGATCGATTTATGCATGCCGGAGCTCGAAAGAGCGAGCAGCGTAAATAAATTCATTCACGATAAGCTTCAGGAAGAAGTCGCCTCATGAGAAAGGTGATGAATGTCCTGTATGTCAGTTCTGAAGGAGGCTATCTTTCCCTTGACGGGGAAAATGTTGTTATCATCGACGGAGATAAAGAAATCGGCAGGGTCCCGCTTCATAACCTGGAAGAGATCGTTTCCTTCGGATATCGCGGAGCGAGTCCGGCTCTGATGGGCGCCTGCGCTGAGCGGAATATATCCCTCTGTTTTATGACGCCGCAGGGTCGTTTTCTGGCCAGAATTATCGGAAAGACAAAAGGGAACGTCCTGCTTCGCAGGAAGCAGCATCAAGTCGCTGATTCTGCAGAAAGCCTGGAAATTGCGAAAAATTGTATTCTCGGGAAAATTTATAACGCACGTTGGGTTTTAGAACGCGTAACGCGCGATCATCCAATGCAAGTAGACGTTGAAGCGCTGAAAAAAGCGTCCGCTTTTCTAAAAGCGGCGATGACGCGCGTTATGGCAGCGGAAAGCAAAGAGCAGCTCCGAGGGGAAGAGGGCGAAGCCGCCAGAGTTTATTTCGGCATTTTTGATGAATTAATTTTGCAGCAAAAGAAAGATTTTGTCTTCCTCGGCAGGAGTCGCCGTCCGCCAATGGATAAAGTCAACGCACTTTTATCTTTCTGCTATTCGCTGCTGACGAGCTCTGTTGCGTCAGCGCTTGAGACGGTCGGATTAGACCCATACGTCGGCATGATGCATACGGATCGCCCTGGCAGGGCTTCATTAGCTTTGGACTTGATGGAAGAGCTGCGCCCGGCGATTGCCGACCGATTCGTCTTGGCGCTCGTCAATAAGCGAATCGTCAATGGAAAAGATTTTATTCAGAAAGAAAATGGCGCTGTGCTATTGAAAGATGATTCGAGACGGACTGTTCTTGCAGAGTGGCAAAATCGAAAAAAGGACACCTTAGAGCATCCATTCCTGAAAGAGAAGATGGAATGGGGTCTTGTCCCTTTTGCGCAGGCGATGCTCCTCAGTCGGCATTTACGCGGCGATCTCGATGCATACCCTCCTTTTTTGTGGAAATAGGATAAAAGAAGTTGTTAGTGTTGATTACCTATGATGTCAATACGGAGACGGCGGAAGGAAAAAAAAGATTGCGTAAAGTCGCGAAAATGTGTGTAAACTATGGATCAAGGGTCCAGAATTCTGTTTTTGAATGTATTATTGACAATGCGCAGGCGGTAAAGCTGAAACATGAGCTATCTAAGATTATTGATGTTAATACGGATAGCCTCCGGTTTTATTACCTGGGAAATAAATATGAGACTAAAATTGAGCATATCGGTATTGAAAAAGGAATTCACGTTGACAGACCGTTAATCTTTTAGTGCGAACTGTAAGCGCTCATTAAACTATTCATTTATTCGCACCATCCCGCTTCGGCTCATTTTCGCTGCATATCAAGAAGTTGTTCTTTAAAACATTGCTTTTTTCGCTCATCTGGATATAATAACGAATGCGAACGTATGGTTTTTCTGTACATTTGCAGTCGCGCCCCTCGTGGGCGCGTGGATTGAAATAACCTTAACCCGCGGTAAGTCCTGCTGCAGCGCGGTCGCGCCCCTCGTGGGCGCGTGGATTGAAATTTTCTAAATCTCTCTCATTTTCCTGCTTCGTTCTCGTCGCGCCCCTCGTGGGCGCGTGGATTGAAATAAATCTTCAATCCGAATACACGGAACCATTTCCAGTCGCGCCCCTCGTGGGCGCGTGGATTGAAATTTTTCCAATCTTCGATTTGTTGCTTGGCAACCTCGTCGCGCCCCTCGTGGGCGCGTGGATTGAAATCATGCCCTCTTCGAGGCTGTTGAAAGGCGGTGAATCGTCGCGCCCCTCGTGGGCGCGTGGATTGAAATCATGCCCTCTTCGAGGCTGTTGAAAGGCGGTGAATCGTCGCGCCCCTCGTGGGCGCGTGGATTGAAATCGGGTACGCGCTCATGATTTCTCCATCCTTCGTGTCGCGCCCCTCGTGGGCGCGTGGATTGAAATTGACTTTTTGAATTCGCCTGAAGCTGTGAGTAATGTCGCGCCCCTCGTGGGCGCGTGGATTGAAATCATTGGACGGCGTAAGCGTGACGGAGGAGGGAAAGTCGCGCCCCTCGTGGGCGCGTGGATTGAAATTATTTTTTCACAAATTTGTGCTCTGAGCTGGGGCGTCGCGCCCCTCGTGGGCGCGTGGATTGAAATAACCCTAAGATAATTTCGTTCAAGGCGAATCATGTGTCGCGCCCCTCGTGGGCGCGTGGATTGAAATATTCTATTGAGCGCCTTAAAATCCACTCCTCGTCGTCGCGCCCCTCGTGGGCGCGTGGATTGAAATCATAAGATTTGGTATTTACCCATTCTCCATCAGCGTCGCGCCCCTCGTGGGCGCGTGGATTGAAATAATTCTATTCTTTTTCCATCGGGCAGTTGAGTATGTCGCGCCCCTCGTGGGCGCGTGGATTGAAATTTTTACTACGCACCATTCTACCGTATGAAAAAATGTCGCGCCCCTCGTGGGCGCGTGGATTGAAATTATCCTGTTTGGCGTGGATATTTCTGCGCAGGCGGTCGCGCCCCTCGTGGGCGCGTGGATTGAAATGCCAAGATGTGGCAGGAGTACGCCAAATCTATTGGGTCGCGCCCCTCGTGGGCGCGTGGATTGAAATTCGCCGATGCCCGTGAAAATACCCTCCGGCTGGTGTCGCGCCCCTCGTGGCGCGTGGATTGAAATGAAGCAATCCTACGAGGTTGGATTGAGCAACGCAGGGTCGCGCCCCTCGTGGGCGCGTGGATTGAAATCTAAATGTTGTGGGAATAAAGGGTGTGAAGAGGGTCGCGCCCCTCGTGGGCGCGTGGATTGAAATAATGACTATACAAGCGTGGTATGGATACGCGCCGATGTCGCGCCCCTCGTGGGCGCGTGGATTGAAATTCGCGGCTCCCTTCGACCGTTACCCGCCCCATCTTGTCGCGCCCCTCGTGGGCGCGTGGATTGAAATGTTTCGCGCGTATCGATCGACCTGTCCGGCGGCGTCGCGCCCCTCGTGGGCGCGTGGATTGAAATCTGTGATCCATTTTATTTTGATCTGTATTCTATTTGTCGCGCCCCTCGTGGGCGCGTGGATTGAAATTGCTGGCGAGAAGGACATTGCCCGCACATTTAGGACGCACCCCGCGTGGGCGCGTGGATTGAAATTGGAAAAGACACGGTATGTGATTTTATCCGTACTGTCGCGCCCCTCATGGGCGTCTGCGCTTCAAATTTCCGCAGTCAAGATAAGAGCCAGTTAACAATACAAAACCAGCTCTAATTATTTGATAAAATAATAGGAAGTTCCTGTAATAAGTTTTAGACCAACCAGAAGGAGCTTAGAACCGTACATTCGACGGGACCAACGCGTGCAGGAAATCGAAAATATCCTCGCCGCGCAGTCAAATTTCCGGAAGGCAGCCATGATCTGCACGCAAATAACCGACGCTAAAGTCAGTTCAGCCACCTTCGATCAGGCTGTTGGCTGTCGGCGGAGCCTAGGCTGGGGTTATGTTTAACCTGTGTTCCGCCAAATGGATTGAGCGCGTTTTGGACCTATTCCATATCAAAAAGGCCATTCGTTCCGCCTATGGCGATGCCATCGATCTGGAACCTGTTTTTACGATTCTTTTCTCTGAAGGTTTCAACGCCATTTTCAACAGACTTCTGCACCTGAATGCCACCGGAAAACTTACCACCCAAAGAGAAAGGCAGCGTTGTTTTGATGATTTCAAGCGCCAGGAGGATGAGAGCCTGCCGCTTCTTCCCCGATTCATAAAAGCGAAAAAATGTCTTCCCTCTATTATTCACTTTTCAAGCGTATAATCCATGACACCGAACTTCTTTAATTCCATGGGAATTTGAAACAGACTCACCTCCATCTAAACGAAAAAAAGCCCGAAAGGAGGACAGGCTTTTTTTCAGAAAAAGGAGTGCTGCTGATGAAAGGAGGAACATCAACAGCTGAAACAGATAAAAAGAAGAATTTAGTTTTGCTGTTCACGACTGATTATAGACGATTGTCATTCTGTGTCAATAGTTTCGTATGACAATCGTTACATTTTAGTCAGTTGTCAAGGTAAATGGAACCGAACTTCAGCTTTCTGCTGCCCATGGCTGCGTTTGACTTTTCAATTCACCTTTTCCAACTTACGCCGCAGGAAAAGCGAACTCCCCGCGTCAATCTAAGCGGCAGAGTTGAAACCGGCACCTGGGGAACTCAGGATACGATCATCCTTCGTTACTGCAACATATTCAATAGTCCCTATATCCTCTTTCAGCGCCTCAGCCAACCGCATTCCTTTTTCCAGGCCAAGAACGAAAAAGGCCGTTGATAAAATATCCGAATAAAGCGCAGAAGGAGAAATGATCGTCATACTCTTCAACTCCATAGGCAAAGGGAATCCAGTATAAGGATTTAATATATGATAATAAACTTCCCCATCTTTCTTAAAACAATGTTCATACCATGAAGACGTGGCAATACCCGCATCAACAAGCGGAACGCTCCCGATAACAGAGCCTGGATCCGTCGGATTGCGGAGCGCGGTAATCCAGGGACGTCCGCCAGGAGAGCCAACGGCGTCCCATTTTCCGCCAATCGTAAAGATATTCCCGCCAAAATCTAAAACAGCGTGTTGAACATGATGTTGACGAAGACGCACGGATACTTTATCTAACGCAAAGCCTTTTCCTGAAGCGCCCGGATCAAGTTGAATCCCTTTACAGTCTATGACAACACTCCTTCTTTCCGGAAGAAGCGAAAGATGCTGGTACCCGACGCTTTGAAGAAGATCTGCGATTTTTTCTTTTGCAGGGACTTCCGGGTTGTCCGCCAAGAAGTCCCATAATTTTATCAATGCCCCTACCGTAAAATCAAATTGCCCATCTGTCAGAGCTGCGATACGAAGATTATCCTCGATAAATGAATATAACATCGCAGAAGCTTGAAAAGGAAAAGAAATCGCATAGTTATTGCACAGACAAGATAACTCTGAGGTTTCGTCAAACATATTCAATGTTTGTTCAACGAGATGCGCAGTTTCCCACGCATCTTTTAAAATTGGAGCGGCCGCCGATCTGGAATAAGGCATAATACGGATACTACATAACGTGTCAAACGCAAAAAAATCGATGCCTTGTGTCCATTCATGTTTTTGCATTCTCGCTACCCTTCCAAACCCACGCCTGAACGAATAAACGACTGCAAAACATGATCCTTTTTCATCTCAGCCAAAACGATTTTCGCCATGCGCAGGTAATTTTTCCACGCAGGATAAACCGGACGTTCCTTCATATTTAACTCCGCTTTCTCGTTAAGAGGTTTATCCCAAATCGGGCCCAGATTAATGCCAACGGTGTGTGGAAGTCCCGTCAAGTCAAGCATGTCCTGCGTAGCAACAACTTTCGCGTTCAGGTTATCCATTTGAGTTCTGAAACCTACCAGAAAAGCATGGCGATCCCACCCTGGCGGAAACGGATCCTCATAATATGCGCAGTCATATTTTGACTGGCGATAGTATCGCTTAAGCTCAGGGCAAACGATATCCTCCTGATTGTCAGCAAATATCTCGTCAAATCGACAACTGACAATCTTCCCATTTTCAATGACAACTCGCAACCATCCTGTCAGGCCATAGCCATACTTTTCGCTATAACTATACATCTTCTTCGAAGATGGTTTGTTTATTTCTGCCTCAAGTTTATCCGCAATTTTGAGCAATTTTTTCACGCTACCGGATGCGCTGGAGAGAAGATCAAATTCCCCAGTCAGCCGCTGCTCCTTAAGCATCTGATCTTCCACATATTCCAGGCCCATCGTAAGAACGGAACCCGCTTTTTTCATACGATCTTTGGTGTACTGCCAAAAACTATAATCGGAACGTCTCTTGGAAATATTCCTGTAAAGATGATTATAGTAAGATGGAGCGGTGATTTCATTCAATTCAATAAATACCATCCGCCCATCCGACTTGATCACATCGACAATTCCCAGATGCCCGGGGTCATCTGGAAACTGACCTTCAACGCCATGATAATAGGGCGGGAAACGCTCTTCCAAATGGTAATAATCTCCTTTAATCAACCCTTGTGGCGGCTGAACCGACCAAACGGGCGAATTCCCTGCATTATCCATCGTATGCCATTCCCTTTACTGAAATTTCTTATCCTTATTGATTTCATCCAAAAGAATTTTTGCCATCCTGAGATAATTATTCCACACTGGAGAGCGCGGACGCGTAACTGAACGCGTGGTAGCGTCGTTGTTCGAAATCAAAGGGATATCATCTTTATGCGGCCTGTCCCAGACGACGCCCAGATCAGGGCCATCAACGCATGGGAGTCCGGTAATGTCAAGCATATCCTGCGTTTCGCAGACCTTTTTATTTAACTGGTCACTTAAGTCTTTAAAGCAAACCAGCCATGCATGTCGATCCCACCCTGAAGGAAACGGATCTTCATAAGTCGTCGAATAATATTTAGATTGGCGATAGAACTGTTTCAGCTCGTCATAGAGGATTTCATCTGTATGATCAGCGAAAATCTCATCATAAAAGCATTTAACAATCCTTCCTTTTTCCAGTACAACTTGAAGCCATCCGGTTAAACCATATCCGAAATTCTCTGCATACCCATAATAGTCTTGTTTCTCATGCGTAGAATCCTGAATTTCCTCGCCGATCTTTTTCGTAAGCCCGATCATGTTCTTCATAGAAAAAGACGCGCCGGTTAATAAGTCAAAATCACAGTTCAGATTTTTTGCAGCGAGAATTTGATCTTCCACGTATTTAAAGCCATTTGCCAGAACCTTACCGTAAGAAACGCTACGCCGCTTATCATGAAAATCTTGAAAGAACTGGAATTCTGTCCTTCTTTTGCTGACGTTCTGAAAATGACGGACATAATAGTTCCTCATTGTTGTTTCATTAAATTCCGCGAAAATCACCCTGTCTTCAGGGTCTGTAACAACGTCAAGTTCTCCTAAATGACCCGAATCTCCCCAACGCCCGCTATAACGTAGCTCAGCATGATAGTAATTACCCTTCAGGATCCCCTGATATTGCGGTTGCACAGTCCAATCGATCAATTCTGATTCATTATCCTCGTGCCATGGACCCAGTCCTAACCATCTCGTCTTGTCTATCATCTATATTTCCTTTGCAATATTAATTTGACCAACTTTGCAGCATGCGCAATAATGCGCATCGCCATATGGTTTCAATTCAAGATCCTGCATTGTACAAGCTTCATCCTGATATAAGCAGCGTTTTGCAAACCTGCACCCTGGAAGCGGATTAACCGGACTCTGGATTTCGCCAATCAGCTTTACTCGACGCATTTTTTTATGGCAGTCAGGTACCGGAATCGCGGATAGCAACGCTTGAGAATACGGATGCAATGGTTGTTGAAATAACTCGTCAGATTTTGCGGTTTCCACTAACTGACCTAAATACATTACGGCAATATTGTCAGAAAAAAACTTGACAACGGAAAGATCGTGCGTAATAAATAAATAAGTTAATCCAAGTTCTTTTTGCAGATCCTTCAGCAAATTCAAAACCTGAGCCTGAATTGAAACGTCAAGAGACGAAACGGGTTCGTCACAGACAATAAATTGTGGCTGCAAAGCTAAAGCCCTTGCGATTCCAACGCGCTGCCTCCGGCCTCCGTCCAATTCATGTGGATAGGCATTGAGCAACCGTTGACTGAGTCCAACGATATTCATTAAACGAAAAACTTCCTTGTCTGATTCAGCTCTCCCGCGAACAAGATTATGGATTTGCAATGGTTCGCGAATTATTTCGCTTACCGACATTCTGGGATTCAATGACGAAAAAGGATCTTGAAAAATAATTTGAAGATCTTTACGAACGTTTTTCAGTTCCTGTTTGCTCATTTTGCAAACATCTTTCCCATTAAACAATATTTCGCCACTGGTTGCGGTTTGCAATCCCAAAATCAAACGTCCTATTGTCGATTTCCCGCATCCGGATTCGCCAACCAAACCCAGCGTCTCACCGCGTTTAATTTTGAAGGAAACGTCGTCAACCGCATGCAAGGTTCCTAACCTGGTCTCAAAATACTTTTTCAGATTCCTGATTATCAGAATTTCATCAGTCATACCTGAGCTCCTCTGCCAATCCATCTGCTTCGAACTTCCCTTCATACGCCAGACATCGAACCATATGAGTTCCATTCAATATGGTTTTCTGTGGCCTATCTTTTGAACAGCATTCATTCGCATACTGACAACGGGGATGAAAAGAACATCCGGGCGGCAAATTCGTCGGATCAGGTGTTTCGCCCTTAATCGGCTTCAGCTTTTCAACACAATCATCTAATGTTGGGATTGATCCAAATAATCCAATCGTATATGGATGCCTTGGGTGATCAAAGACTTCCTCAATCGTGCCATTTTCAACAATTTTCCCTGCATACATAATAGCGACCCGATCGCAAATTTGCGCAACTACGCCCAGATCATGAGTAATGAGCAACAGCGATGTATTCATTTTTTCTTTCAGATCAGACATCAATTCAAGAACCTGAGCTTGAATTGTCACGTCCAAAGCTGTCGTCGGCTCATCAGCCAGAATTAATTCGGGAGCGCAGGCGATACTCATTGCGATAACTACGCGTTGCTTCATTCCGCCGGAAAATTGATGTGGATATTCATCATAGCGTTCTCGCGGAATACCCACTCTTTCGAGCATATCGCCAGCCTTTTGTCGCGCCTCATGCTTGTTGCATTTTTCATGCAAAATAATAACTTCTGCAATTTGATCGCCGACGGAATAAACAGGATTCAGACTAGTCATTGGATCTTGAAAAATAATAGAAATCTTCTGCACACGTATGTCGCGTATTTCATTCATCTTCATTTTCAACAGATCCGCTCCTTCAAAGAAGATCTCCCCATTCACAATCTTTCCCGGAGGATCACATACCAGATTCAGAATACTTAAAGCCGTCGTCGTTTTTCCGGCCCCGGTCTCGCCGACTAAACCAAGACTTTCGCCTCGATTTAATCGCAAATTTAACGAGTTGACAGCGAAGACAGTCTCTTCATCCGAACGATATTCGACACAGAGATTTTTTATATCCAATAGGACTTGTTGATTCATGATGCTATCGTCCTCATCGATTTTTCAACTTCGGGTCAAGCGCGTCCCGAAGGCCATCACCTAATAAATTGAGCGAGAGAATAATCAACATGATCGCTATACCAGGAAAAGCGCAAACCCACCAGGCATAACGAATATATTGACGCCCGCTTGACAACATAGATCCCCATTCAGGCGTTGGCGGCTGAATTCCAAGCCCCAGAAAACTCAGGCTTGAAATTGCTAAAATAGATCCCGCAACACTGAGGGTTGCCTGAACAATCAATGGGGCCATGCAATTTGGGATGATATGCTTGGTAATAATTCGTATATCTCCGCCCCCAATCGCTTGAGCCGCTTCAATATATTCTTCATTACGGATTGTCAGAACGGAGGAACGGACGATCCGGGCAAACGGAGGAATATTCGATATGCTGATTGCCAACAGCAAATTGCCCATACTTGCGCCCAGCGCCGAAACTAACGTAATTGAAAGTAATACACTGGGAATAGCTAAGAAAATATCCATGATCCGCATAATAATATTGTCAACACGTTTACTTCCATACCCAGCGATCGCACCAAGAAGTCCTCCTATGACCGATGCAATCGCAATCGTTGCAAACGCAACCGGCAAAGACACGCGCGCGCCATAAATGATACGGGCGAGGATATCTCTTCCGACTTCGTCCGTTCCGAACCAATGCTCAGTGGAAGGACCCTTTAACCGTAAGGAAGCGCTTTGCTGAATGACCATTTTTTCGTAATCAAATAAGACACCCGCAAACAGGGCGGCTAATATAATAAGACATAAAATTACCAACCCAACAACGGCCATCCTGTTCTTGATAAGTCGCCTCCAAACCGCGGAAAGCTGCGATTTTTTCCTGCTTTTAATCTGAGGATGAATGATCATGCGCCTATCCTTTTCCTTTGTATTGTGCGCGGATTCGCGGATCTAAAGCGGCATAAAGGACATCAACAAATAAATTGATCACAGTGAACATTGTCGCTAAAATTATCACAATCGCCGTAACCAACGGCGTGTCTTTATATTTAATTGCTTCAACTAACAATCGTCCTAACCCAGGCCAGGAATAAACCGTTTCAACCAGGACAGCGCCGCCGATAGAAAAACCGAACTGTAACCCTATAGTTGTAACGACAGGCATCAATGCATTCCGGAGCGCATGTTTCAGAATGACAGTGTTTTCATTTACACCTTTAGCGCGCGCTGTACGGATATAGTCCATGCGAACCGTTTCCAGCATTGAGGATCGCGTCATCCTGGTAATGATTGCCAACGAGTTAGCGCTCAACGTTAACGCAGGCAATACTAACGATCTGAAGGTTTTAAATCCGGCGGAAGGGAACCAGCCAAGTCTGGCGGCGAATACCAGGATTAACATCAAACCTAACCAGAAATTTGGCATAGATACGCCGATCAACGCAGCAACCATAGACGTACTATCCAGAAATGAATATTGTCGAGTTGCTGAAATCACACCAAGCGATACGCCAATAACAATGGCGAACAGCATTGCGCAAAATGAAAGGAGCAGCGTATTCGGGAATCTCGCCATTATTTCACTTACGACCGGGTTATTCGTCGTATACGATTTTCCAAAATCCCCCCGAATCACATTCCAGATATACGATAGGTAACGGAGGATATAAGGCTGATCCAATCCCATCTCATGCTTCATTGAAGCATATGATTCAGGGGTGTAATTATCCCCCAGACGTATCTGCACGGGATCGCCTGGCGTAAGACTAAGGATTGAAAAAACGATGAAGCTGACGCCCAGTAAAACCGGGATCAATAAGATAAGCCTTCGAGTAATAAATCTGCACATGAATTGTTCTCCTTGGCTTGTAATTTGCCCCGAAACAAAACGACTGTACATCCGAAAGATGTACAGTCGCACTGTCATTAGGCTCTATTCGAACCAGGTTCCATAGATATAATGGGACTTTCCAGGATACAATTCAAACCCCTTAACATTGGACTGCATGCCTGCATTCAGGTTTTCAATCATAAGAGGTATCAATGGGAGCTGCTGCGCAACAATCGTTTGAATTTCCCGATAGAGCTCCTGCGCTTTTTGGGGTTCCAGAGTAATCGAAGCCTGATTTATCTTCTCGTCTGTTTCTGGCGTCGCCCAAAACGAACGATTCCCGGAAAGGCCGAAAGCCTCCGTATGATACATCGCTCTGAGCATCGAATCCGGATCTATGGAAGTTTTTGAAAGGATAAATAGATCCTGCTCCCCAGCGCCAGTCGCAGCATAATAATTTCCGGCCTCAACCGTCTTGATTTCTGCTGAAATACCAATCACTCGCAGCTGTTCCTGAACAACAACCGCAATATCCCGCATTACCTGACTGTCGGAACACCAGAGCGTTGTGGCAAAACCATCCGGATAACCAGCCTCAGCCAAAACCTCTTTAGCCTTCTCAATACTATATGGATACTCAACTGTGTCCGGAGCATACCCGAATAATCTGGGGGGAAGCATTGTATTATGCGCTGGCGAGGCAACACCATTATAGACAATATCAATTACATCCTGCGTATTCAGTCCATAAGCGACAGCTTGGCGCACCAGAACATTATCAAGAGGTTCCTTTTGAACATTGAAACCAAGGTACCATACGGTCGTGCTCGGAACGGTTTCAACCGTAATCATCTCATTTTCCATCAACATATCCAGATCCGTGATAGCGAGATCATAAGCAAGGTCAATTTCCGCCGTTTCAAGGCCAATTGCGCGATTCAACGCTTCGGGGATCTGCCGAAAGATCAGTTTTTTAATTTTTGGAGCGCCTTTATAATAATCTTCATTCGCTTCAAGAACCACATCTCCGCCCATCTCCCATGAAACAAATTTGAATGGGCCTGCACCAACCGGATGCTTATTAAATTCTTCGGAACTAGTAGCTGCTTTCTTTGAAACAATCGAAGCCGCATCCAGAGTTAACCGATAAAGCAGGGCATTGAAAGGTTCTTTTGTGATTATCTTGATAGTATAATTATCTATTATTTCTATATTGTCGATAATTAAATAATTGTAGTTCACGCCGCTTGAAGCAATACACCGCTCAAGACTGTATTTCACATCTTCAGAAGTCATTTCCTCGCCATTATGAAACTTTACGCCTTTCCGGAGATGAAAAACCGTTGTTTTTTCATCTTCAACATCCCAGGACTCCGCAAGTCCGGGGACTAAATTCATTTCAGTATCCATTGACACAAGCCTATCGAAAATCTGTGTCGTCACGCGATAAGTACCAATGGAAGCCTGAACCTGGGGATCCATGTAGGAAGGCGCGTCAGGGACAGCAACAATCAACGTACCATCGTCCTTGTTCGGAGACGGCGCGCCGAAAACGAGCGCTGAAACTGTTAAAAGCGCGACAACAACCAGAACAACAACCAACAACTTCCTTTTCATTTCTTCTCCTTTTTAATGAACGTTTTTAAATCAAGGCCATCGATAACCTAGATTTTTAATCTTACAAATAAGGATATTTATTCTTTACCTTCATATGAGGGCAAGGGACTGGCCTCCTTTTTATTGAATAATTTATATCTGATTAATACATACATTTAATTTAGTCGCCAGACGAATATAGTTATCCCATTCAACCGCGCAGCCAATTTCATTAGAAAAAGGAAGCCCGTCCAAATCCAACAAATTCTGTGTCGCCTGAACCCGGGCGCTTATCATCTCGGAAAAAATGTTAAATCCTATTCCAAGGGTAGAAACGTAATCAAGACAATGATATTTCGACTGCCGATAATACGGCTTCAATTCGGGATCATCGATTTCTTCCTCCCGATCAGCAAAAATTTCATCATAGAAACATTGAATAATAGATCCGTTATTGATTACAACCTGAAGATGACCCGTAACGCCTCCGCCAAGAGACTCAGCAATTCCATAATATTTACCGTCGGCCTTTGACAGGAGACGACCAGAAATCTTTTCGGCCAAGGGAAGCATCGATCGCTTGATACTGTTCGAGGCGCCGCATAACACATCAAAACTGCCTGTAAGTCGATTTTCAGCAATCATCTGATTCTCAAGATGAACAAGCCCATTTGTCAGCACAACTCCTGTTTTTTCTGTTCGTTCTTTCGTCGCCTGAAAAAAGCAATAATCCGACAAGCGCTTTGAAACGCCCTGATATTTCTTTATATAGTAAGTAGGATTATTTATCTCGTTAAATCGGATCCAAACAATACGTTCCTGGTCTCTGACGACTTCAAGAATGCCATGATATCCCTGATCGCCAGCAAAATGAGGCGCAAACCAGTTTTCTTCCCGAAAATAATCACCGAGAATGACACCAATTGGTGGTTGAACAGTCCAATATAACTTATCCAAAATATTAACCGTTTTTTCCCGTTTGCTGTGTCTTTCCATGGAGCCCTTCCTGAGAATGGACATACGTTTTAATGGTTCTGGTAAAATGATCTTAGCATATACCATATCCCTTCTGATATCTGAAAGAAAGATAGGGTAGCGAATTCTGTGAACGTAACAAACATGTATAATCAGGCAAGCGCTACATTATTGCGCAATGCATATAATGTCAGGACTTTTTAACCGAAAAGAATCGTCATGAACATTAACCACCTTGTTTACATCATCGAAACATATAAATGCGGATCTGTTAATCAGGCCGCTAAAAACTGCTACATCTCGCAATCAAACCTCAGCAACATTATAAAAAACGTGGAAAACGAAATTGGGTTCCCGATCTTTTTACGTTCGAAATCGGGAATCACAGCAACCCCCGCCGGCATAAAATTCATGCTTTCCGCTGAACGAATCGTCAACGAGAGAAGGAATATTCAAAACATTCCAAATATACTCCCGGACAATAATAGTTTGTCGGTGATCGCTGCTCGCGCTGCTTTTTTCTCGCGATGTTTTTTTGATTTTCGCCATGCGTATCCTTGCTCAATTGCGCATGATTCTTTTTTATGCGCCGGAATCGTAGAAAATATACGAAGCATTGTTGCGCAGCAATGTCGAATCGGACTACTAAGCATGTTTGAAAGCAGAACCGAATATTATCAGCAGATTGCGGAACAGTATGCTCTTGATTTTCGAATTTTGCGGGATAACATTCCTGCCTGCATCGCAGTGTCCAGACAGCACCCATTAGCAAGAATGAAAAACATAAAAAAAGCGGATTTAGAGAAATATGCATTTGTTGCAGACGCGCAAATTACACCGGAGGATACCTTAGGTATATTAGGATTACATGATCGAAATAAGATCCTGTTTGCCAACGACAAAGGAATAACTTATGACGCGATCAGATCAGGAATGTTTTTCTCTATCGGGCTGAAGATTCCTGAATCTGAAGCAAAGATAGTGGGGTGTGTTTGTCGGGTTATTCCGGATACAGAAAAATTTATAATCTGCATGATAAAGAATCATTATCAGCCCTTGAATCAACGTGAACTTCTATTTGTTGACTATCTACACCAGCGTACTGATGATTTTTTTATGTAGTGTTCCAAATTTTCAGTATGCTGCACTGGTCGGTAGACCTGAAAAAGCCAATTCCAGACAGGACCGCCACGTTTCAGCACGTGTCCAGAGTCTGTTTCAAATTTCTATGGGATTTTAAAGAAGGTCGCTGCCATAGATTATACTCTTGAAAAGCGAATAACAGGGGGAAGACATTTTTCCGCTCTTAAGAATCAGGAAAGAAGCAGCATGATTCATTAAAGGCTGTGCGCGTCTTTGCGTTCAGAGGCCGACCGAACAGGATGATTTTCGGAGTCATTCGGATGGCATAAGTGAACACATTGGGCTTCCAGTTCAGGAAGATAGGGAAAGAATGGTAGCCATAGCCTGAGCGCCGGCTCTCAACCAGCTGCAGCCACGGGATTTCATGAGCAGTGCAATCAGTTTACCGACATTTGCTTCGATACAGCCCATTGAAGAAAAATGGGCAATAGGGAAGCGAACGCTGATCGAGCGGCAGGATCTCATCCTCATGACGCTTGAGATCATCAAAACAACGTTGCCTTTCTCCTCGGGTGGTAAGTTTTCCAGTGAAATTCAGAGGCAGAAGTCTGTCGGAAACGGCGTCGAAGCCTTCAGAGAAAAGAGCCGTAAACACAGGTTTCAGATCGATGGCATCGCCACAGGCAGAACGAATGGCCTTTTTGATATGGAATGGGTCCAAATTCCGCGATTCGACCGCCAACCCGATAAACATCCCGTCCGAGGGTGTCTGGACTGACTTTAGTGTCGGTCATTTGCGTGCAGATCATGGCTACGTTCCGAAAATTTGACCGCCCTGCAGGAACGGGAAGCCGGCCACCGATATGGGAAAGCTCCTCCGGACGGCGCGGCGCATGGACGTAACAGAATTCGAGTATAATTTCCTTCCATGAACAATCGGAACTCGACGCTTTTCCACAAAATCGTCCCCGCGTTCGCGCTGATCCTCGCGGTTTTTCTCCTTATTCACCAGCCAGCCCGCACGCAGAGCGCCGACGCGCTCATACAGGCCGTCAACGCGCTCCGGGCACAGAACGGGCTCGAACCGTACGCCGTCGACGGCGGGCTCAACGCCGCCGCGCAGGCCCAAAGCGAATATCAGGCTTCGATCGGCGAAACAACGCATAACCGCGCCGACGGGTCGCAAATCCCTGCGCGGTCGGAAAACGTCTGCGGCGGGGCGGGCGTAACCGCCTCCTGGTGCGTCAGTTCGATGTGGACGGACGAGCTGCACCTGTACACGATGATCGGGATGGATTCGGGAACGGTCGGCGCGGGTTACGCGCTCTCGGCCGGCGGCGCGGCGTATTATACACTCCTCGTCAACAGCCAGGGCGCGGACACGGGTCTCGACAAAGTGGGCGTGCCCACCGCTGCGGCGGGCGGAAGCGGCGCGCAGGTCGCCGCCAACCTCAACGCCGGAAACGCCGATGTCGATATTTTAGCCGCCCCGGTTCAGCCGGGCGAATTCGCGACCAGCACGGCACAGCCGGACGGCTCGATTTTCCATATCGTTCAAGCCAACGAAACGCTTTGGACGATCGCGATCAACTACGGAACGACAATCGCTCAGATCCAGGCGATGAATAACATGAGCGCGGAGGACACCTCGGTTACAGCCGGACAGCGCATCCTGATTCACTACGGGGGAACGCCGGTCGCCGATACGCTGACGCCGACGGTCACGCCGCCGCCGTCAACCAACACGCCGCGCCCAACCTCGACGATTACCCCAACGCTCGCGCCGCTCGATTCGCCGACGCCGACGATTACAATGACGCCAACGCCGGGCCCGCTTATCAAATATATTTCCTTTTTCGACGAACCGGGAGCGCGAACGCTGGGCATTTTCCTGGTAATCGCCTGCGGAATCGGGCTGATCCTGACCTGGGTCTTCGGGTTCCTGCGCGAAAAATAGGACATGAATCGCCGGCGGACGTTTTCAAGTTTCCTGATCCTCGGATACCTCCTGATTCTTTCCGGAAGGGCTAACGCCACGACGACCCCAACGCCAACCGCCCGGGAAACGGCGTCCGCCTCCACAACGCCGTCGCTGGCCCCATCGCCAACGCAAACCCGCGAACTGTCAGCCGAAGAACGCGAATTTCGCGAAAACGAAGCCTACGTCGAAGCGCTCCTGACGGAAATTAACCGGCTGCGCGCCGAATATGACCGTCCGGAACTGATTCCGGACGCAGCGCTGGAAAAAGTCGCCGCAGCGCAGGTCAGCGTCTTCGCCAGGCTGAACCGACTCAGCGAGCGCTCGAAAGACAACCGGTCGCTCAAGTCGGTAGCGCAGGAATACCAGTACGCCGGGGGAGCCGCTTTCTCGCTTCATCAGAATTCCGCGATGGTCTGGCGGACGACACCGCCGGAATATATTATCGAGAAGATCTGGTTCTCAACGGTCGGCGAACGCGCGAAGCTCCTGAGCGCCGATTACCTTCACGCCGGAATCGCGACAATCGTCATCAATAACCGCCGCTTTGTCGCGCTGATCACCGGAAAGCTCGCCGACGGCTCGCTGACTTATACGCCGCTTCCGACGATCGAAAACGCAACTCCGCCCCCTGCCGACGCTCCATGGTCTGAGACGGAGCTTCCGGACGAAAATCCGGTCGTGACTTCGACGCCGGCGTCGGACGGCTCGGTCGCGCATGTCGTGCTGAAGGACCAGACGCTCTCCGAAATCGCGGCCGCGTACGATATCGGATGGAACGGGCTTGCGCTCCTGAACAGCCTCGATCCTGAGAACCCGGTTATCTACGAGGGCGACACGATTCTCATCCAGCCCAGATTTACCGACACGGTTACGCCGACGATTACGAAGACGCCGATCCCGCCAACCCGGACCCCGCGCCCGACCTATACCGCGGATCCGACCAATGCCGCGGCGAATCCTGCCTCCGAGGAGAACCGCGAGCCAGGGGGCTACATCAACGATTTTTTCATGAAAATCGAAGCGTTCAAGCCGGCTCTGGCGTGGGGCCTGATCGGGCTCAGCGTTCTGGGACTGATCATGACGCTCCTCCTGCGAAAACCAGCTTAAGCGAAAAGATCGGGGGCGGGAAACGCCGCTATCGAATCCGCGATCGTTCGCCGCTAACCCGGACCGCGAGAAAAAGCCGGACGCTTCCCATCGCCCGTTTCCCTGACGATCGAAGGCATACTAATTGCACGGGAAAAGGCATGAACCAAGACCTCGATCCCTCCTTCGCGCCAACGCCGCAGCCGCGCCGCGGCAGCGTCCTTCCGCTTATCCTGATTATCGGCGGAACGCTTCTCCAGCTTTACGCATCGGGGCTCGGCGGCGCGCCGGATCCAGCTTTCTTAGAGCGCGCCTGGGCGATCGTCATCGTCGCGGCGGGCCTCGATTTCCTCATAGTTCAGAAGCGCTTCATCAGCGGCGCGGTCCTGACGCTGCTCGGAGGCGTCGTCCTGGTGCTGAACTTCGGCAGCGGGGACGCCGGCGGCCTCCGCGAAATCTTCAACCGCTTCTGGCCCCTCCTCCTCGTCGCGGTTGGCATCGATATTCTCCTCCGATCGCGGGTCATCGGCGCAATCGTTTCGTTCGTTTTCGTCGGTGGAGCAATCCTGATCACGATTTTTGTCTCGAACGGACTACTGACGATCCCGAATATCACGCTGCCGAAAAGCGTCACAATCAACCAAACGCCGTACGCGCTTCCCTCGCGCGCTTCGCAACAGACGATCGCCTACCCCTACCCGGATCATAACGCGGCCTCGCTGATAATTCACGCGCCGTCAGGACAGATCGACCTCCGCGGAAACGCGCTCGGGGCCAGTGCGCTGACCGGGAGCGTCCGTCTCGCAAACGGCGAAACGTTCAGCGAAAGCGCGGACGGATCGGGCGCGCTGATGCGCTATGAATTATCGGCGGAAGCGACCGAAACCGACGGAACGCTCGAATTCGGACAGGAACAGCAAACCGACGCGCTTTGGAAGCTGGAAGTCGACCAGAGCCTGCCGCTGACGCTGGAGACGACGATGAACAACGGGTACCAGCTGCTCAACCTGTCGCGCGTCGCGCTGCATTCGGCGTCAGTTACTTCACGCCGCGGTAATATCGACGTCCTTCTTCCCTATCAGGCGCAACAAGCCCTCCGTTTCGATTGTCAGAACGGGAACCTGCGGATTTACGTCCCCAAGGGAGTCAACGCGTTTATCACGCTCCCGCCCGAAGCGGAAGCCATATACCCGGCGGCTTATACGCGGAACGGCGGGCAAATTTACCCCAACGGCGAAATCCTGAACGTCGGCGACGCGTATCAAGTCAACGTTGACGCGGCCGCGCCCAACGGAACGATCGAAATAAAACTGTCGGAAAATTAGCGGTTGACGATCTCATAGAACCAGAACGCGATCGGCATGGAAAACAGAATCGAGTCCAGGCGGTCAAGTACGCCGCCATGCCCCGGGATCAGGTTGGAAGAATCCTTGACGCCAAACGATCGCTTGATCATGCTCTCGCCAAAATCGCCGAACGGGCAGACAACCGCGACCGCGACCGCAAACGCCAGAACCAGCTTCAGCGACATCAGGCCCTGAACGCCCTGAATAACGGCATGCGCCAGCGCGGCAACGCCGATCGTAAAGGCGATCCCGCCGAAATAGCCTTCCCAGGTCTTTTTCGGGCTGACACGCGTGAACATATGACGCCGCCCGAAAAGACGTCCGAAAATGAACGCGCCCAAATCGGCGGATATCGCCAACAAAACGGTAAAGGCAACCCAGACCAAACCATCGTCAAGCTGCCTCAGCGCGACAAGGTACGACCCGAGCCAACCTAAATAGACAACTCCGGTAACGAGCGTCGAGAAGCCGTTCGCCGCCGCGTCGTCGCCCAGCTCATACGAAACGACGCTGAAAACCATCGACAGCATGAAACACAGCGTAAACAGCCTCCAACTCCAGTTGAACCCGAAAAAATAACGGCAGAGGCACATAATCACGACCATCGCGACCATGAAAATCGTCGACGTCCGGTTATCCGGCTTATTGAGATAAATATGATGAAATTCCCAGGCGCCAAGCCCGAGAAAAACGACCACGCCAATCAGGAAAACCATTCCGCCGGCATAAATCAGAAAACAAACCAGCGGCAGTAAAACCGCCGCGGTCAGGATCCGCTGCTGCAAATTCGTCAGCTTAGCCGTCATTCGCCGACAATTTTCCAAAACGGCGGTCGCGTTTCGCGTACCGTTCAATCGACGCATAAAGTTCTTCCACGCCAAAATCGGGCCAAAGCGTCTCAGGGAAATCCCATTCCGCATAAGCCGACTGCCAAAGCAGGAAATTGGATATGCGGTATTCGCCGCTGGTTCGAATAACCAGGTCCGGGTCAGGCGTTCCCGCGGTAAACAGGTTCTCCGAAATCAGCGATTCGGTAACCTCCTCCGGCGCGACGCCGGAAGCGACGATTTTCCGAACCGCATGCATGATCTCGTTCCGCCCGCCGTAGTTCAGCCCCACCGACAGAATCAGTCGGCCGTTATCTTCAGAGCGTTCGACCGCCTGATCAATTTTATTCAGCAGGTCGGCCGGGATACCCTCCCGCTGGCCGATATGCAGGATGCGGACGCCCTCACGGACCAGCTCGCTGATCTCGTTGACGAACGCATCGTTAAAAATCTGCATCAGGCCTTTCAGCTCATCCTGCGGCCTGCCCCAGTTCTCGGTAGAAAACGCGTAAATCGTCAGGTAGCGGACCCCCGCCCTGACGCAGGCCTTAATAATCCGGCGCAAATTTTCCGTCCCCTGCCGATGACCCAAGAGACGCGGAAGTCCGCGCTTCTTCGCCCAGCGACCGTTCCCGTCCATGATCACCGCGATATGCCGCGGGACACGCTCCGCCGGAACGTTTAAAACGGTCTCCGTCATGAGCCTCCCTCAGACCTCCATGATCTCGGCTTCTTTTTTCTTCCCGATAACTTCGATCTCGGCGATCTGCTTATCGGTCAGCTTCTGAAGTTTCTCTTCTCCCTTTTTCATCTCATCCTCGGAAATCAGTTTCTCCTTCTCCGCGTCCTTAATATCGCGGGCGGCATCGCGGCGGACGTTCCGGATCGCGACGCGCGTATCTTCGAGGCGGCTGCCGACGACCTTGACGAGCTCTTTACGCCGCTGTTCCGTCAACGGGGGGAGCATCAGGCGAATCGACTTCCCGTCATTGCTCGGCGTCAGCCCCAATTCAGAAGCCTGAATCACTTTTTCCATCGCGCGAATCAGCGAACTCTCGAACGGGCGGATCATGATCGTTCGCGCGTCCGGGCAGCTGATCGTCGCGACCTGATTGAACGGCGTCTGGGAGCCGTAATATTCAACGTCCAACCTTTCAACCAACGCCGGGGTCGCCCGCCCGGTCCGGATCCCATCTAAATCGCTTTTCAAAACGGTTAACGCGCCCTTCATTCGCGTTTCAGCATCGGTTAAAATCTCCTGGATCATAAAAACTCCTTATCCTTTCCTGATGATTTGCCTTGATTCTCCTGATCGTCCTCAGGCTCAGCCGTCGGCTGCTCCGGTTTTCCGCGCCTGCCGACAGAACCTATTATACCTTTTCCATGGTAATCTTTCTACCCGTAAAACGAACGAGCTTCGCCGCCGGGGTGCGAGCTGAACGGGTCCTCGTCCGGGACCGCGGTCGGAATGAATTCGGCCGGCGCGTCCGGGCCCGGCGCCGGGGTCTCGGCTGGGACCGCGCCGCCGCCGATCGCCTGAAGAAATACGTCCATGTGGTTGACAAGACTGCGGACTGCCTCGCCGGACTCGATATAACGATCGTCCGATTCAATTTCAAACTGCAAAATGCGCAGATCGTTCATATCCGGATTGTCCAGAAGCGCGTTGATCCGCGCGGCCGCGCGGCCGATATCTTCGTTCGACGCAAACGCGTCCGCAATCAAGACGAAATAATCCATCTTCAAGTCATGGTGCAGCGAAGCGGGATTGATATCGTAGTATTCGAGCGGAAGGACCGTGCAGCTGGCAATATACGCCAGCACATAGCCGATCACCAGCCCGGTCAGGAGGTAGAGCCGACTGCCCTTCCCAGATTTGACCATGTATTCCTCCCCTGTCTTCGCTTAATTCCAGTCAAACGGCTCGCCCGCCGGCGTCGGGACCGCGTCCAGCGGCGTCAGGAACGATTCTCCGGTCGGGAAAACGCTGAAGAAATCCGTCCCGGTCTGAAAAGGATTCTGCGGCTCGGCGTCCGTTCCAAACGGATCCGCCGCCGTTCCGGTCGGGAGCGGCGAGGCCGTCGCCGCGGCGGGCACGGGCGGATCGCCGCCAATTTCGAGGATCGGCGCCGGCTCGGCGGTCGACGTCGGCGTCGCCTGCAGCGGGTTAAAATCGATATACACGTCTTCCGGCCGTAAATTATCCTCCGCGTTGCCGCTGATCGCGGCGTTCAGCGCATAAAGTATATCGATATCCGAATCAGGGTACCCTAACTTTTCAGCGTTCTCGATCGCGCGCAGAATCGCCGCCTCGGTCGACTCCTCTTCGAGCCTGTCCAGCCGGATAATCGCGTCAAAACGGCGGCGGTCCTTCTGATAAACCTCGGCGACCATCAGGACATAATCCGTCTTGTAATCCTGACGTAGGTCGTGGTACGTGGAATCGACGATATGAATCGGATAAACCATCCAGGCGAAATACAGCCCGACACCGAACCCAACCAGGATGACGATAACGAACCAGAACCCTCTTCGGCTGCTCATGATTGAATATGATTTTATCAGAAAGCGCGGTGAATCAAAAACCTCCCGGCTCTTCCCCGGGAGGTCCCGATTTCCATCCACCAGCGGCGATGCGCGCCTAAAGCACGTTCCACGGATTTACGTACCCGCCGCCGTAACGCACCTCGAAATGCAGATGCGGGCCGGTCGAGTTCCCGGTACTTCCCCCAGCGCCGATAACCTGACCCTGCGACACCCCCTGACCGCAGCCCACCGAAACAGAAGACAAATGCGCATACAGCGTCTGGTAGCCGTTGCCATGGTCGATCATGATCATGATCCCATAACCACCGCTGATCGGCCCCGAATAAATCACTGTCCCGCCGTCAGCGGCGTAAATCGGACCGCCCAGAACCGACGCGATATCCAATCCCATATGCCCGGACCAGAAATCATTTCCGGACACCGAATGCGTCGCCGAAGGCCAGACAAACGAGCCGTTCCCATATCCCGCATAATCCCAGTCACAGCCGCCGGGCCCGGAAATTTTCTTCTTAACGCCGGAATCCTTCGAATACTCGAAAACCACCGGACTGATCACCGCCGTCGCGCGGTACCCGCCGGGAAGCATCACATATTCCCCAGCCTTAATCTTCGGCGACGTAATATCCAGCCTGTTCGCCGGATCGAGCAGGATCGCCTTAGGATCGACATGATATTTATCCGCGACCCGCTGCAGTACGTCGTTCTCCTTCCAAAGATAATAAATCCCGTCTGAGGGAGGAATAATCAGCTCGTCGCCAATGGAAATATTATGCGCGTCGTCATGAAGAACGTCATAATTTGACCAGAGGATCGTCTCCGGCTCCAGGTTGAACCGACTGGCGATACTGTAAATCGAGTCGCCGGCCGCAATCGTGTACTTCGTCGCTTCGGTCGTCGCCGACTCCGGCTTATCAGTGATCAGGATCGAAGAACGCCTGATCGACCGGTCCGAATCCGGAGTATACGGCGGGATCTGACTCGGGAGCGACGCGTTCGATTCGACGCGCTCCTGATATCCGGCGCCAATTTCGGCGCTGCGCTCGGCCTGATCGACCGAGCCGCGGATAACCGGCGTCCGCTGAGCGATAACGACGCCCATGAAGAACATTGCGGCAAAAGCGACCAGCCATAACGCCAGAACGACCCAAAGCGGAACCGTTCGCTCCGTCGGCGAGCTGGAAAAGGATTTCATGAATTCTCCGTCAGGTTCTCGAGGAACTCAGCGTTCGTCTTCGCACGCTGCATGCGCTGAATAATCGCCTCGGTCGCAACCGCGGTATCCATCCCCGCGCCCTGCGGCGGCTGCGAAATCATCTGCATGTACATCCGGCGCATCAGCCAGACGCGCGGGAGATCCTGCCCGATCAGGAGATCTTCGCGGCGCGTACCCGATTTTTCAATATCGATCGCCGGATAAATTCGCCGTTCCTGAAGCTTCCGGGACAGATGCAGCTCCATGTTCCCCGTTCCCTTAAACTCTTCGTAAACGACGTCGTCCAAACGCGACCCGGTATCGACGAGCGCGGTCGCCAGGATCGTCAGCGATCCGCCTTCTTCGAGGTTGCGCGCCGCGCCGAAAAACCGCTTCGGCGGGTACATCGCCGACGGGTCCATCCCGCCCGACAACGTCCGGCCGGACGGATTGACGACCATGTTATAAGCGCGCGCCAACCGCGTCAGCGAATCCAGCAGGATGACGACGTCCTTCCCGATCTCAACGAGCCGCTTCGCCCGTTCGAGCGTAATTTCCGAAGTCCGGACATGCTGGTTGACCGGTTCGTCGAATGTCGACGCGACGACTTCGGCGTCGACCGAGCGGTCCATATCGGTAACCTCCTCCGGCCGTTCTCCAATCAGCGCGATAATCAGGTGAACATCGGGATAACGCGCCGAAATCGCGTTCGCGACCTGTTTCAGGATCGTCGTCTTCCCGGCCTTCGGCGGCGAAACGATCATGCCGCGCTGACCTCGTCCGATCGGCGCGATCAGGTTGATCATGCGCGTCGCCATCCCGGACGGTTCGTATTCGAGATTGAACTGATGATTCGGGAAAATCGGCGTCATCGACTCAAAGCTTTTGCGCTTTTTCGCCTGTTCCGGCGCCTGCCCGTTGATCGACTCGATCCGGAGCAGGCCGTAATGCCGCTCGGATTCGCGCGGCTGACGAACGAAACCGATAATCTGATCGCCGTTGCGTAAATCGTAGCGACGAAGCTGCGCCTGGGAAACGTAGACGTCTTCTTTTCCGACCTGGTAATTCGTCCTCAGGAAACCGATTCCTTCGTTCTGAATCTCTAAAATCCCGCCGCGGATATCGACGCCCTCGCGTTCGCCTTCCGCCTGCCGGATTTTTACGATCAGGGTATCTTTTTTCAAACGCTGCGCGTTCGGAACTTCCAGATCAACGGCAATCTTACGCAATTCGGCTAACGGTAAATTTAATAATTCTTCGGCTCTCATATTTTTTTCCATTTCGTGGATTCCTCCCGCATCCTGTCCCGTTCGCAGCGTCGGAATCGGATGAACGCGGAGCGACCAGGCGCTCCTGGAAATTCATCCGGGCGCACAGGGCCGGCTTCTTTTTTCATAATCGTTTAAATTAAGTACGCCATGCGGATTCTACTGAAATTCGGCGGTTTCGGGCCTTCGTCACGCCGGATTCAGTACACTTCATATTCGAGATTATAACACCATTAATCAGGCAGTTCTATCCGAATCCGGAAGGCTCATACCCGGATAGCGACCGCGCCATTCCGCGCGAATTCGTTCGATCGCAGGGTTCCCCGCGTAAAACCCATGCATCGCGTCAGGCAGCAGCGCGCCGATCCGGCACATGATATCGTCGGTCATCTCGCGCAGCGACTCGCTCCGGCGTTCCGGATCGATCGGCGGATATGACTCCGGCGGGCCGAAACGCATCGTGACCTTCGCGCGGCGCAGCTTCAAAAGATCCGCGAAGATACGATCCGACCCGACGATCCCGACCGGAACGATCGGGACGCTCGCCTTCAGCGCGATCATCGCAACGCCTTCCTTCGCCCGCAGCAGCGCTTTCGAACGCGATCGGGTCCCCTCCGGCGAGAGCGAAAAAGCGCCGCCGTTTTGAAGCCAGCCGTACGCCTGCTTAATGGCCGTGAAATCGGCCTTTCCCCGATCGATCCAGACCAGCTGGACCGAATTCGCGATCCGACTGAAGACCGGATGATTCTTATACGACGAAGCGATAAAAACGTTCCAGTCATCGCGCCGCCGCTGCAGCGTCAGCGCCGGAAAATCCCAAAAACTGATATGGTTCATGACGATCAGAACCGGCCCTTCGGCGGGCAATAAATCCTCGTTCTCGACCGTGACCCGGCTTAAGGCCCGATATAATTTCTCGACAATCCTGAACAGCGTTACACGATTCAATCTATCCTCCGTCCCGTTCCGAAAGAAAAGAAATCCGCGCGAGAATCCGCGCTCAGTCTTTCGGCGGTTTTGAAACCGATGGGGAGGATCCCCATCGGTTATTATAATAAACCTATTCGGATTTTACTTCAATTCGTACGGAAACGATCGAATCGTCGGTCGTCAGCTCCGGGATCAGCTCCGCGCCTTCGACGACGCGCCCGAAAATCGGATACGCAGCGGAGAGCTTCGCCAGCTCTTTTTCAACTTCCATGGAAATCTGGTCCTCGCTGATCCGGTTTTCTTCCTTCGACGACTCGTTCAGCGCCGTAATCTTGCCCGTGTAATAAGCGGTCAGATCGTCGCTCAGGAAGAATTTCGATCCGTTTTTGTCTTCCCCGCCGTTGACCATTCCAACCATCCCGATTTCCCCATACAGCAGGTCGTTCTCATCGCCGGCAAAATAGTACCCCGGGTTCCCCAGCCCGCTTCCGGCCTTATCGCCGGTCTCGGCGATAAACCCCGGTTCGACGCGATAAAACGGATTCCCGTCGTACCAGCCCTCGCTCGCCAGAAAAACGAAATTATTCACGGCCGCAGGAGCGTCGCTTTCCAATAAATCGATCGTCAGCGTTCCCTTCGTCGTTTCGACGACCGCCCGATAATCCTTCTCTGCGTCGATTACAATCGGCGGGAGCTCGGTATAAAATTCGCGCTGAAGCTTAAAATACGATAAATATTTATCGAGCGTCGCCGCTTCCCAGCCGCCCTTAAACGAATTCATATTCAAAAACAACGTCGGCGTCCCTTCGATCAGGCCTGTCGCCGAAGCTTCATCGAACGCAGCCGCCAGCTCCGCCCGCATCGTTTCATCATTGAAATCCTTTTCCCACTGTTCATAGTCGATCGAATCGATCGCCTGAATCTTTTCCCTGATCCAGGCTTCGAATTCCTCGTCCGTCTCCAGCTGTGCCCAGGCCGCCTGTTCTTCGTAGAGAAGATGTTCAACCTCAAAAAACAGCGCTTCGTCCTGTTTCCCGGCGGCGTTGGCGGCGTACGCCGCGGCCGGCGCTTTCGCATGGTACGGAAGCGGGAAATGACGATAGACGTACCGGACCTCGTCCGCGTGCGCCGCCTGATACTCCAGCAGCGCCAGCCCGGCTAACGAACAGTATGGACATTGAAAATCCGAGTACATCAGGATCGTCAGCGGCGCGTCCTCCGGACCGATCGCCCAGTCGGCGTCGCTGATTTCGCCCAGACGCTCGACGATCGAGGCGTTTGGCTGAATCCCCACGAAAATCGTCCCTTCCATTCGATCGTTTCCGATCGGCGCGACGTCCGCCTCTTTCCAGGATTCAGCGAAAGCCCCTGTAACGACGGTAACCAGCGCCAACGCTGCGCTGAACAACGGCAAGATTCGATATTTTTTCATAGCATATAAACCTTTCATCTTGACTGATTCGATTCTATCGCACTTCGTCTCAATCTGATCTTAAAATTTAATAGAAAATTCAAGCGATCTCCGCAAGCGGAACCTCCCGCGCGCCCGGAGGCAAAACGCCGCGGTCGGCCAGGCAATCGATCACCACCCGCGTCACGTCGTCCATGCCAGCCGCCGCATCGATCACCAGCCAGCGGTCGGGTTCAGCCGCCGCCAACGCCAGATATCCCTCGCGGACACGGCGATGAAATTGGACGTTGTAATCGTCAAGCCGGTTCCATTCTTCATGATTGTCGATTCGCCGGCGCAGTCCGATTCCGGCAGGAACGTCAAAAAGCAGCGTCAGGTCCGGAACCAGGCCGCCCGTCGCGAACGCGAGCAGCGCGCGCAGCGGCGCCAGATCCGCTTCATAGCCGTATCCCTGATAAGCCAGCGTCGAATCGGCAAAACGGTCGGAAACAACGACGACGCCGTTCGCGAGCGCCGGACGAAGCGATTCTTCGACGAGCTGCGCCCGTGCGGCGTTAAAGAGCAGGATCTCCGTCCGCGGGCGCATCGAGCGGTTTCTCATGTTCATGATCACCTCGCGGACCTGGTCCCCGATCTCGGTTCCGCCCGGTTCGCGCGTGACCATCAGCGGAACGCCCAACCGCGTGAAAAGCTTTTCGATCCGACGGAGCTGCGTCGTCTTCCCTGCCCCATCCGGACCCTCGAACGTAATAAACATGCCTTATTCCTCTTCCGTTTCCAGGCGATAAACGCGGATAAACCGCTTCGGCTCTTTCCCGATCGACTGCGCGAAAAGCCCATGCTTCTCGATCAGCTCATGCTCCAGCGCGCGCAGCTGCGCGTCCGCTGGCGGCAGGTCGATCCAGTCCATCGTCCCGGCCAGGATCGTTTCGATCGCCTGAACCGTCTCGTCCTCAGCGCGGTCCCGGTTCGTCTCGCGTTTCCGGATCGGGACCTCAAAGAGCGAGGAAAGCCCGGATTCGATCTGGTTTATCGTATTCGACCGCAGGACGTAAACCGGAACGCCGCGCTCCTCCGCGTCGACGATAACCGACTGCCGGTCGCGATAATACGGACGCAGCGTCATCAGCGCGTCCGCTTCCTCGATCCGGTTCGCAATCAGCGCCCGGACGCCTAACCGCTCCGAGGCGCGCTGGAAACGGTTACGCGCGACGCCATGCAAAAAGATTTTCCGCGCTCTCCGTCCGTTCCGTCCGTTTTCCGATCCGGCCGCCGCAGCCTCCGCCGGCGCGCCAGGACCGCACTGAAAACCGTCGCGCTCCGGGCTCAGGAGAATCGGATCCGTGAACCGGGAGGAACGCGCCCCGTCCCAGGCGCGGTCGCGGCGCGTATGCCCGCTGATCTGATAAATATTGCGGTTGACGGTATTTCGGTTGACGGCGCCGTTCTTTTCCGAACCGCCCGGTTGGAGAACGCCGGACCGGCTTTCGAGAACCGGCGCGGCCGCTTTCGACCGAACGATCTGACCGCGCTCGTCGAGCTGGCGCGCTTCCGGCTGAAGCGCGACGCCGCGGACGAGCGCGTCGACCGCCGCCGCGATATCCGCGTACACGACCATATGGTTGCGGGCAACGATTTCGACGAGCGTATTAAACGTCGGCGGCGAACGCCGTTCGAGAACCGTCTTCTGCGTTCCCCTGCGCTTCGCCTCTTCGTCGGAGAGGGTTACCGACTCGATCCCGCCGATCAGGTCGGACAGCGTCGGGTTCATCAGCAGATTATTGATCGTCTGACCATGCGCCGTCCCGATGAGCTGAACGCCGCGCTCAGCAATCGTCCGCGCCGCCTGAGCCTCGATTTCACGGCCAATCTCGTCAATAACGATCACTTCCGGATTATGGTTCTCGACCGCCTCGATCATGACCTCATGCTGGAGAGCCGGCTTCGCGACCTGGAGCCGCCGAGAACGTCCGATCGCCGGGTGCGGGATGTCCCCGTCGCCGCCGATCTCGTTCGAGGTATCGACGATAACGACGCGCTTCCGTTCGGAAAGAATCCGCGCCGCCTCGCGTAAAATCGTCGTCTTCCCGATCCCCGGCTTCCCCAGGATCAGGATCGACCGGTTCGCGTCGATCAGGTCGCGAAGAATCTCGGCCGTTCCGAATATCGCGCGCCCGATCCGGATCGTCAGCCCGATAATCCGTCCCTTACGGTTACGGATCGCGGAAATACGGTGCAGCGTGCGGATCATGCCGGCGCGATTATCGAGGTCGAATTCGCCGACGTTGGCGCTGATCCGATCGATCAGGTCATAATCAGCCTCCGTATCCGCCAGCGGCGCCTCCCGGTCCCCAAATCGCGCCAACGGCTCCCGACCAACGTCTAAAACGATCTCCGTCAGCGCGGAAAGGTCGCCGGACGATTCGACGCGCGCCGCTAAATCGGACGGCAGTATTTTCAACAGCCGCCCGGTATCTTCTGAATTATTCTGGTTTTCAAAAATCTGGCTCATAGGTTTCTATCGGTTTTGATTCTGCTTTTTGAACCGTCGCAACGCTCAGGTTCGGAAAGGATTCGACGGGGCGGGGTTCGCGATGCCGTACCGACCGCGTCAGGCATTTCACGTAAATTCCCTGCGCCGCCGCGAGTTCAAACCGGTTTTTAAGACACCCCCCAACCAGCCGCTGCGTTTCGTCAACGCAGACCGCGATCCGCGTCCGTTCTTCCGCGCCGCAGCGCTCCGCGAGCGCGGCAAGCGCCTCCGCCGCTTCCGCGGGACCGGCGACCGACAGGCAGGGCTCCAGGTAGAGCGACTGCGATCCTTTCGCAGCCGCGGCGCAGCCGATAACCCGATTCCCCTCGCGAAGTCCGTAAAATTTTCGCCGGCCACAATCAAAAATGGCCGCCTGATTCTCCTTAAGCTCCCTGCTCCGAAAACGGATAAACGGGTCAGGAACGGAGCGGCTGACCGGGATCCAGCGATAACAGCGGACGTCCGCCGCCGGAAGGCTGGCCGCGGGCCCGACGTAAACGGACTGCCGCCGCCGGCGGATAAACCCCGCGCGAAGAAACGATTCGACCGGTTCGCTCCCGTCGTCGAGCGTCACGGCGCAGCTGAACATCCCTGCTTCGCCAGCTCGAACCGCCGCGTCGTCGATCAACGCCTCCCAATCCGCAGCTGTCGCTCCCTCGGCGCGGTACAGCGAATCGATCCACGCCGCCTTCTTTTCCGGATCGAACCGGATCCGGAGCGCCGCCCGCGTCCAGACGCGCTCGTTTTTCAGAACTGTCGTCAGCCGGTCCGGCTCCAGATTCAAAGCAAGAACGCCCTTCGTAATTAAAGACGTACGAACCCCGGTAAAACGTTCCGGGTTAAAAAAAAGATCCGTTTTCGTTTCAGGTCGGAGGAAAAAAAACGCATCGAAGGGAACGGCAAGACGAACAAAAGGCAATTCAAATTCCTTACGGGGTTCATCAATTCTAAAGAAGGCGAGGTCTAATCTCTCCGGGAAATAACCCCGTAAAGAACCGCCACGCCGATCGCCAACGCGATCAATCCGCCGCCGATAATCCCTAAAAGCGGGGAACGCGTTTCGGTAATCGCCTGCTGAGCTTCGCTTTGAAGCTTCTGCTCCAGGACGGCTTGCTTCTGCGCGCCGAAGTTAACCTGGACCCGGTCGCCGGCGTTAATTTCCATCTCGTAATTCATCGCCGTCGTCGGATTATATTCGTTCGGGAGAGCGATGCTGATAACGTATCTTCCCTCCGGAACCTCCGGGAAACAGAGATCTTCAATCCCGGTTGTCAGGCCGGTAAAATTCTCAACACCGTCGCGCTTGGTTACGCTGACCGCGCCGCCCGCGATTCCGTTTTCACCGCCCTGAACCGTCGAATTCCCGTTTAAGTCGTCGAACAGGTAAATACAGACGGAGGCGTTCCCATCGTAGGGCGTCGGCGTCGGTAAGACGGGCGTCGGCGTCGGCGTCGGCCCCGACGTTGGCGTCGCCGTCAATACCCGCCCCAATAAGAGCCGCGTATCCGCGATCAGCGAGCAGTCGATATCCAGATCGTTCAGCTGCCGCAATGTTTCGATTTCGACCCCCATTTTTAACGAAATACTCAAACAGGTATCGTTCCCCTGAACCATGTAATAAATATTGCCGTCAAAATCCGGCGTGGGAGAAACGAGCGCCTGCCCGAGAGCCGTCGGCACGGCGGCGAAAAGCAGCGTCAGCGCCAAAAGCAGCGGGATGAAATTTGGGAAAGCTGGAAATTTCTTCATCGTATAAATTATATCATCCATTTTTCCGTTTCGTCCTCTCGGCTTCCGCGATCATCGCCTTTGCCGCCTGAAGATTTTCAGCACCAGCGCCGCCGAGAACCATCGCGATTTCGCGCGCCGATTCCTCCTCGTTCAGGAGCCGGAGCCCGGTTTCCGTCCGGTCGTTCAGAACGATCTTGGTAACGCTGAAATGCGCGTCGCGGAACGCGGCCAGCTGCGGCAGGTGCGTCACACAAATGACCTGATGATTCCTTGACAAGCGCCAAAGCTTCTCGCCGACCGCAGCCCCGACGCGCCCGCTGATCCCCGTGTCGATTTCGTCGAAGACCATCGTCGGGATCTCGTCCGCCTCCGCGAGCGTATTCTTCAGCGCCAGCATCAGGCGCGAGGTTTCGCCGCCGGAAGCGATCTTCACCAGCGGTTTAACGCCTTCGCCGCGATTCGGCGCGATCATGAATTCCGCCCGGTCGCTTCCGGACGAATTGAACGCGTAGGCGCGCCCGTCCGAGAACCGGAGCCCGTCCGCGTCCTCCTCCAGCTTCATGCTGATTTCGAACGTCGCGGTCCCCATCGATAAATCCGCCAGTTCCGCCTCGACCCGCTCCGCGATTCGCCCGGCGACCTCACGCCGCCGAAGCGAAAGGCGTTCCGCGATTCCGGAAAGCGCTTCCTTCCGTTTCACCGCCTCGGCCGCGAGAACGCGAATCCGCTCATCGGCGTTTTCGATCGTCTCCAGCTCCGCGCGGATCCGCTCCGCGAACGCTAAAACGTCGTCGATCGTCGCGCCGTACTTCCGTTCCAGACTAT
The DNA here is from genome assembly GCA_001717545.1 of Anaerolineaceae bacterium oral taxon 439. NCBI lineage: Bacteria > Bacillati > Chloroflexota > Anaerolineae > Anaerolineales > Anaerolineaceae > Anaerolineaceae bacterium oral taxon 439. The sequence goes on along the minus strand of CP017039.1, from coordinate 576,824 downwards.
GGATCAGGTGGAGCCTGTCTTCAACCTCCGTCAGCCGGTTCGGATCATAATCGATTTCCTCGCGGTAAGCGCGGAACGCGTCGAGCAGGTTCGCGCTCTCGTCGAGCAGGTTCAGAACGATCTCGGTCCATTCGCCCCGGTCCGCGTCCAGCCGCGCGATCCGATCCAGACAGCCCTGAAGCGCGTTCAGCTGGTCGACGACTCCCGGCTGGCGTTCGCCGCGCCCCTCTAACAGGTCAAAGCCTTTTGAAAGATAGCGATTCAGCGTTTCGGCGTTTCCGATCCGGTCCCGTTCGAGCGTCAGCGGCTCTTCTTCCCCGCGCTTCAGCTTCGCGCCGTCGATTTCGTCGAGCTGATAGAGGATCATCTCGCGGCGGCGCTCCTTTTCCGCGTCGCTCCCCGCGAGCGCCTGAAGCTCGGACTGCGCTTCACGATAAGCTTTAAGCTGCGCGCGGTAATCGCTGAGCGACTGCGCGTTATCCGCGAAACGATCGATCAGCGCCAGATGCGCCCCCGGGTTCAGGAGCGATAGATGATCCGACTGGCCGTGGATATCGACGAGGAAGCCGCCGATCTCGCGTAAAATTGCCTGCGTGACCGCGCGCCCGTTAACCCGCGCGCTGCTCCTCCCGGTCGTCCGAATCTCGCGGCTCAGGACGATTTCGTCGTCCTCCGGCTCGTCCAGCAAATCGCCCGCGTCGAGATAGTCGTTCATCGCGGCGCGGATCGGCGTATATTGAAACGTCGCTTCGATAACCGCGCGGTTCTCTCCGACGCGGATCATTTCAGCGTCGGCCTTTCCGCCAAGCACCGCCGACAGCGCGTCCAGAACGATCGATTTTCCCGCCCCGGTCTCGCCGGTCAGTACGTTCAATCCATCGCAGAACGATACGTCCAACGACGATATCAGCGCGAAATTCCGGATCGTCAATCTCTTTAACACGTCTGTATCCGCCTTCTTCTCCAGGTTCCCCGAAAATTCCCAGCCCGAAGGCTACCCGGAAAACCCGTTCTTACTTTCTAATCCGCAGCCCGATTCCGTACCCGAGCGCAATCGCCCGCCCCGCCGCCGCGATAAACAGCACCAATTGAATCGCTCCGTACCAGCCCCCGACCCAGATTCCCGGCAGTGCGAAAATCAGCGCGCCGAGCCCGGCGCTCCCCACAATCGTCCAAACCAGCTTCGGCGACCGCCGCTTCTCAGTTACGACACGGACGACTTTCGCAATCGCCATCCCGACCAACCATCCGCCGATCAACGAAATCCAGATACCGCCGAAGGGAAGCTGCGCCATCAGCCAATAGCCGACCAGGCCCAAAACGAACGAGACCACGCCCGCGATCGGATAGTCCCGCCCCTGCGTCGTTTCAAAACGCTTCCGCCCCCGCTCAAGACAATCCGGGCAGATATACCCGGTCGGCGACGTCCGCGCGCAATCCGGACAGATCGGGTTCAGGCACGAATGGCAGCGCAACGCGGTGACCCGGTCGGGATGCCTGTAGCAGGTCATATCCGCGGTCACGCTGAGGTTATCGGGTGAATCAAAGTTTTCCGTCATATCATTCCTTCTGTGGTCTCTGCCAATCTGCGGAACGGCTTAAGCGGGCGGCGTCCGCGACTGAACCGCGCTCGGGTTCCGCTGCATGTACTGAATAAAGTTCCGGTAGAAAAAGCCATCCGAGCTGATCCGAACGAAATAAGCCGAATCATCGGAAGCGGTGATCCGGATTTTATCCTCTTCCGCGACCTGAATCGAGGGCCCCCCGTCCAGCGATAAAACCGTCACGTCGCGGCTCCGGCAGGTGCATTCAATCACATCGTGCGGCTGGAGAATCAGGCCGTGGTTCAGCGACAGATGCGGCGCGATCGGAATCAGCAGGATCGTCCGCATCTCCGGTTCGATAATCGGCCCGCCAACCGCCATCGCATATGCGGTTGAACCGGTCGCCGTCGACGCGATCAATCCATCGGAAACATATTCCGTCAGGAAATTCCCGTTGACGCGAACGACGGTCCGAACCGGACGCACGTCCATTCCCCGCGCAATGACCGCGTCGTTTAAGACGTCGCGGCTGACCGTCAGCCCGGAAGGACGGATCACGTCGACATGAATCATCATCCGCGTCTCGATCCGGAACCTTCCGTCGATCAGCGCCGGAATCGCCTCCCGCCAGCCGTTTTTCGGCAGCTCCATCATGAAACCGAAGCTCCCCAGGTTCACGCCGCAGATCGGGACCTTCAGCGGAGCACAGAGCCGTCCGGTCCGCAGCATCGTTCCATCTCCGCCCAGCGTTATGACCAGATCATACGTATATTGTTTCAGCCGCATCCGGAACGCTTCGTCATGAAGCGGGGAACATTCCGCCGAAGCCCGGCCGGAGCTGTCCGTTTCGATCGCCGCGGCGATCTCGCGCGCGACGCTTTCCGCGCCTTCAATACTGCCATGCCAGACGACAGCGATATTCCTCGGTTTTCGGGTCGGAGATTTCATCTCAGCTTCCTAACCTCTCGTCGCAGTGCGATCGGTACCCGCAGCCGCGGCACTTCGTAAAATCGCGATGCGTCCGGGGATAGCCTTCCGCTTCCGCCTTCCGGAGCGCCTCCAGCGTCGCCAGCAAGCGGCGGCGCAACTCAATTGTATACGAAATTTCGAAAGAGGTCTCAGGATAACGTAAAATTCCCCGGCGAACGCTCCGCCCGTCGCAGCGCTCAATCAGGTAACAGTACGCCGCCAACTGCATCACGTGGCTCGGGTATGGCGAATCCGGCGTCCGTCCGCTTTTAACCTCAATCGGCGTCGACGTCCCCCAGCCGTCGATAATAAAATCCGGTTTCCCGCTGAGCCCCGTCTCCGCGTCATAATAAGTCCGCTCCGGTTTCCGCCCGCGCCGCGCCGCGTCGTCGTAACGGACCCGCCGCCAGGGGATCCGTCCGCGTCGGCCTGCGACGATCAGCGCGATCAGCGCCGCGGCGAAGGCGGCGATCAACGCGATCAGGATCGGGACCAGCCATGACCGGTTCATCCGCCCTCCGATCGCAGGATCATCCAAAGCGTCAGCGCAGCGAGAACGAGAAGTGCCGCCAACAGGGATACCGAGCCGCGGATCCGCCGCGCCGACCGGCTGAGCCGGTCGTGGTCGAGCTCCCCGGCTTCCATCTGCGCCCGGTTTTCCGACGGGGCCCCGGCGCGCCGGTATCCCAGCGCCCGCGCGCAATAAAGATACGTCCCCAGCTCCGAGGCCTGAATCCGCCGTTTTCGTTCTCCGCTCTGCATAGCGAAAAGCATATCACGTTTCGCTGCGTTTGTCGAAACGGATAAAACATGTGTTCATATTTAAGCGGCATCGATTTGATCCGCGGATCGAACCTTCGGTCAGGCTGAATTTTTCACACCGCAAAGGTCTTCGTACCTTAATGAAAATTCGTCCAGCATCGTCCGCCCATACTCCAAACGCTCAACCGTAGATTGGCAATAGTCCCTTTCAACTTCAATTCCAATACTGTTCCGCTTCGTTTGAATCGCCGCGAGCATGGTCGTTCCGCTTCCGCAAAACGGATCGACGACCGTATCGCCGACAAAGGAGAACATTCGAATCAATCGTGCCGCAAGTTCTAATGGGAACGGCGCTGGATGACCATTTCGGGTCGACGCACCCGGCATGTTCCATATCTGCCTGAACCATTTTTGAAAATCAGATTCGTTGATCCGACTTTCGATTCTTTGCTGATCCGTCGGCTTCCTGTAACCGCCGGGTTTCCTCTCCATTAAAATATATTCCAAATCATTCTTGATAATTGCGTTAGGCTCATACGGTTTTCCTAAAATAGAACTGCTTGTATTCGCTTCAAAAGAAGCGTTGGAAATTTTATGCCACAAAATGGGATTCAGATTATCAAAGCCAATCTTCCTGCAAGAGACAGCGATGTCCGAATGCAGCGGTAAAACAGCATGCCGTCCATATTTCCGTCTGGAAAGACAAACGTCTCCGACAACGCAGACAACACGCCCGCCGCTTACCAGAATCCGATAGCATTCCCGCCAGACTTTTTCTAATTCATCAACAAACTGCTGATAATCTTCAATCAGGCCAAGCTGGTTTTCTCCTCGCTGATACGCTTTCAGATTAAAATACGGAGGAGACGTCAAAACCAAATGCACGCTGTCATCTTCGATATAGCTCAAATCACGGGCGTCCGCATGGTACAGAAGATGTTCCGTCATGTGCATACCGCCTTCAAGCAAAATAAGAACCCGCCGCACAAATCATTGAAACAGCGAAGTCCCGGCAGGAAAGATCCGGCCGAGGATATTCGTAATCGATACCATCCGGCAATCCTTTACTTACCATGAAACATGCTGCGTTATATTGACGCTCTAAAAGCAATTTACCACAGAAAACTTCATACCTTTTTTTATAGGACGCACCAATAAATTCATCCAGCACTGGAAAATGCGGAGAATTCGCCTTAATAGGGTCATTCGATTTCTTACAATCCTCCAGCAAAAGAAAATAACCGAGCCATGGCGCTTTATATGATCCAAAAACGCCTTCCCGATAAGCGGTCCAAAGGTCCAGAGCGCTTCCGATCGCCTCTTCCGTCCGATTATTAAAGTTATTGCCAAATGATGGCCCGATCTGGCTTTTAAACTCAATCGCGATAATAAGCCTTCCGCGATCTACAACCAACAAATCCCATTTTTTATTCGGACGATAAAAGCCGGGCAATTCTAAAGAAAAGTCAGTAAAAATACTTTTCTCCGGCACCCTATTCAGAATCAGGAGATCGCAAAACAATTTAACAAAGCTATCCAATTGCTTTCCACCTGTAACAGCGCTTCGATTTCCCTGCCCGGCAAGCCCGCCTGGTCCCTGACGATTTTTTTGCCTGCTGCGTGTTTTCCAAAATGATTCAACAGCATAAAAAACTTTCTGGTCAAAATCGTCCGGCATTATAATCCTGGTCATTCTCTCCCTGCCCTCCGCTGTAATTAGTAGAAGTTTAATAGAAAACCGCTGATCCCGCTATAGGATCAGCGATTCAGACGATCATTTAATAATTTCAGGAAAAACTCTGAGCGTACCGCGAAAGAATTTTCCGAATCCGCCTGCGCGGGATCCAGACAACGCATGGGAGGGGAGAAACGTCAGCTTCATTCCCCTCCCCTCAACCGGTCTACATCTTCGTCCGCATCTTGAATTCCGTATGCAGCAGCGCATGCGCTTTTTCGCCGTAGGGCTCGCCGATAAATTCGTCGTACAGCCGGATCACGCTCGGGTTCTTATGGGACTGGCGGATGACCTTGCGTTCGTCGATCCTGTAAATCGCCGCCATGCGCTTTTCGAGAATCGTGTAATCCTGATGAACCGATGGCTGACCGCCGCCCGCGATACAGCCGCCCGGACACGCCATAATCTCGATCGCATCGAATTTTTCCTCGCCGGACCGAATCTGGTTCAGCAGCATCCGCGCGTTTTTCAGCCCGCTCGCCGAAGCAACGCGGAACGGTTTCCCCTGAATATCGATCGTCGCCGACTTGACGTTCCGATACCCGCGAAGATCCTCAAAAACGACCTGATCGAGCGTTTCGCCAGTGATCCATTCGTACGCCGTCCGCAGCGTCGCTTCCAGAACGCCGCCGGTGACGCCGAAAATCGTTCCCGCGCCGGACGACTCGCCCATGAAATCGTCAAACTCGCTGTCCGGGACCGCATCGAACCGGACGCCGATCTCCCTGAGCATGTGCCCCAGTTCGCGCGTTGAAATCACGATATCGACGTCGGACGCGCCGTCAACCGACAGCTCCGGCCGCGCCGATTCGTACTTCTTCGCGACGCAGGGCATGACCGAGACGACAACCATGTCCTCGCGATCGATTTTCAGCCGATCCGCCAGATATGTCTTCGCCAACGCCCCGAACATCTCGTGCGGCGACTTGCAGCTCGACGGAATTTCCAGCATGTCGCCGAAATTATGCTCGATGAATTTGATCCAGGACGGGCAGCAGGACGTCAGGATCGGCAGCACGCCGCCATGCTTCAGGCGATGAACCAGCTCGGCGGCCTCTTCCATAATCGTCACGTCGGCGGCAAAGTTCGTATCGTAAACATAGTCGAACCCCAGCATCCGCAGCGCCCCGACCATTTTCCCGGTCACGACTTCGCCGGGCTCCATCCCGAACATTTCGCCCAGCGCGACCCGGACCGCCGGCGCGGTCTGAACGACGACTGTTTTCCCGGAAACGAGCGCGTCCCAGACCTTCGACGTGTTATCGACCTCCGCCAGCGCTCCGGTTGGGCAGACCGCCAGACACTGGCCGCAGAAGGTACACGTCGTATCGATCATCGGCATATCGAACGCCGTTCCGACGACGGTATGGAAGCCGCGGCCGACGTCGGTCAGACAGCCGACCGACTGCACGTTGGTGCAAACCTCCTGACAGCGCTTGCAAAGGATGCATTTATTCATGTCGCGGACAATTGAGAGCGAAGAATGATCAATTCTGCACTTGTTCATCTCGCCCTGGAACGGAACCTCGCGCACGCCGCATTCCGCCGCCAGGTTCTGCAGCTCGCAGTCGCCGTTTTTATGGCAGATCAGGCAGTCTTTCGGATGATTCGAGAGGAGCAGCTCGATCATCGCCCGCCGCGTTTTAATCACGCGCGGCGTATCGGTCCGGACCTGGAGCCCGTTCCAGGCCTTCGTCGAGCAGGCCGCCAACATCTTCTGCCGTCCCGGTTCCTCGACCATGCAGACGCGGCAGGAAGCGCTCTGGAATTCGATCCCCTGCTGCTCCTTGAGGAAACAGAGCGTCGGGATCTTGATGCCCACCGAATTCGCGGCGTTTAAAATCGTCGTTCCTTCCGGAACGGTAACTTCCTGATCGTTAATTTTAAAAGTGATCATAACGTCAAATGCCTTTCTCCCGCTTCTTCCTTACGCCAGTTCGATCGCATGCACCGGGCACTTTGCGGCGCACAAACCGCAACGGATACAGACGGTCGGATCGATAAAATGCTTCTGTTTCCGTTCGCCCGTAATACAGGAGACCGGACAATTAATCTTGCACTTTCCACAGCCGACGCAGCCGTCAAGGATGACATACGTCATCAGCTTCTTGCAGACGCCCGCCGGACAGCGTTTATCCCGGACATGCGAAACGTATTCGTCCCGGAAATATTTCAGCGTGGACAACACCGGATTCGGCGCCGCCTGCCCCAGTCCGCAGAGCGACGTATCGCGAATCATCTCGCAAAGCTCCTGAAGCCTTGCCAGATCGCGCATCTCGCCTTTCCCGGCGATAAACTTTTCCAGCATCTCCAAAACGCGCTTGTTCCCGATTCGGCAGGGGGTGCATTTCCCGCAGGATTCCTCGACGGTGAAGTCCATGAAAAAGCGCGAAATATCGACCATGCAGTCGGTTTCGTCCATGACGACGAGCCCGCCCGATCCCATAATCGAGCCAATCGCCGCCAGCGACTCGAAATCGACGTTCGTCGTCGGGACCAGCTCCGCGGGGATACAGCCGCCGGAGGGCCCGCCGGTCTGAACCGCTTTAATCCTGCGATCGTTCCTGATCCCGCCGGAAATATCGTAAATGATCTCGGTCAGCGACGTTCCCATCGGGACTTCTACCAGCCCGGCGTTCTTGACCTTCCCGACGACCGAAAAGACCTTCGTCCCGGTCGACTTCGAGGTTCCAATCCCGGCGAACCAGTCCGCGCCATGGAGATAGATATGATGCACGTTGGCAAGCGTTTCAACGTTGTTGATAATCGTCGGCTTATCGAAAAGCCCGCGTTCCGCCGTCCGGTAAATCTTATTCCGCGGCATCCCGCGCCGTCCCTCGATCGACTCCATCAGGGCCGTTCCCTCGCCGCAGACGAACGCTCCCGCGCCCAACCGCAGCTCGATATTGAACGAGAAGCCGGATCCGAGGATATTTTCTCCCAACAGGCCCAGCTCCTTCGCCGCGGCGATCGCGATATTCAGCCGCTTTACCGCGTTCGGATATTCCGCGCGGACGTAAACGTAACCGTGATCCGCGCCAATCCCCAGCCCGGCGATCGCCATGCCCTCCAGGACGGAATGCGGATCGTTTTCAAGGACCGACCGATCCATATACGCGCCCGGATCGCCTTCGTCCGCGTTGCAGATAACATATTTATGATCGGCGTCATGCTTCAGCGCTTCCGCCCATTTCCGCCCGGTCGGAAAGCCCGCCCCGCCGCGCCCGCGCAGCCCGGACCGGGTCATTTCGTCGACGATCTCCCGTCCCGTCGCTTTCCGTTCGAGAAGACCGGCCAGCGCCTGATATCCGCCGAGCGCAATATATTCTTCAATGTTCTCAGGATCGATAACCTCGCAGTTTTTCAATACGATCCGCGTCTGTTTCTCAAAATAGTCGCCCCGGAGCTTATAATTCCCGTCCCCATCCCGGAAAACGGTCGGAACCGTATCGAGCCGGGCGCAAAGTTTCGGATAAGCTTCCGCTTTCAGGCTTCGTAAAGCGTCGTAGTTAAGCATGGTTCTTCTCCGCCTCCCGAATATTCAGTAAAATCGCCGGAACTTCGTCCGCGTGGACCTGCGGATAGATTTCGTCGTTGATCATGACGACCGGCGCATTGGAGCAGTCGCCCAGACAGCGCGATTGGCAAATCGAGAACATCAGGTCGTCCGTCGTCTCTCCGGCATGTATTTTCAGCTCGTCCTCGAACGCCTTAAGGACGGCCTGAGCCCCTTTCACGTAACACGCCGTCCCGAGACAGACGCTGATCTGATATTTTCCACGCGGGATTTCCGTAAAATATGAGTAGAAGGTCACGACGCCGTAAACCTTCGCGGCCGGAAGATGAAGCGCCTTCGCGATCATGAGCTGCGCCTCGCGCGGAATATAACCGAAAAGCGTCTGCGTCTTATGCAGCGAGGCAATTAACGATTTTTCAGACGGTTCAACCGTCGAAAGAAATAACTTCAAAGCTTCGTACTTTGCCGGATCGATCGGAACTTGCATAGCCTGTATCCTTTCCTGTTCGTGAGACCTTTTATAATTATAGTGTGTCAAGCGGTATTAGTCATAATTAACTCTACCGTATGCATGCACAAACCTCTAAACATATGACATTCATCCTGAATTCATCGTCGAATCATCATTTTTCGCGGCTTCTATTGACGGATCCGGAGGCGCATGATTAAATACCGCTAAATATAAAGAACCGCCGAAAGGCGCTCTTATCCAGAGAGGTAGAGGGACCGGCCCGATGAAACCTCGGCAACCTGATCGCCTTGATTAAGGTGCCAATTCCGACAGGTATCTGGAAGATAAGAGGGAACGATAAACTTTCAAACCCCTCAATTGCCGAGGGGTTCATTTTTTGGAGGAAACCACATGTCAACGTTCATGAACTCACCCAGGTTCTACTTCACGTCCGAATCCGTCACCGCGGGACATTCGGATAAAGTCTGCGACCAGATCAGCGACGCGATCCTCGACGCCTGCCTGGAGCAGGATCCGAATTCGCGCGTCGCCTGCGAAACGGCGGTAAAGACCGGTTTCGCGATGGTTTTCGGCGAAATTACGACCGCCGCGTTCGTTAATTTCGATATCCTCGTCCGCGACGTCATTAAGGAAATCGGCTACGATTCGAGCGAAAAATGCTTCGACGGAAATACCTGCGCCGTGTTGTCCGCGATCTCGACCCAATCCGCGGATATCGCCCTCGGCGTCGATAAGTCGCTTGAAGCGAAAAAGGGAACGGACGCCGATTTCAGTACCGGAGCCGGCGATCAGGGAATGATGTTCGGGTTCGCCTGCAACGAAACGGAAACGTTAATGCCGACGCCGATCTACCTGGCGCATCGGCTCGTCGAGAAGCTCGAAGAGGTTCGGAAAAACGGGACGCTCCCCTGGGTCTATCCCGACGGGAAAAGCCAGGTCACGGTCGAGTACAGCTTCGGGAAGCCGAAACGGATCGAAGCCGTCGTAATCTCCACTCAGCACGCCGCTTCCATGCGCGGGAAGCATGACGAAATCGAAGCCGCGATCCGGAAACATGTCATCGATCCGGTGCTGCCGCCAGCGCTCGTCGACAGCGAGCTCAAGGTCTTCGTGAACCCGACCGGCGAATTCGTCATCGGCGGACCGCTCGGCGACTCCGGGCTGACCGGGCGAAAGATTATTGTCGATACGTACGGCGGGATGGGCCGGCATGGCGGCGGCGCGTTCAGCGGAAAAGACGCGACCAAGGTCGACCGTTCGGCCGCTTACGCCGCGCGCTGGGTCGCGAAAAATATCGTCGCCGCCGGGATCGCGGACCGCTGCGAAATCCAGCTTTCCTACGCGATTGGCGTCGCGAAGCCGCTCTCGATCAACGTTGAAACGTTCGGGACCGGAAAAATCGCCGATGAAAAAATTGCCGCGATCGTCGGCGAAAATTTTGACCTGCGCCCGGGCGCGATTATCGAGCGGTTAGGGCTGCGCCGGCCGATCTTCCGAAAAACCGCCTACTGGGGCCATTTCGGACGCGAGGACGCAGATTTCACCTGGGAAAAGACCGACATGGCGGAGACGCTTCGGAAAGCCGCCGGATTATAGAACTGATATTGATAAAGAGAGGGCTGCCCCAAAATAAATGGGGCGGCCTTTTTTGATTGTCCCGCTGAAACCGGATTGATCCAGCGAATCAGAGTTACAATAAGCTAACTACTTTAAAAATTTAGAAAAGCGGCGGGCGCCGTAAGAAAAAATAAGATTCAGGAGCCTCCTACTATGGAAGAGAAAATTCATATCGAAGAGAATTCGGTACAGGAAACGCTGATCATCCCGCTTTACGGAAGAATGAAAAGCGCAGAGATGTACCCCGATATCTGCGCCGATCCGGCGGCGGAACGCCTGATCCAGCGATTGGATTACGACTTTTCAAAGCATGACAAAGCGGCGGAATCGGCTTTTTACCGGTTCGGGTATCTGGAAGCCGCGAAACGCTGCGCCGACATGATCATCGAAATCAACGATTACCTGAAGGATTATCCGCGGGCTTCCGTCGTCAATCTGGGCTGCGGCCTCGATGAAACGCCGAAGCAATGCGACAATGGCAGCTGCGCATTTTACAACGTCGATCTTCCCGACGTCATCGCGGCGCGGACCGCCATGCTCCCGGCGGGAGAACGGGAGACGAATATTCCCTGCGATCTGACGAATCACGAATGGATGGACGCGATTCCAAATCGCAATGGGACCGTTTTCATCGCGCCCGGCGTTTTTTACTACCTGAAAACGGCGGACGTCAAAAGCCTGCTGATCCACATGAGCCAGCAGTTCCCCAACGGAAAGCTGACGTTCGATATCTGCAACGAGACCGGCTGCAAGATGATGCTAAAGACGTTTATCAAGAAATCTGGAATTAAAGACGTCGGTACGTTTTTCTCGGTCAGCGACGCAGCGCGCGAAATTGCGCCCTGGGCCAATAAAATGCGCGTGGTCTCGAAAAAGTACATGACCGGATACGGGCCGCTGCGGGGGCGGAATATCACCTTATTTAATAAAATTATGTCTTTCGTCGCAGATCATTTTATTAAAACACAGGTGGTCAGCGTCTATTTTAACTAAACCGCACATTAGGAACAGGCGGGAAATCGAAAGCCTCCGCCTCCATATCCGTACAAACCGGCAAGGCAACGCAGGATATAATTAATCAGAAAAGGGAAGTGAAAGATGCATAGCGTAAACCTATCCGCCGCACAAAAGAACCTGTATCGATTGATCATGGATGTCAACGAATATTCTTCGCCCATCACGATAACAAACAGCAAGGGAAAGAACGCAGTTCTGCTGTCCGAACAGGATTGGAACGCAATTCAGGAGACGCTGTACCTGAATTCAATCCCGGGGATGGTCGACAGCATTTTAAGTTCCCGACAGGAGGATGCGTCTGAAAGAGGGTTGGCTTGATTCTGTATCATGGCAGCAACGTAGAGGTTCGGAGGCCCAAGCTTCTCAAAAAGCAGCGACAACTCGATTTCGGCGCTGGTTTTTATACAACGAGCGACCTGAATCAGGCGGTCCGTTGGGCGAAGAGAACGTCCTGGCGGTTGGGAGAGCCAAATTCAGTCGTATCAGTCTACGAATTACGCGATGATCAGATTCTCGATCTGCGTACGCTTCGATTCAAAATTCCAGATCAGGGCTGGCTACGATTCATCGTCGCAAACCGAAAAGGCTTGCCGATCCTCGATTCATGGGATCTGATTATCGGTCCTGTCGCAAACGACCTGACGGCATCGGTCATCGACCTGTTTTTAGACGGAATGTATGACGAGGATGAGGCGATTCGTAGGCTCCTGCCACAAAAATTAAAAGATCAGATCACGTTTAAGACAAATACCGCGATTCAATTGCTTGAATGGAAGGAGGCGATCCTCTGTGAATAAGCTTCAAAAAACTTCGTTAGACTACTATAACAAAAGCGTCGTCCAGCGGATCGTCGACAAATACGCGATGACCGAGATGGACGCGGCGCGCGAATTTCTGCAATCGAAAACGCACGCGATGCTGGAGAACGCAGATCTGGCCATGTGGGAATTCGCGGAAAGGTTCATCTTCGAAATATGGGAAGTCGAGAAAATAACCGGCGACCCGCGAAACTCTGAACATATACGGGTAGACGAATGACCAACGAGATGAAGTTTTTCCTTTTCCTGATCGAACGGTACGCGGCGGCGAAAGACAGGCTCACCGGCGATGTGCTGCGCGAATGGGACGAACGGGGCGTCACGCAGCGGATTTTTAACAACTATGAAACGTATCATCAGGAACGCCTCGAAAACGCGTTCGAAGATATTGACAGCCTGCTGACGACCGGGCGTCACGCCTGGTAAAGCCGCCAACTTATCCACGGGTTATCCACCGTAAGCCGCATCCCGCCATTTATCTACACGTTTTCCACGCCCGATCCGCTCACAGCGTTGCGGACAACGCTGTGCATAAGCTGTGGATACGTTCCGGCTATCCACAGCTTATCCGGATTCAAATTCAGAAGATCAGAAAAAGCGCGGGCGGATCCGGATCAGGTTCAAAACAAGCTGCGCGGCGAAAACGGCTCCGCTCGCGAGCCAGGCGACCGTTCGGGTTCGTTTCGAGAAGATCCCCGCGTCCTCGATCGTCAGCGGCAGCGCGAATATCGCCCCCATCAGCGGCAGCAGCGCCGGCAGGACGTACTGGGTCGATTTAACCGCCACGAAAAAGACGAGATAAGCGGTAATCGTCAGCGACCACAGCGCGACCGTCCGGTAAGTCAGCCGCTCGCTTCCCAGAAACGCGCCGGTCAGGAGCGAGCCCCAGAGGAACGCGAAGCAGAACATCCTGACGTAATGATCCTCGAAGGCAGGGCGCCAGGCCGCCCAGCCGGGGCGGTAATCGTTCCGCGGATCGAAATCTCCTTCGTAGCCATGCGCCATTTCGCCGGATTTTTCGCTGAGAATCTCGATCATGCGTCCGCGGGCGTCCGCGCGGAAAAGATACGGCGACGACAGCGCGACCGTCAGCGTCATGACCAGAATGAAGATCGTTCCCGCCCGAACCGCGCGCAGCCAGGTCGCCTTTTTCCGCAGCACGGCGCCGGTCAGGTAAACCGCAATCGCCGGCGCGAAGAAAAAGCCGTAAAGCCGCGTCGCAATCGACAGCCCGACGCAGACAGCCGCCGCGTAGAAATTCCGCCCCAAACGCTCGTCGTCGCGCCGGATAAAAACGAGCGAAAGGCAGACAAACAACAGGTTCAGTCCGTCGGGATGCCAGAAGCCCTGATTATTTTGAAGCGAGCCGGGCGCGAACAGGAGAAAAACGAGCGTCAGCGCCGAAACGAGCGGACGCCGGAAACGGGTAAACAGGTATACGATCGCCCAGGCGGCGAGAACGAGCGGGACGACCGACACCCCCATCCGGAGGATCGGCAGATTCAGGTCAACCCGATCGGGGAACGCCGCCCCGGTCATCAGCCTGACCGGCGTCAGCAGCAGCGTCGAAACGGCGTAAAAGGGATAGCCGTAATGATAGTCCTCGTAAATAAACAGGTGATAAAGCGTCGCGCCGAACGTCTCCCCGGGCTTCATAACGTCCATCAGGATCGGATAAATCACGAATTCGTCGCCGCCATACCGCGAAAAAGCTTCCAGGTCCGCCGTCCCGTTCAGGTTCGACGGAATCAGGATCGCCAGGTACAGGAGCGAAAGGATCAGCAGGATCCCCATTGTTTTTTTCTGAACCGGGGCGATCGCCTCCCAGCGCGGGAAGATTCGGAAATGGGAGCGGAAAGGCTCCGCGCGAAAAACGCCGCGGTACCCAACCCGAAGGAGCGCAATCGCAAGCCCCAACGTCCAGATCAGCCAGAGCAGCGCCGGACGCAAATTCGCCGGAACGAAAAGCCAGCTGAACAGGAAGCACCACAACAAAACGCCAAGCGCAACCCAGAGCAACAGCAACGCCCGATAGACGCGTTCGCGTACCACGAAAAATCCGGTCAGCCATGCGCTCAAAACGGCCGATTTCCGAATTAATAGAAAAATCAGCACTGCGGCGAGTATCAGTCCGCCCGCCAGCGCGAGCCGCAGCGGCGAGTAACCGAAAAGAACGGCCGAAGACGCTTCGGACCGTGTTCCCAGCGTCCAGCCAACGGCAAGAAGCGCGGCCCACGCCGAAGCGCGGAGCGCGGCGCGAAGTCTCCCTTCGGTTATCATCGCCGTTTACAGCCCCGTCGAAGAAGCCGCACCGCCGCCCAGCGTCACGTCGACTGTCATACGCTCCGAACCACGGATCAGCTCAACGCTGACTCGTTCGCCCGGACCATACGCGAAGAGCGCGTTATAGAAAGAGCCGTCGGCGTCGATCGAGCGCGATCCGATCTTCGTCAGGATATCCCCGGCGCGGATTCCCGCCTGATCCGCCGGGCCGCCCGCGATCACTTCATAAACGTACGTCCCATAGCTGACCGGGAGGTCGAACCGGTACGCCAGCCGCGGCGTCAGGTCCTGCCATTGGATCCCGAGGTAAGGCCGCTGGAAATCGCCGTTCGCGATCATCTGATCGGCGATGAGCTTAGCCGTATTCGACGGGATCGCGAACCCCAGCCCTTCGGCGCCGGCCGAGCTCGACGACGACCCGCGAACGATCATGACGTTAATCCCGATAACCTTTCCGTCAAGATTCATCAGCGGCCCGCCGGAGTTCCCCTGATTAATCGCCGCGTCGGTCTGGATCAGGTTCTCCATATAGTACCCGTCATCGGTCGGAAGGAAGCGGCCGGTCGCGGAAACGACGCCGGTCGTGACCGTATTTTTAAAGCTTCCCAGCGGCGACCCGATCGCGATAACGGTTTCGCCGGATTTCAGCGAATCGGAATCGCCGAGCTCCGCGACCGCTGGAACCACCCCATTCATCTTCAGAACCGCCAGATCGCTGAATTGGTCGCTGCTGATCAGCTCGGCGGGGATCGTCTCGCCGGTCGCGAGCTCGATCGTAAACGACGAAGCCCCGTCGACGACATGATTATTCGTCAGCACGTAACCATCCGGATGAATAATGACGCCCGACCCCATGCTGGTACTCGACCCCTGCGGGCGCATAAAGAAGCCCCAGTAGCCGTAGCTTCCGGCGTCGATCGGCTTCTCGGCGGTAATCGTGACGACGGCCGGCCCGACCGACTCTACGACGCGCGTGACCTCGCTGTCGACGCTGACTTCGCGGATCGTCTCCTTCGTCAGCGCGCGCAGCGGCGCTGACGCCGCCTGCGTCTGGAGCGCGCGGATTTCGTTCCGAAGCGACTCGATCTCGCCGCTGTTCGCCGGCGATTCGTCGAGCCCGCCCTGAATCAGCGCGAATACGCCCGCGCCGAGGAACGAGAACGCCAGCGCGGCGATCGCCAGCAGGATTATTTCGCCGCAGGATCGCCGCGATTTCCGCGGCCGGCGCGGCGGGGTGATATCAGCGTATGAATTCATCTTCGTAAAGCTCCTCCCGTTATTTTTTCGGTCGGAAAAGCGATCGGATTAAAAGATAGAAAGAAAAAAGCGCCCAGATCCAGGCATACTGGCCCGGCCCTTTTTTTCCCGTGCAGGCGGCGATCCGCCGCAGCTGAATCACGCGGGAAATCGCCCGCCCGGCCATCGCGCGTGCGCCGATCGCCCCGTAAAGCTCCCGCTCGTGGATTCCGGCCAGGACCGCTTCCGCTTCCTCGCCGGGAAGCATCCGCGCTTCAGCGCTGAACCAGCCGTCGTCGGACCAAAGCTGAACGATCGAACCGGAAAGGATCCGCCGTTCGGCCTCCGCGCTCTTCGAACCATGGATCAGCGCGTAAAGCGCGCCATTTTTCTCAAAACAGAAGCAGCCTTCCTTCGCCGCGCCGTCGGAAAATACAAGGATCAGCTCGCGTCCGAAAAGATCGGGGAACGCGTTCCGGAGCGGCCCCAATCCGGTCGCCCAGACCCAAACCGACCCCATTTCCTTCGCCGCTGAAAGCGCCGAAGTCAGGCGGTCCATCAGATACTCCGGCGTCGCCATCGTTATTTCGCTTTCATCGGATCCGGCGTCCGGAGCCGCGCGTAAATCGCCGCCGTCCCGTCCGTCCCCTTGACTTCCTTCGTCTCGATTACGTCCGGATACGCCTGGATCATCAGCGACAGCTGACGATAACCGAAGGTCCGCGAATCGAAACCGGGGTCGAGCTGACGCAGGTGATGCCCCAGCGTTCCGAGAAACGCCCAGCCGTTATCGCTCGCCGCTAAATCGAACGCGGAACGCAGCAGCGGCAGCGGATCGTTCGAAGCGCTGTCGAGTTCGAGCGTCGGGTCCGTGACGGCCGGCGCCGACGGAGCCGTATTTTGCGCCGCGGACGCTTTAGCCGTTTTGCGCTTATGCGAACCCCCGTTCCCATTTCCAGAACCGCTCCCCGACGCGGGGGCGGAACGAAGCTGATCCGCGGGGACGAGGTTTTCAGTATACACGAACACATCGCAGGCGTTTACGAACGCGCGCGGCGTAATTTTCTTGCCGATCCCCATGACGAAGATACCCTGTTCGCGGATCCGGGTCGCCAGGCGCGTATAATCGCTGTCGCTCGAAACGAGGCAGAACGCGTCTACCGTTCCCGAATAAAAGATATCCATCGCGTCGATAATCATCGCCGAATCGGTCGCGTTCTTGCCGACCGTGTAGCGGAACTGCTGGATCGGCTGGATCGCGTGGCTCTGAAGCGTGTCTTTCCAGCCTCCCATATTCGCCGAGGTCCAATCCCCGTAAATCCGCCGGATCGTGATCAGGCCGTATTTCGTCGTCTCTGCCAGAATTTTATCGATCAGCGACGGCTGCGCGTTGTCGCCGTCGATCAGCATGGCGATCCGCTGCGTCGGCGTGACGTCGGCGATATCCTTAATTGTAAAACTCGAATTAATTAAATCTGAATTCATACTTCTCCGTCTTCATCCTCATCCCCGGCGTCCTCGTCGAGTTCCTCTTCTTCCGGTTCGTCGAGATCGTCCTCCGCGAGTTCGCGATCGAGCTCGTCGAGTTCGTCCGCCGGGCTGATCGCTTCGCCGGTCTCGCCGTCAAGAACGACGTCCGCTTCTCCCGCCGTTTCGTCATGCTCGCTGGCGACGACGGACACGATCGCCGCGTCCTCGCCGAGCCGGATGACGCGGACCCCGCGCGCAGCGCGCCCCTGAACCGGGATCTTATCGCCGCGGAGTCGGATAATATTCCCAACGCTCGTCAGGAAGGTCGCGTCCTCGTCGTCGGCGATAACGATTGCCGAAACGATCCGGCCGCAGATATCCAGACACCGTGCGCTGGTCACCATCACGCCGCCCGTTCCGCGGCCATGCGGCGTCAGCGAAGAAACGAGGATCCGTTTCCCGATCCCGCGCTCGCTGATAATCAACAGCTTTTCTTCCGGGCGGCAGACCGCCATCGAGGCGACGCGGTCGCCCTCCGCTAATTTCATCGCGCGAACGCCGGAACCCGTCCTGCCGATCGCGCGAATTTTCTTTTCGCCGAAGCGGAGCCCCTTGCCGTTGCGACTGACGATGACGACGTCGTCGTTCCCGCCGGTAATCTTCGCCCAAAGCAGCTCGTCGCCTTCCTCCATCCCCATCGCGATAATCCCGGAGGAGCGGATATTCGCGAAATCGGAGAGCGGCGTCCGCTTGACCTTCCCGTTCGCGGTCCCCATCAGCAGGTATTTCGCCGGCGAGAACTCATGAACGCAGACCATCTCGGTAATTTTCTCGTCCGCCTCAAGATTGATAATATTGATCGCCGGCGTCCCTTTATCCGTCCGCCCGCCCTCGGCGATCCGGAAGACGTATTCGGCGTAAACCTTCCCGCGATCCGTAAAGAAGAGCATCTTATCCAGCGTATTGGCGTGAACGAGCTTGAGCGCATGGTCTTCATCCTTGAGCGCATGACCCGCGATCCCCATCGCGCCGCGGTTATACGTCCGATAAGTATCGGAGTTGACACGCTTGATATAGCCGCGCTTCGTCAGAGAAACGAAAACCGAGCGATCTTCAACCATGTCCAGATCGTCCAGCGCGTCGGTCGCGTCCAGATCGATCGTCGTCCGCCGCTCGTCGGCGTATTTCTCGCGAATTTCGCGGGTTTCCGTCTCGACGATCCCCAGCTGCAGCTTTGGATCGGCTAAGACCGATTCAAGATACGCGATCCTGTTCCGGATTTCGGCGAGCTCGTCTTCGATTTTCTGCTGTTCCAGCGCGGAAAGCCGGCGCAGCTGCAGGTCCAGGATTGCCTGCGCCTGAATATCGGTCAGCCCGTACCGCGTCATGAGCTGTTCTTTGGCGGTCGGAGTATCCTTCGCGGCGCGGATCAGCGCGATAACGTCGTCCAGATTTGCCAGCGCGATCATCAGGCCTTCTAAAATATGGGCGCGTTCCCGCGCCTTGCGGAGTTCGTATTCGCTGCGGCGGCGCACGACGACGAGGCGGTGGTTGATAAAAATCCGAAGCGCCCGTTTCAGCGAAAGCGTCCGCGGCTGGTCCTCGACCAGCGCCAGGTTGATCACGCCGAACGTCGATTGGAGCGGCGTATGCTTATAAAGCAGGTTGAGAACCTGATTCGGCTGGCTCCCTTTTTTCAGCTCGATCACGATGCGCATGCCATCGCGGTCGGATTCGTCGCGCAAATTAAAAATCTGATCGATCCGTCCCTCGCGCGCCATTTGCGCAATGCGTTCGATCAGCGTCGTTTTATTGACCTGATACGGAATTTCGGTGATGACAATATCGTAGCGTTCGCTTCCGCGCGTTTCTTCAAAATGCGTTCGCCCGCGGACGACGATCTTGCCGCGGCCGGTCGAATACGCCTGCGCGATCGCTTCGCGGCCCATGATCACGCCGCCGGTCGGGAAATCCGGTCCCTTAACGAAATTCATCAGGTCGTCGACCGAAATATCGTCAAGGTTGTCGAAATTCTCGATCATGTAGTTAATCGCGTCGCAGAGCTCGCCGAGATTATGCGGCGGAACGTTCGTCGCCATCCCGACCGCGATTCCCGACGACCCGTTC
This sequence comes from Anaerolineaceae bacterium oral taxon 439, assembly GCA_001717545.1. Lineage (NCBI taxonomy): Bacteria > Bacillati > Chloroflexota > Anaerolineae > Anaerolineales > Anaerolineaceae > Anaerolineaceae bacterium oral taxon 439. The sequence continues at coordinate 557,257 of CP017039.1, read as the reverse complement.
ATCAGCAAAAGCGGGACCCTGGTCGGCATGACCGTCGGTTCCTTCAGCGTCCCGTCAAAGTTATCGGTGAAATCGATCGTGTCTTTATCGATATCAGCGAGGATCTCCTCGGTAATTTTTTCGAGCCGCGCCTCCGTGTACCGCATCGCCGCAGGGGAATCGCCGTCGATCGAACCAAAGTTGCCCTGCCCGTCGACCAGCGTGTAACGCATCGAGAAATCCTGCGCCATGCGCGCCATCGCGTCGTAAATCGAGCTGTCGCCATGCGGATGGTACTTGCCTAAAACTTCGCCGACGATACGCGCCGACTTCTTGTGCGCTCCGCTGGCGCGAATCCCCATGTCCTGCATCGCGAACAGAATCCGGCGATGAACCGGCTTCAACCCGTCCCGGGCGTCGGGAAGCGCGCGCGAAACGATAACGCTCATCGCATAATCGAGATACGCCTCCCGCATTTGCCGATCGATATCGACTAACTGAATTTCATCTTTTTCCATATAAGTCCGTGCGCTCAATCTTTAAAATTTAACGGATTAATTATATCACCCTCTGGTCCCATCCGTCCGACACCTCGGGAACCGATCCGCTCCGCAAAGCTTCTCATTCCTTCAAAAAGAGCGCGCGAAAGCGTCGTTCCAGCTTCCGCACGCCCCAGTTCATCGATCGCAGAGAAAAAGAACCGATCGCGCCGCGGCTTAACCCGGCGGCTGGTCCGGCATGACCTCGTTCGGGTCAAGCGGACAGGGGATCCTGAACCCCGCGGGATACATCTCCAACGCCTCGTTCACCGGAACGTCCGTCGGCTGAATCGAGATATTACTCTGTCCCACGTCGCCAATATACGCCCAGACCCATCCGTTATTCCGCTCCGCGCTCGGATAGCGGACGAGGACCCAATAATCGCGCGTCCCGGTCGGCTGACAATAGCGCAGGATCTCGATCGGCGAATCCACGGCAAGATGCCCGTTGGAAAGATTCACGCTCAGCCCCGTCGGAAGCGCGTATACGCCAATGCGCTTCCGCCTGACCTGCCCGGAGATCGGCGCGATCGTCGGTTCGGGCGTCAGCGTTATCGTCGCCGTCGGCTCAGGCGTCGCCGTCGCGGTTCCCGTCGCCGTTGGTTCGAGCGTATCCGTCGGCGTCAGCGTCGCGGTCGGCGTCAGCGTAACCGTCGAGGTCACCGTCGGCGTCGGCGTCAACATCATAATCAGCTTCGGCGAATAATAGTACAGTCCCACAATCAACGTCAGGATCGCCAATAGAATCGCGATCAGGATCCCGCCGGCCCGTCGCCGCTTTTTTCGTTCGCCCTGAAGCTCGCCGAGCGTTTTCGCTTCCCGCTCGGTCAGCGCCATCGTCCCAAGCGCCGCCAGGTCCTGATCGACCGTCTGCGACCTGCCGTCCCGTTTCGCGCCGCGCTTCTGACTTTCCCGGACCGACGTGAGGATCTGCGCGGCCTGCGACCGGGTTTCGAGCCATTTCAACCGTTCGTCGAACGCGCCCTGAAGCGAGCCCAATCCCGATGGAATGCGCTCCGTTAAATCGCGTCCAACGCGCCGAAGCGAAAAAATCGCTTCCGGCGTCAGCTCAGACGTTTTCGTGAACGAGGGGCTGATCGCGTCGTCGATCGACGACGCCCAACGCAGCGTATCGATCAGGAAGCCGCACTGCTTTGGATACGGGTTAACTTCCGGATCGACCTCGATCTCTTTTTCCAGCGTCCCTTTCATCAGCGTCAGCCGGTTCAACAGGCCGGAAATCGCGTCCGCTCCGCCCGTCTCCGGATCGAGCACGTTCCGAACCGCGTCGAGAATCGGCGAGGATCCGGACTCGTCACGGGCGAACTGCGCCACGACGTCGTCATAGCGCGTTTTCAGCTCCTCGATCCGGAGCGACGCGTTATCATGCCGGATCGAAAGCCAGTCGGGCCAGGCGGCGATATTTTCGGTATTGAAAGAGTTTATTATTCGTCCAGCCGACCTGAAATCGCCGATTTTAATAAACTGGTCCGCCTGCCGGATCAGGATTTCCAGCGCCTGATTCGTATTGCGGACCTCGTCGATCCTGAGGCGCGCTTCGAAAATCTCCTGCCGGTGATTCTCGATCCAGGCCCGTTTCTCGACCGCGTCTAAAACCTCTTCGGCGTTCTGGAGTCCTTCCTCCCCGGTCATGACCCAGGTCTCAAACCGGCGCATCAGGTTCGAAAAATCGAGCGCTTCCTGATTCTTGAGCCGCTTGATCCGGTTGTCCGCGGTTTCCAGCCGACTCCGTCCGTTCCCGTCGAACGACTCAAACGAACCGAAAGATTCGATTCTGTCGGAAATCCGCCGGATCGTCTCGATGTCCTCTTCCGAAAGCGGCTTCGATCCGTCAAGCTCCAGCTCGATAAACTCGTCGATTTCCGAAAGCGAACGCTCCTGCGCCTCTCTGCGGTTCTTCACCTCCGCTAAAAGCTGCGCGGCGTTTACCGTATTCAATTCGTTCAGCGAAAGCGTCGCGAAATCCTCCGCGTCCTCGTAATCGCGGCGTTCCAACGCTTCTCCCGCCTGCGAATAGTAGAATTTCGCCTGTTTCGTCCGGTTTGCCTGATAAATCCGATCGATTTCGAATTTAATCGCCGGATCCTCTTTCTCCTCCTCGGTCAGCGTCCGCTCGATAAAATCGGCGGCTTCCGCGTAGGAATCCCCACTGTCGAACGCGTAAAGCGTTTCGAAAATACGCTGCCGGCGCGTCTTGATTTCGAATGGGGCCGCCGCTTCCCGCCCGGCGTCCGCCACCGTCGTTTCTTCCTTCTTGTCCTGCATGATATGATCTTCCTTACGCACGGATAACCGGTTCGCCTTTTTCCGCAGTGTTTTATACGCAGGGAATTCCGCCAGCGCTGAATCGCTCAGCTCGTTCAGCGCAGCAGCGTCCGCTTCCGTGACCCGTCCGGCCTCAACGGCGCGCTGGGCCGCGGCGACCGCCTCGCTTTTCTCCGCAATCACGGAAAGGATCGCGTCCTGGTGCGAAAATTGCCGGCTGAGCTTCAGCGGGACGTCGATCCAGGCTTCCCGGTACCGCGCCTCAACCGCCGCGAAAGCCGCGCGATAGGCCTCGTGTTCCGGCTCAGCGAGCTGGAGCGAGGCGACCGCCTTTTCATACAGGCGATCCATCTCTGCCACGCTGGGATCGGCCGCGGCCCTGGTATCGCGGAGCTTCCTGACCCGCTCTTCGAGCCGCTTCAGGCTCTCGCGGTCCGAAGCGGTCAGGGCGCCCTTGAGTTCCTGAAGCGCTTCGATCGTCTCCGAAGCGCCGTCAAAGTTGCCTTCATCAAGCGCCCGCGCGACCTTCTCGGTTTCCAGATCAAGCGAAAACGACCGCATCCGCTCCAGCTTTTCGGTTAATTCGCGCCTGAAATCGGCCAGCCCCGGCGTCGCGGCGTCAAGCCGGTAAAAAACGCTGATCTCCGCGAGCCAGTTTTCCAGCTCGGAAACAGATTCGAATTTCTCGTCGCTGTATGCCTTCCGAATCTCGTTCAGCCGGAACCCGAACTTTTCCCGCTGCGCCCTGGCTTCCCGAAGCCGATCGGAAAGCTCCTGAATCCGGGCGACCGTTTCCTTCGGGAGCTCGATATTCCCGAGATATTCCCCCTCTGCGTACGTCGAATCGCTCGTTCCGGCTTCGAGCGCTAAGCGAAGGTTGTCCTCCGCGGTCGCGAACTCGCCTATTTCGAACGCTTTGAGCGCCAGTTCGTAATATCCGTTTCCGCGGTTCGCGACGTCCAGAATCGCTTCCTCTTTAAGTTTACTGTTCTTTTCGCGAAGCTCGCCGATCCGTTTATCCGCCTGAATCGCGCGCTCCGACGATAAATCGAGCGTCCCGATTTCCGCCAGTAATAAATTCATCAACCGGGCGTTGTTGTTATACAGGACGCGGACGTTTTTCGTTTCGGCGTCTTCCAGCGAACGAATCGACTGCTCGAGTTTCAGGATTTCTTCGAGATCCTGATCGTCGCCGCTGAGACGATGGGTCCAGCTTTCCCCCTCAGCGCGGGTAATCATCTTCAAAAGCTCCTCGCGCTCCATCTCCGCGTCGAAAAGCTTAATCCCCAGCTTTTCCAGCCCCAGCGTCGCATACTCATTAATCAGGCGCATGGCTTTCTGATACGAGGCGAGCCCGCCCTTCTCGCGCAGCGCGCTGACTTCCTTCTGAATCGAGAGGCCTTTCGAAAACTTCCCGACAAGGTCCAGCGTGGAATGAATCTTCATCCGCAGCGACGAAACCTGATCCCAGTTGGGATACGTCCGCTGCGCGTTTTCGATCGCCTCCTCCGCCCGCGTCGGGTTGAACTCGATCTGGATATATTCCGCCGCTTTCCCGACCAGCGCTTCCGCTTTTTTAAGCGCCGACTGATCGCGGAACGCCTGAATATTGCGCATGAGAACCTGATATTCGGGATGGGTAACGCGGACGTTATCCGGAATCTGGTTCAAGATGAATTCGGACTGCTCGGGATCGCCGTCGAGACGGGCGACCGCTTCGGAGAAATCGATCTGATAACCGCGATACTGATCCAGGAGAAGCCGAAGCTTATTCAGGTCAGAGGTCGAAAGCGACGTCAGGTTCTGATCGATCTGGTCTCCGGCTTCTTTTAACTGCCAATCCAGAATCAGTTCGATAATTTCAGCGAAAGTTGTTTTCTTGCTCATAGCTGGACGCTTCCAATCCGATCCTATTTTATCGAATTTTCGATCCCGGACCGTTCGATCCAAAGGGAGAAAGTACCGTGGCAGAACGACGTCGCTTCCTCCGTACAGTCCTTAATCGGCTCGGTCAGCACAACGTCGACCATCGTGATAAAGACGAGCGGGGTATTCCCCGGCGTATCCGAGTAGCGGCGGATATTCGTCGCGTTCAGGACGTTCTGCTGCGTGCTGGCCGAAACGCGGTCTTTAAAGATATTAAACGGGATTTCGAGCTGAACCGCTTTTTCGTTATAAGCGACGAGCTTGCCGCCGACGTCCTGCGCGAAGTCGGTAACCGTTCCGACCTGAAGCTTCGGGGTGAGCTCCGCGTCGCCGAAAAGCGCTAAATTTCCGGGAAGCGTAAAACGGACCTGCTGATTGAGAAGCGCGTTGAGGTGCCTGTCCGAGGGGGAGAGGAGCGCTTCCGCTTCGGCGTCGACCGGCGTTTGAATCGGAGGAACGCTTTCGCTCGAAAGATCGGCCGTCGGTTCCGCGGCCGCGCTTTCGCCCGTTTCCGTTCCCGCGTCGGGACCCACGATAACAACCGGTACGTCCGCGGGAGGCGTCGCCGCCGCCGCGGTCGGAGCCATCGTCGCGACGATCACGATCGGCGTCGCTTCGGCCTGCCGCTGCGCTAACGCCTGATTCGTCGCCTGATATTCGCTGATCTGACGCTGGAGCTGGGAGATCATCTGCGTCTGGGATACGTTTCGCGACATCGACGTCGCCAACAGCACGATGCCAACAATCAGCATAACGACCGCGATCAGGATCGTCAGCGCCGACAGCCGTTTCCCTTCCTGAATCGAACGCGCCGCGCGCATCGCGAATTCCTTCGTATTCATCAATTCGGACTGCATCTCGATCATCTGCGCGTTGCGCTGCCGGTAATCGGAAAGACGCTGCGAAATATACGGGATATTTCCCTGATTTTTCAGGAGCTTCCCGGTTTCAAGATTGCCGCTGTTGTGATAGAGGTCATTGACGACTGTGTTAATAATCGCCAGCGTCCGCTGATCCTCGTCGTTCCGCTCCTGAAACGCCATTTCGTTCCGGAGCCGTTCGTACATCTCTGGAAATTCGATATAGTGATCGTCGATAATCTGCTGAACGCTGACGTAATCGTGCTCCTGAAGCAGGCGGCGGAAGCGGATCATGTTCTCGCTGTCCAGCTTTTTCCGCAGCATTTTAATCCGCCCGACCGAATCGCGGAGCGCCGGATTCTGACGCAGCTCGAGCGATGCGTTCCCCGCCCGCGCCAGGTCAATCTGACAGGTATACAGCTTGTCCTGGAACGCCTCAAAAATCGAGAGCTCCGACCCCTGGACCGAAACCCGAAGGCCTTCGACCGCCGGAGGCAGGTTCTGCAGCCAGTCGACGCTGTTCAGAAACGCGTCAGGAACAATAAAGCGGTCGGGGCTGATCCCGTCGATCCAGGCCTCCACCTCGCTGAGCATGCCGTCGAAAACCGGCGACAGCCGCGCCGCAATTTCGGTTTCATAATCCTTATTCTCAGTAATAAAATCGTTCAGATCCCGGAAAAAATCGACATTCGCCAGGTGTGAAAAGCGTTTCAGGTTCCGGTACACGTCAAGCAGCTGCGCCGAGCGCCGATTAAACGCCGGCGGCGGCTCCGCCGCCTTCGGTTCGACCGGAATAATTTCGCCTTCGATAACCGCCTCGGTCGCAGGAACGGGTTCCGGTTCGGACGGGGCCGATTCGATCGCGCGCTCAGCGGTAATCTCGACGCTGTGTTTACATTGTTTCCGATAGGCGTCGGCCAAAAGCGGATCGATCACGCGTAAATTCGACGTACTGAACGTGACCTGGAAAACGCCGGACGACATCTTGTCGTCCTCGATTTCCTTCATGAATTCCCACGCCTGAATCACGTCGGCGCAGTGCGTCAGGCTTTCCAGCAGCGTTTCCGAAAAATCGCTGCGCAGCGTCATGCGGTTGAATTTCGCCCGGATGACGCCGCCGACCTTCGTAAACGCGTCTTGCAGTCCCGTCGGATCGTTCACCAAGATCCGCTCGGAACAATCATCAAAACCGCGCTGCGGGATCAGGTCGATCTTCCCATACCAGGTCTGAATAAAACGCATCGCCGGCAGCAGCCACGCCCGGTACGAAGCGAGCGACGTCAGCCGCGGCGCGCAAAGCCGGGCGAAATCGCGGGACCGGAAAACGTCCGCGTCGACGCTGAAAGCCGCTTCCGCGTCCCGACGGAGCGATTCCCAGGATACGATCGCGCCGGTATCCCGCTCGAAGGCGGACTGCGCTTCGAAAAGGATCCGTAAGATATCGTCCCATACGTCGACGATCTTCGTCTGAAGCCGGATTTCGTTCAGCGAACCCGCGACCAGGTCGCCGACCAGCTGCGCGTATTTCTGTGTCAGCGGCGGATTATTGGTATTGAAGGACAGCTGCCCCAGCAGCGAAATCAGGCGCCGGTCGTTCTCTTTCTGAATCGGGTATTCGTACTTCCCGTTATTCGTCAGGTCGAGCATCTTTTTCCCGTAAATCAGCTCCGGCAGGAAAGTACAGAACTTGCGGATATCGTCGACGAGCTGCGTCGTCGTCGCGTCGGTCCGCGCGTTCCCCCAGTCGATCAGCGTGATCTCCGTTCGTCCGGACGTCCCCGTTGTCCAGAAAACGTGTTCCAGCGGCTTGATATCAACGTAAGCGATCTTCGCCCGTGCGCAGAGACGCAGCAGCTTCGCCAGCTCGACGACGATCTTCAGCCGTTCCGAATACGTCGGCGGAAGCTCCCGCTCGCAGCTCTGCCCGCGGGCGGCCGTCTCCAGCAAAATCTTATATTCGCTCGGGTCAACCGAGCGCATGAATTCGTCGTTGAACAGCTCAATCGAATCGCCGACGACCGTCGGGACCGGCATGTACCCCATCTGCTTGACCGCGCTTGATTCAAGGATCGATTCCGTCTGAAAGAGGCGATTAACCTGTTTCAATACGCTGGTTTCGTTATTCAGTCCGTCCTTCGCGTCGAAAAATTTCAGGATATATCGCGCGCCGCCTGACTGCGCGATGAATTCGTACGCGAACGCGGCGCTGACCTGACTTTTCCCGCCGGTATACGTCAGCTCGACGAATTGATCGCCGATTCGGGCGCCGCTGATCTCAGCGACGATCGGATCGATTTTATCGGATTTCATATCCCTCCAAAAGCCCGCGCGCCATTCCTCCCGCCGCAGAGCGACTTCGGATCGGCGACATACTCGAACGTCGCGCGCTCCTGATCGACAATTAACGCCGTGCGCGGCAAGCCGGCTCGCCGTTCGCCGACGCTTCCCGGGTTGATCCCGAAACGCTGAACGCCGTTCCGGTACGGGAAAACGACACCCAGCCAGTTCTCGGTGAACTGCATCCAGGCGTTCGTCAGCGTCCGCATCGAATAAACAAAATATCCCGGCATGTGCGTATGTCCAAAAAGAAAATGATCCGTCGTTAAATTCGCCGTATTTTCAAAAAGGCCGCGGGTAACGCGGTTCAGCTCCTTCGGGTACAGGTAGCTTTCCCAGGGAGCCGCGGTATGGCCGTCGCCGTTGTAAAGCCGGAAGGTACAGCCATGGAATAAAGTGAATTCCGGCGTTTCCTTCGTAACGGTCACCATCGACTTCATCGACAGCTTCTCCAGGACCTGAGTCAGCGTTCCGTTCAGTCCCGCACGAAGGCCTTGAAGCTGATCCAGGTATTTTTCCTGCGCCGGGTTGACGCGGTCGTCCTCCGGATGCGTCAGCCAGTATTCCCAATTCCCGAAGACCGCTTCGCTCGTCTCGTTCTCGATCAGCGCGATCACGGCCGGGACGTCGGAATCGAACGCGTCTTTCCCGCTGATCCGGTCCGCATGCCCCAGGATATCCCCCAAAAGCCAGATATCGTCATATCCGCCGTTCGTTTTCCGCGCTTCGGCTAAAATCCTTTGCAGGCTGCCGCTGTTTTCGTGGATATCCGATAAGACCAAATGTCGTTTGCCCATTCATTCTTTGCCTGACGCGATCCGACAAAGGAAAAGCGTCCGTTTCCTCAGTTTCATTATAGCCCAGTTCTCATCACAGACGAAAAACCGACCGCCCCGTCAAAAAAAATTGACAGCAGGTTAAATTTTAAACGGAAACGCCGGAAAAGGCGAGGGCGCCCCGGCAGGCATGACCACGGACGCGGACGCGCGCCGGAAAAGCTTAAACTTTCTTTACCGCCGCGCCCTGCACCGAGCGCCTCTGCCCGCGGCGCGCTGCGAACTGAAAGTGCGCCATGGAACGTAAATTGCACGAACTGAGAAAAGGAGTCGATCGCATGGAAATCAAAAGAGACGCATACCTGAACGCACTGATCCGGAAAAAGGACAATGGCCGCGTCAAGATTATCACCGGGATCCGGCGCTGCGGAAAATCTTACCTGCTCTTCAATTTATATAAAAATTACCTGCTGCGAAACGGGGTACGGGAGGACCAGATCGTCGAAATCGCGCTCGACGAAATCGACAGCGTTCGCTATCGCAACCCATTCGCGCTGAACGAGTTCGTCAAAGAGAAAATCGCGGGAAAGACCGACCGGGCGTACGTTTTTATCGACGAAATCCAGCTTTGCGCGAGCGTTTCGAATCCATACCTCGACGACCCGAACGAAAAAGTTACTTTTATCGACACGGTTCTCGGCTTGATGAAAATCAGGAATCTCGACCTCTACGTATCCGGGAGCAATTCGAAAATGCTCTCCCGGGAAGTCCTGACCCAGTTCCGGGACCGGGGCGATGAAATCCGCGTCTTTCCGCTATCGTTCGGTGAATTTTATCCAGCTTACTACGAAACGCATTCCGCATCTTACCGCGCAGACCCGTTATCAGCGTTAAGTCCGGGCGGCGACGCCTGGATAGAATACTGTACGTACGGAGGGATGCCTTATCTTTTATCGCTCGAAAGCGCAGAGGAAAAAAGCCGCTATCTGAAAGACCTGATGGACGAAACGTACGTCAGGGACATTATCGAACGGAACGATATCCGAAACGAAAAAGAAACGCTCGAAATCCTGCTGGATTTCGTCTCCTCGGCGATCGGCTCACTGACGAACCCGACGAAGCTGGAGAACCGCTTCCTCTCAGAAAGGAAGCTGCGCATTTCTCACAGTACCATCGCCAGATATCTCGACTATTTCGTCGAAGCGTATCTTCTCAGCGCCGCGAAACGGTACGATATCAAAGGGGCGAAATATTTTGACACGCCGCTGAAATATTATTTTACCGATATCGGGCTTCGGAACGCGCGTCTCAACTTCCGGCAAACGGAAGAAACGCATCTCATGGAAAATATCCTGTATAACGACCTGATCCGACGCGGATATAACGTCGACGTCGGCGTCGTTCCATACAGCACCCGGGCGGCAGGCGATCCGGGCGGGGAACGGAAAACCCGCGGCCAGCTTGAAGTCGATTTCGTCGTCAACCATGGGAGCCAGCGAACCTATATCCAATCCGCGCTGCGGATCGACGAAGCTGAAAAACGGGAGCAGGAGACCAACTCCCTCCTCCGGATCGACGATTCATTCAGGAAAATCGTCGTCGTCCAGGACCGGATCCATCCCTGGCAGGACGAAAAAGGAATTTTCTACATCGGGATTCAGGATTTTTTACTGGACGAACGGATGATCGGATTTTAACGGGGAAGCTCCCCCGCGCGCAAATATCCCGCGTCCGCGGGCTAAGAACTAAAAAGGGCCCTTGGAGCACTTTTAGTTCGCAGACGCCAGCTGCGCTTGGCCCCGCGATCCGCTTCCATCAAAAAACGGGCTCTCCCGGCGCAGGAGGAAAGCCCGTCCTTCTTATTTGCAAATCATCAACGCTGCAATCAGTCTTCCCGACCGCCCAGCTGCCCATCGAGGATGATCAGTCCGGCGGGGGCGTTATTGATTTTTTTCAGCAGCTCGACGACATGGCTGAACGTGGCTTCTTCTTCAACCTGTTCGCTGACGAACCAGCCGAGGAAATTCTCGGTCGGCAAATCCTTTTCTTCCCGGACCAGATAGACGAGGTCATGGATCGACGCGCTGACGAACTTTTCATGTTCCAGCGCGGCGCCAAAAACGCCCGGAACCGATTCGTATTCGTTCTTCGGCTTATCGATCGCTTCCAGTTCGACAGCCGCGCCGCAGTCCTGAAGATATTCGATAATCTTTTCCGCGTGCCCGACTTCTTCAGCCGACTGCTTCTTCATCCAGGCCGCCATTCCCTTAAAATCCTGCCCGTTCAGATAATTGGCCATCCCCAGGTACATGTACGCCGAGAATAATTCTTTATTCACCTGGCTATTCAGAGCCGCGGCAACTTTTTCCGATAACATTTTTTTCTCCTTTATATTTTTACACTTTGCAGCTACTTCATCTTTTAACTTGTTCCAGACATACGGCCTTCGCCGGAACGGGGCCGGCAATCCGCGAAACGCCCGACGCCGGCTACAGGTAATCCTGAACAAAGGCGGTCAGCGTCCGGATATAATCCAGATTCGTTTCCGGCTTGCGGAAGCCATGGCCCTCGCCCGGATAAAAGCGGACGACGTTCGCGCAGCGCAGAGCGCGAACGAGCCGCCGCGCCTGATCCGGCGGGACGACCGGATCGTCTTCGCCCTGAAAAACCGCCAGCGGCGCTTTGATCCGCCCGGCATGGAAAGCCGGGGACCAATCGCGGTACCGGATATCGTCTTTGGGAAGGGTCCCAACGAGCGAATCGTTGTAATGCAGTTCAACTTTGTGCGTGTCCAGCGAAATCGCGTACAGGTTCGTAACGCCGAATAACGACGCGCCCGCTTTAAACGACTCGGGGTACCGCGAAAGGGCGTTCAAAACCGTATAGCCACCCGCGCTCCCGCCGATAATCAGCATCCGGCTCCGATCCGCCAGCCCCAGCTTCCCGGCGCAGTTCGCGCCGCCGATCGCGTCCTCAACGTCCTTCATCCCCCAGAACCCGTTCAACGCGTTCAGGTACGTCCGGCCGTAGCCGGTCGATCCGCGGTAATTGACGTCGAGCCAGCCGTAACCGCGCGAGGTAAAGTAGCTCCGCTCCGCGCTGAAACGAAGGTCACGGATCGAAGTCGGGCCACCGTGGATCATGACGAAAGCCGGGGGTTTCCCGGTCCAGCTGAACTCCGGATTCTTCGGCGCGTAGAAAACGGCATGAACCGGGCTCCCGTCGCTCGCTTCCCAGGAGATTTCGCGCGGATCGGAAATCCAGTCCTCAGGAAGCTCGTCGAGACTGAGCCGATGAACGATCGACGTTTTCCCGTCCGCGACGCGCAGCGCGACCGGGCCTTCGACCGGCGAAACGGCGATCGCGGCGATCGCGCCGCTTTCCGCGTCGACGGCGACCTGATCGAAGCCGGTATAACGTTCGGGAACCGGCGCGCGCGCCGTCGCTCCGTCCGGAACGCTGACGATTTCGAGGGTCGAGCGGACGCCGCGCTGACGCCGGAAGAGGAGCCGCCGGCTGTCGCCGAACCAGGCGGTCGTCCGGATCCCCATGACGAAAGCCGGCTGCGAAAATTCAGCGCCGGCGCCATGAACGAGGACATGGCGCTCGCCTGTCTCCAGCTCAAACAGCGCGATATCCTGCCATTCGCCATTCGAAACGATATAGCTCAGGTAACGCCCGTCGGGGGAGAAGCGCGGCTGATCCGCGGGGAAATCGGTCCCGCCAGCGACCGTCCGAACGTCGCTGATTTTTAGCATTTCGCGGTCAAACGCACCGGTCATGACGCGCGAACCAGCCCAGGGCATGAATGGATGGTCCCATTCGACCCAGGCGAGGCGCGTCCCGTCCGGAGCCCAGACCGGCTGCATGTAAAAATCAGCGCCGGAAACTACTTTTGAAAGAAATCCGTCGCCCAGCGACGCCAGCGAAAGCCAGTCCTGAACGCCGTCGCTTTCAATATAGATCAGGAAACGCCCGTCCGGGGAAATCGCCGGCGACGAAAGCGAACGCGCCGTCTCGACGAGCTGGCGCGGCGGGTTTTTATCGTACCCGCGGACAAACAGCCCTTTCCCGGGGGAACAGAATACGATCCGGGCGCCGTCCGCGTCAAAATCGCCTCCGCCGTATCCGACCGTTCCGCCGACCGCGGCGTCCCCGTTCAACCGGCGCTTTCCCTCGGCCCCGTCATACAGATATAAGCTTCGGTCGTCCTTCGCCTCCGTAATCAGAAGCGAACCGTTCCGACCGAATTGAAGCTGCTGAAGACGGCCGCCCGCGCGGATATAGCGCTGGTCGTCGATCGGACTTTTCCACATGCCAAACGGAAAATACTGCATAGCGTTTTCACCTCGATATCCTCATGAAATTCAGCCCGGTATTCGAAAGCCGGGACCCGCAGCGCGAAAAGAGAAAAAAGCAGGCGTTCGTTCCGGGAGCCCGCCGCTTAACGCTCCCGTGTCAGGATACGGATCCATTTCCGCTGACGGTGGCCATAGAAGAACCAGGCCCAGAGCCAGATCAACGGCGTTTTCCAGCCGGCGCCGATTTCGACGTCGTCCGTATACCGCGTCCGATCCGCGTCCAGCGCGGAAAGCTCGATCCTGTGGTTCCAGGTGGGGACGGACGGGTTCGATTCGCGCGTGAAGATCGCGTAAGGACGATCGCCAAATTCAAGAACGCGGATCACATGGTCCCCCAACGGGATGACCCCGAAAAGGCGCAGCCTGAAAGCGAACGTCTTTCCCGCCTCCCAGCGCAGCTCACCGTCCGGCGGCGTCTCGCCGGTCGGAGAGAAGGTCGCCAGTGGAGCCGCGATATATTGCAGCGTATCAAGCCGCTGAAGCCGCCGGAAAATTTCATCCGCGGAAGCCGGAAAGACCGAACTCCGCCGGACTGTCATCATCGGTCTCATCTTCTCATCGCTCCTGAGACAATTGTAAACGGTTTTCGCGATGTCCGGCGCGCCCATAAAAAAAACCGCCCGCACTGCGAAACAGGCGAACGGCCTTCTTTTCAGGACCCTGACGCGGAACTTACGCGGCGGGGACGACCTCGACAGAGGCGCCGGCGTCTTCGAGCTTCTTCTTAGCGTCGGCGGCCGCGTCTTTGCTGACGGCGGTCAGGACCTTCGATCCGGCGGTTTCGGCCATCTGCTTGGCTTCAACGAGGCCGAGGCTGGTCAGCGCGCGGACGACTTTGATCGTGTCGATCTTCTTCGGGCCAGCGTCCTTGATAACAACATCGAATTCGGTCGCTTCTTCGACCGGGGCAGCGGCTTCGGCCGGACCGGCGACGGCAACGGCGGCGACAGGCGCGGCGGCGGAAACGCCCCATTTTTCTTCCAACGCCTTAACCAGATCGGCAGCTTCGAGAACGCTCAGCGCGCTCAGGTCTTCAACTAATTTAGCGATATCAGCCATGATAAAAAACTCCTGCGTTTTTCAATTTTTTTATTCGATCGTTGGCGGACGGATCGTCCGCCGATCCTTCTCCCTCGCCGTTTTTTAAAGGACCGGGAGGCAATTTATCCCAACGTCCGGCGGCTTAGCGGGAGACTCTGCCTGGACATGTGCCTGAACGACAGCGGCGAGCGAACGCGCCGGCTCGTTGATCGTCCGAACGAGTTTCGACGCAGGCGCCAGGATCGTCCCGAGCAGCTTCGCACGCATGACCGGAAGCGGCGGCAGGTCGGACAACGCTTTGATCTCTTTCACGTTCAGGAACGCTTTATCGAGATAGCCGCCTTTGATCTTAAACGCCTCGTCCTTCGCGATATCGGTGATCACTTTCGCTAACGAGGCCGCGTCCCTGAACGCGAACCCGACGAACGACGTACCGACGTTGATATCGCTGGTCATCGTATAACCAATTTCTTCCGCGACTTTCGTGAAAAGCGTATTTTTGACGACATGCAGTTCGCCGCCCGCTTCCCGGGCCTGCTTATGGATCCGGTCGATCACGGGCATGTCCATCTTCGAGTATTCGAGCACGAAGATCGCCTGGCATCGATCGAGCATTTCCCGATACCCGTCCATCATCGCGCTTTTCTCAGATTTAGTAAAGGCCAAGGTTCAATTCCTCCTTCCCGTAAAATTTCAATAAAAAACGTCTCAACCGGTCAGCAAGGTAAAGACGTTCATGTCGTGGCCGCAACCTCCGCGCAGTTCCAGACAACGCGGGATGCGTAAACGCTTATGTCATTCACCTCGGCAGGATATTAAGCCCTTTCCCGGGCACCGGCTGTCTTCAGAGAACGGAAATATTATACACGAAACTTCCCAAAAACGCGAGGGGACGTGACGAACGGATTTGCGCCGGAGAGCGCAGGATTTCCCCGGATCTCCCTGCCAAAGTCGACTGTTCTCTGATAAAAAGAGCAGGTATCAGATGTATTCGGCGTCATAAAATCAACAGCGGATCATTAGGCCGGCGCACCCTTCGCCGTACACCTGTATTCACGCCGTCCAGGACGGACCGATGAAATACGAAAGAGAGGTTTTATACATGAGAAGCGAAGGGGTTTTTCAGCGCTCAGCGCTTTTTTGTTGCCGGCAGGTCAGCTTACGCCGGTCTTCGCCGGGGACTGGAACATCGCGAACGGAGATATTGCGGTCAACGCCGAGGGCGGCGGGCAAACCGTTACACAGGGAACGCAGGTTGATGTTCCAGACGATGCCCCGGCGATCACCGGATCGTCTGACACCAACACCGTCGCCATCAACGCAGAAGTCGGCCAGACCGCAAACGTGGCGTTCGAGAACCTGAACATCGACGCCAGCGGCGGGGACGAGGCAGCGGTTTCCACCAACGGCGAGGGGAACGTGAACATCGAGCTGAACGGCGATAACACGCTGCAAGGCGGCGACGGCCATGCCGGGTTGGAGACAAACAATGACGGCGAGTTGACCGCCAGCGATGCCAACAATAACGGCAGCCTGACAGCCGCGGGCATCGGCGGCACGGCCAGCGACATCACCATCAGCGGCGACGACGTACTTCGGCGGTGAAACGGGTCATATCGTCATCCGTGCGAATAAGCGTCTTCTGGAATGATCCGCTTCAGACGCTGACTTTTTACGCAGGTGTTTTTTTTTTGTGGAAACCGGGGAAAACCCCGGCTTTCACGTCATCAGACGCTATTTTTCGTACCATCCTCAAGGGATCGGATATTGTTTAGTCAGGAAAAAGCTTTAATCATATTCGCCCGAAACTTCCGACTTTCAGGACTCTGAAAATGAAAAACCGTTGGCAGACCCCCTCGCCTGCGGTTCCGGGGTCTGCCAACGGCAATGATTTCCTAAAATCGGATCTTTTTTATTCCGAATAATTCTGCATCGACTGCGCCTGCGACGCGTCGACGCGGACGCCGGGGCCCATCGTCGAGGTCAGCGTCACCCGGCGGATGTACGCGCCCTTCGCGCCGGCGGGCTTCGCCTTGCGGACGGCTTCCATGAACGCCTGCAGGTTCTCGTAGAGCGCCTGGACCGGGAAGGAAGATTTCCCGATCGGCGCATGGAGATTCGCGGATTTATCGAGACGGAACTCAACGCGGCCGGCTTTCGCTTCCCTGATCACGCGCGGGAGCTCGGCGGCGGGAACGACCGTCCCGGCCTTCGGGTTCGGCATCAGGCCGCGCGGACCGAGAACGCGTCCCAACCGCCCGGCCTTCGCCATCATGTCCGGCGTCGCGATCGCGACGTCGAAATCGGTAAAGCCATCCTGGATCTTCTTGATCCAGTCCTCAGAATCAGCGACGTAATCCGCGCCGGCTTCATTCGCTAACGCGACCCCTTCGCCCTGGGCGAAAACGAGGACGCGGACCGACTTGCCGAGGCCGTTCGGGAGAACGACGACGTCGCGGACGAGCTGATCCGCCTGACGCGGATCCAGCGACGTATTGATATGGATCTCGATCGTGGAGTCGAACTTCGTCGTCGACGTATCCTTCGCTAACGCGACCGCTTCACGCGGACTGTAATAAACGCTGCGATCAACTTTTTTCGCCGCGTCTGTAAATTTCTTACCATGTTTTGCCATTTTTTCTCCTTGTGGTCCTGTCGAGGCTGCGCCTCTCCCACCGTTCCTGATCAGTCAACGATCTGAATTCCCATGTTGCGGACGCTGCCTTCAATCTGGCGGATCGCCCCTTCGATATCGACGGCGTTCGTGTCGTTGAATTTCGTTTCAGCGATTTCGCGGATCTGCGCGCGCGTGATCTTGCCTTCCTTGCCCTTGCTCGCCAGACCCGACCCTTTTTCAAGGCCAGAGGCTTTCTTGATCAGGAATGTTGTCGGCGGCGTTTTCAATACGAACGTAAACGAACCGTCCGAAAAAACGGTAATTTCCGCAGGGATAACTTCGCCGACGCGATTCTGCGTCCGGGCGTTATATTCCTTACAGAAAGCCATGATATTGATCCCATGGCCCGCCAGCGCCGGCCCGACCGGCGGCGCCGGATTCGCCTTGCCGGCGTTCAAATTCAACTTGACGACTGCTTTAATCTTTTTTACCATTCTTTTCTCCTCGTGGTAGTAGCGGACCGAAGCCCTTCCACATGATCATCAGAAGTTCGTCGCCGAACCTCCTATCCACACCTTCCGATCAGCACTTCTCAACCTGCAAAAAGTCGAGCTCGACCGGCGTTTCGCGTCCGAAAAAATTGACCATGACGCGGACCTTCGTCTTTTCCATGTCGATTTCGGCAATATTGCCGCGGAAATCGTTGAACGGCCCGTCAATGATCCGGACTTTCTCGCCAAGCTTGAAATTCGCGTTGACGACCGGCGCCTGCGCTTCCATGCGCTTGATAATTCCGTTGACCTCTTCCTGCCGGAGCGGAGTCGGCTGGTTCCCCATCCCAACGAAGCCGGTCACGCCCGGGGTATTCCGAACGATAAACCAGGACTCCTCCGTCAGGATCATATTCACGAGCAGATAGCCGGGGAAAATCAGGCGGTCGATCGTGACGCGTTTTCCGTCTTTGACTTCGATTTCCTCCTGCGTCGGAACGACGATATCAAAGATGTACTCTTTCATGCCCATCGACTCGATCCGCTGCGACAGGTTTTTCCGGACTTTTTTCTCGTATCCGGAGTAGCAATTGATCACGAACCAGCCGCGCTCGTGGGTCGCTTCGACCTGTTCCGGTTCTTCGGCGCCCTTCTTCGAGGCTTTAGCCGAAGCCTGAGCCGACGCTCTGGCTTTTTTCGCGCTCGCCTCGCGCGCTCTTCCTTCCTTAGCGCTGAACGCCTCGCTTAAAGGGTCCGATCCAGTTCCCGAGTTCGAAAGCTCGATATCGTAAGATTCCATATTTTCTCCAACTTCCTGACAGGATGGATCAGCTGATAATCAACCTGAAAAGCTCCGAAAATACGAAGTCAACAACCCCAAGAAACGCCGCCATGGCGAAAACGACGACGAGCACGATTTTCGTCATCTGAATCGCGTCATCCTTCGTCGGCCAGGTAACGCGGCGGAGCTCGCCGAGCGTTTCATTCCACCATTTCTCCACGCGGGACGGCTTCTTCTTCTGGGCGTCTTTTTTTACGGGCGATTTCGCCGCTGATTCAGTTTTCTTATCCGTAGCCATTTTCTTCAGATCTCCTTCGTCTATCGGTCGCCGGTATTTCAAGGAAATAAGCGCCGCTCTGTTTCAAGCGGCGCTGCTTTTTCGAGCAGGTGAAGCAGGAATCGAACCCACAACCTCCTGTTTTGGAGACAGGCGCTCTGCCTAATTGAGCTATTCACCTGAGATACCCGGAACGAAGAACGCCCCGGGTATGGAAAAACCCATCTTTACTTCGATTCGCGGTGCAGCGTGTGCTTCCGGCAGCGCGGGCAGAACTTGCTGATTTCCATCCGACCGGGATCGTTCCGGCGATTCTTCTCGGAAACATAATTCCGCTCTTTGCATTCGGTGCACGCGAAGGTAATCACCGGGCGAACATCTTTACGTTTTGAAGCCATTTCCGTTCTCTTTCAGCGCGTCTCAATATCATTTACGCGATAATTTCGGTGATCACGCCGGCGCCAACCGTCAGCCCGCCTTCGCGGATCGCGAATTTCGATCCCTGTTCCAGCGCTACCGGGATAATCAGCTCGACTTCCATCTCGACGTTGTCCCCGGGCATCACCATTTCTACCGACGCCGGCAGCGTGATCACGCCCGTCACGTCCATCGTCCGGATGTAGAACTGCGGCCGATACCCGTTGAAGAACGGCTTATGCCGTCCGCCTTCGTCGCGCTTCAGGACGTACACGCTCGCCTTGAATTTCGTATGCGGCTTGATCGATCCCGGCTTCGATACGACCATGCCTCGCTCCACGTCCGTCCGCTCGATCCCCCGCAGCAGCAATCCCAGATTGTCCCCCGCCTGACCTTCGTCCACGATCTTATGGAACATCTCGACGCCCGTGCAAACCGAGCTCATGCTCTTTTCGCGCAGCCCGACGATCTCAACCGGATCCCCGACCTTGATGATACCCCGTTCCGCGCGGCCCGTCACGACCGTCCCCCGACCCTTGATCGAAAACACGTCCTCGATCGGCATCATGAACGGCTTGTCCGTTTCCCGCTGCGGTTCCTTTACGAACGTGTCGACCGCGTCCATCAGGTCGGCGATCGGCTTGTACACCGGATCGTTCGGGTCCGTCGACGTCGACTCCAGCGCCTTCAGCGCCGAGCCCCGGATAATCGGCGTTTCGTCTCCAGGGAACCCGTACGAATTCAGCAGCTCCCGCAGCTCCATCTCCACCAGCTCCAGCAGCTCCGGATCGTCCATCTGGTCCGTCTTGTTCAGGAAGATCAGGATCGACGGAACTTCTACCTGTCGCGCTAACAGGACGTGTTCCTTCGTCTGCGGCATCGGGCCGTCCGGCGCCGCCACTACCAGGATCGCCCCGTCGACCTGCGCCGCTCCCGTGATCATGTTCTTGATATAGTCCCGGTGCCCCGGCATGTCGACATGAGCGTAATGCCGGTTCTTCGTCTCATATTCCACGTGCGAAATATTAATCGTGATCCCGCGCGCTTTTTCTTCCGGGGCGTTATCGATCTGATCGTACGCACGGAAATCCGCTCCACCCAGCATCGCGCAATATTTCGTGATCGCGGCGGTCAAGGTCGTTTTGCCATGGTCGATATGACCCATCGTACCCACGTTCAGGTGGGGTTTGGTTCGATCAAAATGCTGCTTTGCCATGTTTTATTCTCTCCTCAATAAAAAAGGACTCGACGTCCGTTCGTTAAAAGAGCCCTCAATGAGACTTGAACCCATGACCTCAGTCTTACCAAGACTGCGCTCTGCCGACTGAGCTATGAGGGCGTTCCCGATCCGGAAAGCGTCCCGCCTCCCGGTTTCAGACGTTTCGTCCGGCTCAGAGCCGAACTGACGCCGCGTCTGAAGTGGACGGTGAAGGATTCGAACCTCCGAAAGCTTCTGCTATCTGATTTACAGTCAGACCCCGTTGGCCACTTGGGTAACCGTCCGTTTGCGAACCGTTGTCGATTCGTATGCGCGTTCGAATCATTTCAAACGCACGTACCAATATACAACCGGGTGAGCCGACAATGGGACTTGAACCCATGACCTACCGCTTACAAGGCGGTTGCTCTGCCAATTGAGCTATGTCGGCGCGTGATAACGTTCTGCGCGCTCCAGCATCCCAGACCTTTCCGCAGCGTGCAAGAGCATAGTATAAAGGATTTCGACCCGGCGGTCAAGGTCAATCGTAAAACTGATTAATTTTTAGCGCGGAACCCGAATCCGAAACCCTTTTACCCCGCTTTCTATTGTACCCGAATTTGCGCCCGGATTTTCCAAAGCGTGAAAACGGAACGGCTCCGGGCCCGCGCGGGATCAGGGAGCCTCTACGCCCCGGACTTCGCTCGCTTCGACATAGTGGTACCGGCGGTAAAGCGGCGGATCGATCTCCGTTCCGCAGACTTCGACGAATCCAGCCGAATCCGCCGGAAGCGGCCAATCGGCGAAAACGGTCAGGTCATCGAACGTTTCGAGATTCAGCCCGCTGAAAATCGTCATCTCGCCGGAAAACGCGTCGGTATATTCGAACGTCTCGCTCGCCGATGTATCGTGCAGCCCCGGCCGGACGTAATTCAGGTGATACGCCGGCGCGTGCGGCAGGGGCAGGTCATAATTCCGCAGCACGACAAAATTTCCCGGTTCGATCCGCGTCAGCCATGGCTCGCTCCCATCCGCGCAGCGCCGCCCGCTTTTCGCCGGAACGGGCTCCGGAGACGCGCGGAACGGTCCCAACGCCGCGGCGATCATCAACGCGAAAACCCCCAGGAACAGCGCCGATGGCAGTGCTGCGCACCGCTCCGCGCGCTGCGCTTCCGCCTCGAAAGCCGGACGCTCTCTCCGGGAAAAAACCCATCGCTGGACGCAGCCGTTGAAACAGGTCTGAGCCCCGACCGCTAAAATAAATCCGGCCACCCAGTTCGTCGCGGCATCGTACCGCAGCCTGAAATAATTCGGCGGTAGGATAAACCGGGAGATAAAAATCCCAAAAACCGCCGCCAGCCAGAAGGAAGCGTCCACGTCTTTCCTGCGCCGGACGAGAAGCGCAAGCCCCGCCGTCCAGAGCGCCATCAGGCCATAACGAAAACCTTCGACGAACGCCGGACGCGCGCCGTCAAAATACGAAAAGAACCCGCGCTCGGGATCAAACAGGTACGGCAGCCAGACCGCCTCCAGCGCCATCCGGATATTCTCCGGACGCGCGCGAAACTCCGCCGCGCAAAGTCCAAGCAGACGCGGCAAAGCCTCGTCGGTCCCGAACGCGGTCGTCAGCTCCGTTCGGAACATCGCATGATAAGCGTCCTTCCCGCCCAAACATAAGCCGTACAGAATCTCGTACGCCTGATTATTCGTCAGCAGCGCCCCGGGCTCGTAAACGCACTTCCCCGCGAAACCGTTCAGCCAGACCGGGAGCAGCATCGCCGTCAGCGCAAACCCTGCGATCAAAATCCGTTTCCATTCCGGCCACGACCGTCCGGGCTCGACGCGCCGGAGCCAAACGCCGTAAAACCAGAGCCCGGCCGTCGCCAGCATCAAAACTGCGGCGGGACGCAGGTTCAGCGCCAGCGACAGCGCCGACAGCCCGAAAATCAGGACGCCCGTCCGTTTTTCGCTCAGTCCGACGATCAGCAGGCACAGCGCCGCCAGTCCAACCGCAACCGCAACCGGCTCGGTCATGAACGTCCCGATAAAACGCCGGACGTAGAAAAAAGTATGGACCCAGAAAACGGCCGCAGCGACCGGGCCGAAGCGCCGCGCGATCAACCGAAACGCGTTCAGCGCCAGAAGAGCGATCGCCGCCGCCGTCAGCGCGTACAGCAGGTAAAAATGATTCCCGCTCAGGTAGAGAATTCCCGCGTAGAACAGCAGCGATAACGGGCGCACAGCGGAGCTCTGACCCATCGTTCCGCCGTAAAGGTAGCGCAGCACGCTGTTTCGATGAATAAACGCGTCGGAAAACGGAATCGACCCGGCGAAAATATACTGATCCGAACTGCCGGAGTTCCAGAGCCCGATCAAAGGCAGCAAAAACGCCGCGTACATCAGCCAGCTCAAACCCAGCCGCAGCCCCGCGCGGCGTGCCTTCGCCGCCGCGAACGCAAGGAAGAAGAGCGCCGGGAGGACGATCAGCTTCTGGCGCGCGATCAGACCGGGGTTCCGATCCAGCGGAATCGTCAGCAGCAGCCATGAAACCGCCGCACAGCCGGTAAGAAAAAGGATGAACCGGAGTAAAAACGATTTTGAGCTGCAATTTAACGCGTCTGGATTCGTCATAGTTAATTTATTCCGTTCCTGAATAACCGAGATTCATTCATATTCAAACAGTCCGTCTGCTTCATCTCTGAAATGATACCCGATCCGAGTTAATTTTCAACCGGACCAATCGGTAAACGGAAGGATATAATCTTTTTTATGAAGAAGACATCGAAGCAAACCCAAAATTTATCCCGCTCAGGAGGCTCATGATGACCACGCCCATGCGCCGTAAAGACCGTCAAGTCGAAGACCGCGCCGAAATCGCGGATATCCTGAATCGAAGCCTCGTCTGCCGCCTTGGGCTTCAGGACGAGGAAGGCATGTATATCGTTCCCCTGAATTACGGCTATCGCTGGAAGGAAACCGAAGCCGCGCCGACACTCTATTTCCATAGCGCGCCGGATGGGCGAAAAATCCGCGCGATCCGGTCCATGAAGCCGGGCGGGAAAGCGGCTTTCGAAATCGACAGCGATCATGAAGCCCTGCCGCACGAAATCGCCTGCCGGAACAGTTTTTCCTATCGCTCGATCATCGGGACCGGATCCATCGAGCTGATCGACGATCCGGCGGAAAAACGCGCCGGCCTTGAATCGATCCTGATCCAGGTGAACGGGAAAGCCGCTGCGATTCCCGAGGCCGCGATTTCCGGCGTTGCGGTCATCCGTCTCCGGGTCGATACGCTCAGCGCCAAAGCCCGTCGAAAACCATGACTGGCGCTTAAAATTCTCAGCCTGACGCAGGAATCGTCAGGCTGAGCGGTCTAAAGAAAAGGGAGTAAAAATGTCAAGATATCAACCGCACTATCGGAGGCACCCAAAATTTGCGGTCATTGATCGCGTCAGGGAAACACGCGTTCAGGAGAACCGTATCCGGAACCCAGTTCGCTTGGGAGGAGCTACCTGATGAATTCCGGCCGATCGTCAGGATATGCCTTTCGATCGAACGATCCGTTTGCCATTGACACTATTAGTTATACCTAACTAATCGGATCCTGTCAAGTGTGAATCCGTTTTAAGTTATGACGTTTTGTGAAAAACGAGCCATTGCCCCGGACACTGCGCTGAAACTCCGATAAAACGGATCCGCGGCGTCCCGCTGGATCCGGAAGGACCCCATAAAAAGATTCGGCCCGCACCTCATCAGAGCGGGCCGAGCCATTCCACAAACGCTTTCGCTTACGCAGCCGCCAGAATCGACTTCACGAACCAGATCCGCTTGTTGTAGCTTTCGATCTGATCCTCGAATAAAGCCGCGGAGGTAAACCACCCTTCGGCGTCGCAGGCGTTCCGCAGCGCGTTCGCTTCCTCACGCAGCGCCTTCAGATCGGCCAGCACCACCTCAAAAGCTTCGCGGCAGTCAAAAACCGTTTTTTCGCCTTCGGAAATCGTCGCGTTCTTCAGATAATCCGCCAGCCGGGAATCCGGCGTGACGTCATTCATTTTCAAAATTTCCGCGACCGCGTCAAAAAACTCGAACGTTTCGTCATACAGCTCTTCGGTGTACTCATGAACCCGGACAAACTGCGTCCCCACCGTATTCCAGTGAACGTTGTGCAGCTTGAAGGTAACGACGGCTAAATTGGCCAGATACTGATTAAATTCTTTTACAAGCTTCATAAGATCCCTTTCTTGTCCTAAAGCGCAGTCATCCGCGCCGTTGTTGTCGCATTGAGTATAACATCATCATCCCTTACAGATTCCCGACTTGTAACTATTTCAACATTAAGAAAACATTAATCGGAACGTCCGCCCCGGCCAATCCAACTTATCACGAATCGCGCCGTTCCTTAGCACTCAGAATATCCACAGCTATAACACTTCCGGCAACCTTCCTCGTTGATCACCGACGCCTCGCCGCATTCAGGGCATAAATCGCCGATCCGCATGAAGCCCGCGGAATCCTCGTTCAGCGCGCCGGCAGGCCCGGATTCGCGGGTCTCCCCCGCTCGTGAAATCGGACCCGACGCCGCGGTCCGGAAGCCTTCCTCGGCCGCGATCCGCTCGCGCCGCTCGCGGACATAGTCCAGGAGCGTCGTCGCCAACCCGTCCGGAAGCGAGCGAACGCGGTTGGGGCCAAAACCGAGCGAACGACCGCCGCCGATATCATGAAGCTGATCCGCGATATCCTTCAGCCGCCGAACCGGTTCAACCGGCGAAGCCATCCGCAGGTTATACGAGATCAGCCGCCCGATCGCCTCCGAAATCGCCGAAGTCTCCGATCCTGCTTTGGCCGTATTGATAAAAACCTCGAACGGCTGGTCGCCGCCGTTTTCGTTAATCGTAATAAACGATTTTCCGATCGGCGTATCGCTTTTATACGTAAAGCCACGAAGGGAGCGCGGACGCGGCTTCTTAATATCATGCCACAAGCGCATCTGCTGTCCCTCTTCACCAGCCGGAACGGCAAGCATCGCCGGCTCGTCCGGTGCCTCCGCGCCGTCCGTCTTCTTTTCCATCGTCGACCGCGTCTCTAAAACAACCTTGTCGCGCGATCCGGTAATATACACCGTCGTCCCCTTGCAACCAAGCTTCCACGCCATCTTATACGCGTCGGCAACCTCCTCAACCGTCGTACCAGCCGGGAAATTAACCGTTTTGGACAGACTGTTATCAACGAACGCCTGGAGCGCCGCCTGCGTACGGATATGCTCGACCGCGGTAATATCCGCGGAAACGACGAAGGTATTCCGGATCTCGTCGGGAAGCTCCAGGATCGACTGGCAGCTGCCCTCCGACATGACCTGATTGACGATCGACTGCCGCTGTTCCTCCGATAGCCCGGACTGGACCAGCGCCGCTTCGAACTGCGGCGAGGCGTAGGTCAGCAGGACGTCCTTCCCGTTATCGTTCATGTGACGAATATACGCCAGCGCGAAAACCGGTTCGCAGCCGTACCCTTCGCAGCCGATCACCGTCGCGATCGTTCCCGTCGGCGCGATCGTCAGCTGCGCCGCGTTTCGGATCCCGTTTTCCCGAAGCTCAGCCGCAATCTCGTCCCAATCGACCGCCGGCCGGCCAAAATCGCAGCGGTACGGCGCGATCGGCTTCGGCGCGGTCCATTTCAAAGCCTTCGGATCGTAGACGGACCCCTGAATTGCTTTAAACGCGCCGCGCTCCTTCGCCAGCCTCATGCTTTCCTTCATCGTATGAAAGCGGATAAACTCGATGACCTGAGCGGCGAACTCCTGACCTTCGTCCGAGCCGTAGCGGATCCGGTTCATGTACATCATATCCGCCAGCCCCATAATCCCCAGCCCGATCCGGCGCGCGGTCAACGCCGCGGTCCGCAGCTGCGGAACGGCGGGAACGTAAGCGTTCGCGTCAATAACGTCATCCAGAAAACGCGTCGCCGTTTGGACCGATTCGCGAAGCGCAGCCCAGTCGATCGAGCCGTCCTCTTTGCCATGCCGCGCAAGGTTAATCGACCCCAGACAGCAGTTCTCATACGGTCCGAGCCATTGCTCGCCGCAGGGATTCGTCGATTCCAGCCGGTACAGGTTCGGAATCGGATTTTCCCGATTCGCCGCGTCGACGAAAAGGACCCCCGGCTCGCCGTTGTGATGCGCCTGCGTCACGATCAGGTCGAACAGCTCGCGGGCGCGCAGCGTCTTGAAAACGCGGACCGGCAGCCCCGCCTTCAACGCGTCGGACACATCGCCGTCAAAATCAGCAGGGAAATCCGGCGCGGTCAGATCAGGATAAACGAGGTTCCAATCGGCGTCAGCTTCAACCGCGCGCATGAAATCGTCGGTCATCGCGACAGATAAATTGAAATTGGTAATCGCGTTCTCGCTCGTTTTGCAGGTAACGAACTCTTCGATATCCGGATGATCCACGCGTAAAACCGCCATGTTGGCGCCGCGGCGGGATCCCCCCTGCGCGACCTCGTTGAACGCATGGTCATACACGCGTAAAAAGCCGACCGGACCGGTCGCTTTTCCGGCGGACGACCGAACGATCATGCCCTTCGGACGGAGGCGCGAAAATGAAAATCCGTTTCCGCCGCCGGTCTGCTGAATGAGCGCGGCGTCGCGGAGCGTCTGAAAAATTCCGGTCGATTTTTTACCCATGTCGTCGCTGATCGGGAGCACGAAACAGGCGGCCAGCTGACCCAGCGGCGTTCCTGCGCCGGTAAACGTCGGCGAATTCGGGAAAAATTTCCGCGTCGTCATCAGCGAATAAAACTGCTTCGCCCGGTCTATGACGCCGCCGCCGTAATTCGCCTCAACCGCCGCGATATTATACGCAACCCGCCAGAACATCTCGTCAACCGTTTCGACCGGTTCGTCGTTCGCCCCACGGCGCAGGTAACGCTTCCGCAGAACTTGAATTGAATTGTCGCTCAGCTCGATCCTGGGTAAACCCTCCGGAAGCGGAGGAATAGCGGTCAGTTCCGATTTTCCCATCTGCCTTCACCAAACCTTTCCATAAGCGCTGTCGTTTATAAACCTTCGGAAGTCAGCCGATCGATTTCAGCCCGAATCGCGGATAAATCGTCCAGCTTGAAATAGACGATCGCGTAGCGAATATAGGCGATCGGATCGATCGTCTTCAGTCCGGCGATGACCTTGTCGCCGATCGTCCGGGAGTTGATTTCCCGTCTGGTAGAATTCTGTAAATCGCGTTCAATCTCGTCGACGAGCGCGTCGATCCGTCCGGCCGGAACCGGCCGCTTCGCGCAGGCAATCCGAATCCCGCGCGCCAGCTTATCCCGGCTGAACGTCTGCCGCGAGCCGTCCTCCTTGATCACCATCGGCATTCCAAGGCTGGAACGTTCATACGTATTAAATCGCTTTTTACAGCTGACGCACTGCCGGCGACGCTGAACAACCGTGCCGTCGCACTTCTCGCCCGTATCGATTACACGGGTCTTTTCTGCACCGCAAAACGGACAAATCATCTGACGCTCTCCTGAAATCAAATCCGCAGACAAAATCACCATCTGCGCAAACATTTGTTCTATTATACTCGCCTTTATGAAATCGGCCCATCCAACATGACGCCCGGAACCTCCAATCGGATCAACCCCTTTCGCCGGTCCCGTTTCGAAGCCTCAGGATCCCGATCGCCGCCGCCTTGCCAGCCGCAGCGCGCCGGGCCAATTTCGCGTTTCCATTTTTGCTATATATAGGGTTTCGCATAACCGATTTCCCTGCATATAGCGCAAAATAAATTTTAGCATAGAACCCGCGCAGGCTCAAACCGGCCGTATATTTTCGGTACACAGGCAAAACCGTATCGCCGCACGCCTGTATTTTGGTCTTTCAGCCGCGAAAATTTCGAAGAAACGGAGCGGAACCCCAGCGCTATAGCAGCGTCCGCCCGCCCGAATTGATGACATCCTTATTTTTTCATGACTTTCTTCCCGTTCTCACGACAGGACAGGAGAAACGCCTTCGCCTTTATGGAACCGGGTCGAAGCGGTAAATCTTCCCGTCGCCGCCGTCGTAAACGAGCGTCAGCCCCTCGGTCAGCCGCTTCGCAAGCTCCGCGCCGTTTCCGCCGTAAAGCTCGGCCAGCTGATCTTCAAAACTGTCGAAAAGGACGAGGATCCCGTCCGGCGCGAGAATCGCCGCCCGCGCCGGATCTCCCGTGGCGGCGGTTCTGTCGCTGAACGACGGCGGGAACGGATCGCCCGCGCCGGCGTAAATCTCGCGCAGCTGCCAGATCGGACGCTCAAGGTACAGCCGCAGCGCCGTTTCCTCGTTCGAAACAATCACGCTGTCGCCGCCCATCCGCGTTTTCAGCGCCGCGATCGTCTCCGATTCCCGCCAGCCCGGCGCGTCGAAGGCGAAACCGGAAACAGCGTTCTGGCGCGCGATCCGGACGGTTCTCAGCGTAAAAAACCCGACGGCCAGCAGCGCGCAAAGCGCCGTCACCGCGAAGCCGGCTTTCGTCCGCGCCTCCCGCGCCGTCCAATCCGACCCGACCAACAGCGAAAAAACCACGATCGCCGCAATGTGCGCCGGAAGGAACATGCGCTGGCCGATCGTAATCGGCGGATACGTCCTTACCGAAACCGCGCCGATCAGCGCGATATATCCCAGTATAAACGCGGCCGCCGCCAGCAGCAGCGTATTCGACGGCTCGTCCCGGTCCCTGCCGCCCCCGATGCGAACCGTCGCCGCAGCGATCAGGACAATCAGCAGCAGCCCGATCAGCAGCAGCGCAGCCGCCAGGGCCGGAAATTCCCGCCAATCGAGCCTCGCCAACCATGATTCTGGAACGAACCAACCCTGAATTACGATCCCCATCTCCCGCAGGTAGCGAAAAATTTCATGCGTCAGCTCCGAACGGTCAAGAAGCGAACGGGACGCGGTCGTCGCCGTCACCGCATGATCATACGCCATCCATCCCCCCAACGGGAGCAGCGACGCCGCCCCATAAAGGAACGCCGCGAAAACGCGGCGCGCCGCCGTCCGGCTCCGGCCGAGGATCAGCGTCAGTCCCGCTCCGGCGATCGGGACAAGGATCATCGAGTAGCGCGTCGCCGCCGCCGCCGCCGCGCAGCCGATCGACAACGCAAACGACGCCCCGCAGCCCTCCGCCTCAAAAGAACGCAGCAGGAACGCCAGCGCTCCCACCGCGAATAAATTCGCCAGCGGCTCGGACATCGCCCATGAATACCCGGGAACCAGAATCGGCGACCCCGCCAGCAGCCCGCCGCAGAGCCAGCCGACGTACCAGCGCTTCGCCGCCCGCCCGACGCCCCAGCTGACCAACGCGATCATCAGCATAAAGCAGGCCAGATTGATCAGCTTCGCCGCCGAAAGGATTTCCATTCCGAGCTTCGCGAAACCGGCGAGGACGATCGGATAAAACGGCGGGAAATAGGGGATCAGGCGGAACGTACCGTCCGGCTGGATCAGTCCGATCCCGCGCCCGGCGGCAAAATTCCGCGCCGATTCGAGATAAATAACCGCGTCGCCGCCGATCCCGACTGACTGCGACATGCTCACCCACAGCAGGAGCGCGCCGGCGAACGCGCTTCCAAGCGCGCCAGCCCAAAGCAGCGATGAATTTGAATTTTTTATCCGGAGCCTCATTCGTCCTCCTGAAAACCCATGACGATCACGTCCGCGTCCTGATACAGGCGGATCAGTCCGAGCGCTTCCGCCCGTTCGCCCGTCGCGACCTGGACGGCGGCGCGTTCCGCTTCCGGGAGCGCGTCGTCGCGTTCGAGAATGAAATAACCGACGCCCAGTTCCTTCGCGAGCTGAAGCGCCTCCATGGAAGGAAACGTCTCCATGACCGGGCGAATTTTTCGATACTGCGCCGTCGGGAAAGCGTTGAAAAAGCCGCCGACGAACGGCTTCCCATGAATCAGCGTAGCGTACGTCGCCGCCTGATCGTCGTTCAGCGCGAACGGCAGCCGCATGACCGCGCCTTCGCCCGCTTCTCCCGCCAGCCAGAGATCGACCGGACGCGGCGCGATTTCGGCGCGCTCCGGAAACGATTTCGGATAAAAATCGAGGACGCAGATTAAAATCAGGCCCAGAAAAAGTGCCGTGCCATATCGCCGCCGGGTCCGACCGAGGAGCCGGGCCGCGCCCAACCCTGCGCCAACGGCGACGAACAGTCCGGTAAACAGGCCGAAACGCATCGTCGCCCGGATCTTCGCGTAAAACGGAACGAACCGGAACAGGAAATATCCGGGGAGAAGGAGCGGGAGCGATCCGCGCCCCAGCCGCTCCGCCAGCGCCGACGGCAGCGGCAGTTCGACCGGACGCTCGTTCCAATGCAGATCGGTCCCCATCGCCAGAAGCGCGCTGAGAAGAACGCCGGCAGAGAGCAGGAACCAGAGCCAGCGCGTCCGTTCCCCTCCCGGGCGCCGCCGCAGCGTCAGACCGACGAAAAAGAGCGCCAGCGCCGCGACCCCGAGGTATAACGTCGATTCGATCCAGAGGTCCCGACGAAATATCGAGCCGACGCGCCCGCCCCAGGCGAAATGCGTCGTCGCCGGCAGGAAGAAATCGCTGACCGACGCGGAATACTGCCGAACGGCGGAAAGATCGCGGTCGGGGAGCGCGCCCGAAGCGTTCAGCGTCAGGAACGGCGCCTCCGCGACGATCAGGAGCGGAAGCGAAAAAACGACGAAAGCCGCGAGCGTCTTCCAGAACGCCGCCGATCGGAACCGCTTTCGGTCCCGAAGGACCAGCGTCAGGATCATCAGCGACCCGGAAAGAAATATCAGCATGAACGCGTAATACTGAGAGCAGAGAGCGGTCAGCCCCAGCCCCAACGCAGCGAGCAGCGCCGGCCACAGCGCAGCGCGCCCGTCCGCGCGATCCGCCCGCAGAATCTCGAACCAGCCCCAGAAAAAAAGCGGAAGCCACTGCGTCCCGGACAGGTTCAGGTGACCCGCCAGAAAATGCGCCTGACGATACGGGAGACAGGCGAAAATCACGCCGGAAAGGAAACCGGCGCGGCGCGATCCGGTCAGCGACGCGACCCAATGATAGCAGAACCAGCCCGACAGCGCGAAGCTGATCAGCAGCGCTGCGTTATACCCGAACGTCTCGCCGCCCAAGAGCGCGAACGGGACCGCGATCGCCAGCTGCGCCGGAGCAATTTCGGTAGACGCCAACGACCAGCCCGCCGGATAATTCAGGAACCAGACATTCATCGGATCGACGCCGAGCGAAAAATACGCCTTCTTAAACCAGCCGACCAGCCAGATAAAATAGATATTGTCGCCAATCCGGCCGATAATCCCGTCCGTCAACGTCGCCCAAAGCGGGCGGGTAAACGCAATCGCGAGGATCAGATACGCCAGGAGCGCGCCCGCGTCCAGCAGGATCAACCGGGGCGGCTTCCGGCGACAAAGCGCGCTCTCCGCTCCTGCGCCCCGTTTACAGCCGGACAAAGCGCTCCTCCGTCATCGACGTCCGCACAGCCTCAATCATCCGCATCACGCGAATCCCGTCGCCGACCGTGCAGGACGGTTCCGCAGTACGACGCGCCACGGCAATAAATTCACGCGCCTCTTCCAGGAAGAGCCAGTTCCGCTCGAACCCCGCCGGCGGCGTCCAGAGATCCGGCGTCCGCCCCGGCTTCAGGACGCAGACCTGCCCGTCGTCGTTCCGCCAGCGGATAACGCCCTCGCTGCCGACGATCTCCATGTCGTTCCGCGCCGCACGGCGAAAATAGTCCAGATGAATCGAGCCGACAATCCCTGTCTCATGCCGGATCCCGATCTCGGCCAGATCGTCGACCTCAAGCTCCAGATTGGAAACCTTACCGCTGTAGCCCCAGAGCTGAGCCGGTTCGCCGAAGAGCCAGGCGCTATAGTCGAGCGGATGGCAGAGGGTCCGCAGCACGCCGCCGCCTAAATCCGCGCGCGCCGCGTACGAGCGGCGGTAATCCTCCCACGGGTGCCATTCCGGGAGGTATTCGCCCCAGTGGATCCGGTAGGAAAGGACGCGTCCGATCGTATTTTCCGCAATCAGGCTGCGTACCTGGATCAGGCCAGGATGATACCGGTACTGAAACCCCATCAGGAAGCGATCCGCCCCCGCTTCAAGCGCCGCCCGCTCCGCGAGAACCGGTTGAAGCCCGCCGTCGATCGGCTTTTCCATCAAAACAGCGCAGCCGGCCGCCAACGCCGGCAGCGCAACCGCCAGATGCAGCGCGGTGGGGTTCGCGACGACGACGCCGTCGGGGCAATAGGAAAGCCCTGCTTCGATCGTCCTGACAACGGGAACATCTTTGATCTCATCCTCGGGGAGCGTACTGCGTCCCGAACGCAATAACACCAGATCCTCCTGCCCCAGGGCGCGCAGGTTGCGTAAATGCCGGCGGCCGATCGATCCGTATCCAGCGACTAAAAATCTCATCTTGACATCCTTTCCCTTATTCCTTCCGCCGCGGCCCGCTTTGAATCAGCGCGGATTTATCCCCCGCCTCGACCAGGACCAGCGACACATCCGTCACCGCGCCGTCCGTCTTCCCGGCAATCCAAACCGTCGCGTTATCCGGGAAAAAAGCCGGCGCGGCGTCCGTCCTGAGGCGCATCGTTCCAAACCCTCCCGGCGACAGCGTCAGAAACATCAGCCGTCCCTCCGGCGCGGCGTCATAGCCAACCTTCGCGCTCTCCGGTTCGCCGCTCCCCGGCTCGTAATAGCGCGGATAAATCGCGATCGCGCTCCGCAGGTAATCATACGCCGCGGCATCCGTTTCGCTCAGCCCTAATTTCGCCGCGACTTCCGCGCGCCCCGCCGGTACGAGCGTCGCTGGGAACAGTCGCCCCGCCAGCGGAAGCGCCGCTCCGAGGAGCGCCAACACCGCCGCTAAAGCGAAGACGCCGCGACTTCCAAAAGAACGGAGCGAACAGGGCGGGAAAACGTCCACGCGCCGCCGGACCGGACGCCATCCGGCCGCGCGCGTCAGGTCGTCGCGAAGCTCCGCCAGCGCCGTCCCGAAGTAAAGCAGCATCGCCCAATCCATCGGGATCAGGTAACGTCCCGCGGAATAACGGCCCAGCGCCGTGCTGAAATGAAAAACGATCAGCCCGATCGCCGGAAGGCAGCCGCGCCGCCCCCGTTTCCGGACGGCGGCGGCGATCCCATACGCCGCCAACAGGCAGCCGGCAACCATCCCGATCGAAACGACGGCGGGCGTTTCCGACGCCAGCCCCGTTTCCCAGAACGCCGTTCCGCCGCCCAGCTCGTCATATCGCGAAAGCGCCGTCCGAACCGGGAAAAGGCGAACCGACGCGATCAGCGCGTTGAAAAAATGCGCGATGACGAACGAAGCGATTTCTTCCGGATAGCCCGCTATATTCCGCCGGATCGCGGCGGAAAGCTTCTCCTGATAAGCCCCGTCGCTCATCCCGTCCTCGCGCGACAGGTCGAACCCGCCGATATTGTAGCTGGCGGCCAGCTCTCCTGTCTGGGTCCGCGGATGATCAAAGACGAACGAGCCGGTGATTACGCGGCTGCGGATCAGCCATGGAGATACGCAGAGCGCCAGCCCCAGAACGAGCCATCCGGCGACGGCCGCGCGCCGCTTCAGCGCAGCGTTCCGGTTCGCGAAAATCGCGGTCGGAAGCGCGACGAGGAGCAGGATCAGGCTCTGCGTTCGGATCAGCGTCAGGATCCCCAGCGCCCCGCCGCTGAGCAGCGCGAAAAACCGCGCGCGCGGCGAACCGGAACGCGCCGCGGCCGCATATTGAATCAACGCCCAGAAAAAAAACGCCGCCGCCAGCGCCGCCGGCAAGTCGGCGAAAAAATACTTCGTGATCGAAACGTTATGCGCGTATGTCGCCGCGAAAATACCATGCGTCTCGCGAAGAATACAAAGCGCGGCCGCCGCGGCGCCCGCCCCGCGGCTATGCAGCGCAGCGCCGACCTGATAGATCACGACCGGAAGCAGCGCTAAAATCAGCGTCTGGCAAACGATCACCGATTCGTAGCGGACGCCGAATGGCAGGTGACACAGCGCCAGGATCAGGATATACAGCGGCCGCGGCGGAATATCCGCGCCCTTGAACCCCATCCCGTTCATCAGCGCGCGCGCGTAATGACCGTAAAAAGCGCCGTCCGAAAACGGGTACGTTTCGAAATTCGGTTCGCGTCCCGGCGGCGAGAAAAACCCATGCTGATTCGGGATCGAAAGCCAGACGAGCGCGGCCGTCAAATAGATCGCGACAGGGATGAGCCATGCCGAATATCGAGCGGCGAATGGAGTCCGAAGGCCGCCCCAGACCGCCAGCCGCAGCGCCGCCAGGAGCAGCGCCCAGACGACCAGAAGATGCCATTCGAGAAGCGGGACCGTCGGCTCGCCCCAGAACGCGTTTTCCTTCGTCAGCCCGAGCCCCGTCCGCCAAACCGTCAGCGCGACCAGCGACATGATCCCGAGCAGCGCAATAAAAATCCGCGCTTTCGTCCGACCCGCCCGTGCCGCCGCCGAATCCGCGAGGAAGGGATAGAGAACCGCGCTCAGCGCCCAAACCGCCAGCGCCGCCGGTTCCAGCCGCGTCAACAGGACCCTGTCCGCAAAAATACCGGCCGTTCCCAAGCGGAGCCGAACGATCAGCGCCGCCCAGACCGCGATCCCCCCGCCGCTGATCAAGGTCGTCAGTACCGCGAACCGGCGCCCGCCGCCAGAAAACGCAGCGCGCAATCCGGACCGGAATCCCGGACGGCTGACGACCGCTCCCGCGAAAATCAACGCCGCGGCCGGCGGAAGCGCCGCCGCCCAACTCAGAAGCGACCTCCGCAGCGGCGGCGCGCCCAGCCGCAACGGTCCCAGCAGCGCCAACGCCAGCGCGCCCGCCGCCAGAACGCCGCCGAGAACGGCGAAGCGCCGAATCCGGACCGAATCCCGATCGATCGTCATGAAGCCCCTTTCCGCTCGCCGCTTCATGTTAGAAGACGCGAGCGCGATAAATCCGTTTATTATTATAAAAGAAGACGGACGGCCGCGCCCGAAGCGCGGAACCGATCCGCCAACGCGAGGGATTATCATGCGCAATCAACAAACGAGCGCCGCCGAAACGCTCGATTTAAGCGACGGCGCGCTCAAAAAAATCTTCGAATCCGTCGCCGCCGGAAGGCTGAGCCCCGACGACGCGCTCGCGCGCTACCGCGAAAAGAAGGCCGAAGCCGTCGGCGAATTCGCCGTCCTCGATACCGACCGCGCGAACCGGACCGGGTTCCCCGAGGTCATCTTCGGACAGGGGAAAAGCGACGACCAGATCGTGACGCTTTTCCGGCGGCTGCGCGCGAAGAATCGCTGCGTCATGGCGACGCGGATCGCCGCCGACGTTTACGGCCGAATCCAGTGCGAGCTTCCCGAAACCGAATATGACCCGCTGGCTAAGATCCTGTATATCCGCGACCCGGAAAAACCGCTTCGTCCCGGGATCACTGTCATCACCGCCGGAACCGCCGACCTGCCGGTCGCCGCCGAAGCGGCGCTGACCGCCGAGCTGATCGGGAACGACGTGCTGCGGATCCAGGACGTCGGCGTCTCCGGGATCCATCGCCTCTTCAACCGGCTCGACGAGATTCGCGCCTCGCGTGTCATCGTCGTCGCCGCAGGGATGGAAGGGGCGCTCGCGAGCGTCGTCGGCGGCCTTGTCAGCTGCCCGGTGATCGCGCTGCCGACGAGCGTCGGGTACGGCGCTTCGTTTAACGGGCTGGCCGCGCTGCTGACGATGCTGAACGCCTGCGCGAATGGGATCGCCGTCGTCAATATCGACAATGGGTTCGGGGCCGGCTATCTTGCCGCAAAAATTAACGCAATGGGCTGCGACGGCGGATGAAACCCGAATTACGCGAAAAATACGAGCGCCTCCGGAAAATCCTGAGCTCGTTCCCGTCCGCGATCGCCGCGTTCTCCGCCGGCGTTGACAGCGCCCTCCTCGCCGTCGTCGCCGCAGACGTCCTGGGCGACCGGTTCAGCGCGCTGACGATCCTTTCGGATTTCAACCCGCCTGAGCTCCGCGCCGCCGCGGAAGCGTTCGCGGCGCGCTTTGGCTTCCGGCATGAATGGATCCGCGTTGAAATCGAAGAAGATCCGGAAATCCTGCGGAATCCGCCCGATCGCTGTTACCGGTGTAAAAAGCTCATGATGGAGCGGATCTGGGCGATCGCCCGGGAACGCGGCGCCGCGGTCGTTATCGAAGGACAGAACGCCGACGACGGAAAGGTTTATCGCCCGGGAAGACGGGCGGTCGAGGAAACCGGAACGCGGTCGCCGCTCGCGGAAGCCGGACTGACCAAGGCGGAAATCCGCGCGCTTTCGAAAGAGCTCGGACTGCCGACCTGGAACGCGCCCGCCTCGCCCTGCCTCGCGACGCGGATCCCGTATAACGTACCGATCCGGCGGGCCGATCTCGATCGGATCGCCGAAGCGGAGCGCAGCGTCAGGGAGCTCGGGATTGCGGACTGCCGCGTCCGGCTGATCGCCGGGATCGCCGTGATCGAAGTCGCGCCGGAGGACATGGAGACGGTTCTCAGCGCCAGGGAGGCGCTGAATACGCGGCTGCGCGCGCTCGACTTTGAGCGCTGCGTCCTCGATTTAAGGGGGTACCGAAGCGGGAGCTTTGACGGCGGATTAATGACGCGGCCTGGAGCGCAGCGTGGAAAGCGGTGAATTTTTTTAGAAATTGCGCCGCATATTCCACACACCTAAAATATGTATTTCTCTCTTCTCATCCAACACTTGATAAAGAATGCAATAATTTTTTACAAACAACTGTCGAAAGCCTCGGTCTGCATAGGCAGCTTTACGACAAATTGAACCTCGATCCGGAAAATCTTCCAACCTATAAAAAGCGGATTCCAATTCATTAATTGTGCGCAATACGATATCAGGCTCTGAAAGGCTTTCCGCAATGTAAGCATAAATCGAATCCAAATCACGATAAGCCCGAGCGTAGATCTTTACAAGATACTTATCCAAAATATTTCCTACGTAGAGAAGAAAGCGCGTCCCGCGCATCTAATAGAACGCCGTTCTCGGCGAACTCCTCTTCAGCTTCGCGGATCACGGTATCGATCTGCGACGTTTCAAACATTTCCTCGTAAACTTCTATACTCATGACCACCAGATCACCATAGCCATTCTTCGTGATAAAGAGCGGCTCTTTCTTTTCGTGACAAAGGTTCGATATTTCCGTAGTATTTCTAAGATGTGTAATGGGTTTGATCATCGGCATATTTCACGCTCCCTTTCTTGCGCACCATTATAGCATAATTATGTGCATTGGCAAGGTTGATTCATGTCACTTTCCAGAATCAACCCCGCCCGGAAAAAATCCGGATCGGCGCATTTCTTTTTCTCCAAACCGTCAAATCCAAAGAACAGTCCGTCAGCAGATCGACGAGATCATCGCCGCGGATATTTTCCGCACGAATCCAATATTCCGTCATTTCAGCGCGCAGATCTTCAAATCTGGAACGAATCCGGTTCGGGAGAAACGAATTATTGGCGACCCGGATCGAATATTCATTCTGACCGCTATATAGAATCGACGCGTCCAGCATCGAATAGTTCTCGTTTATCGTACGGAAAAATTCTTCGATCCAGATTTCGGCCTGTCCGACCATCGTGAATTTCTCAATCCCGTTCATCACGCCAAGGGAGCGGATGAACAGCTTCCGCTGCAGGTATAAATAGCACTGTTCAAAATCTTCGCGGCGAACCCGACGAGGCGCCTCGTCGCCGTCCCGCGTCAGGGACCGATAAATTTCTGCCTGCGAAAAAGGACTTCCGCGCCATTCCAAAGGACCGCGAGCGACTTTCCGGATCTGCGCCAGGACGCTTCGAAGAATCCAAGAATCCCGCCATGAGTACTCGTGCGGAAGAGCGTAATGGACATATTTATCTTTAATACTGCCGTAATATTTCCCATACTTTTCAATCAGTAAAATAAGCGCTTCCGATTCGCTTATATGCCGATAATCGCTGCTTCCGTGTCCGTATTCAGAAATTAAATCAAATAATTCATGGAAAATCCGGCCCGTTTCACGGACCGTTACGCCGCTTTTTCTAAGCTCATAGATCGGGACCTTCTTAAAGCCTTGCTCGTCCAGCCATCGTCTTAACGCAGCGTTCAGGAATGACGTATCCCGGACGACCAAAGAAAACCGGTCGGCGCCCCTGCGATAGACTCGGATCAAGACCTCGTTTTCCTGCCGGCTGATTTCCTTCATGTACGACGGATACAGCAGATTAAAAAACGGGGTTATCCGCACTTCGTCATCACGCTCAACGCCCATTCGAGTTAACGTACCGAAATAAAAACACCGGCCGATTTCTGAATCGATCGCCTTTTTCGAATATCCTCTTTCCAGAAGCTTTTCGACAAGAAAATCAGATGGAACCGAAACCGTACCGGACAGGTTCGCCTGATGAAGCGTTTCAATCAGGCGAACCTGCAAAGGATAAAGAAACGTTGTCCCATGCCGCGAGAAAAAAAACCCGCTTTCAGAAATCCGCTGCGACGGCATCATGACCGGTTCCATCCATTCCGACCGACAACAGGCTGATCCCCGCCGCCAGAATCCCCAGAAAAATCAATAACGGAACGCTTCCAACCCTGGAAAGAGCGATCCCGCCAAGGAAAGAAGCGATCAAAGAAAACAGCCCATGAACCGTATATCGGAGACTGATGATCTTCCCGATATCCTCCTTCGGCGAGAATAACTGGACGAGCGTTTGCGAACCGGTCAGAATGAACGTGTTCCCGATTCCGCCTGTAAGATTCCCGATAATGACAACGATATAATTCCGGAATACGGCTAAAGCAAAAAAATTAATCGCCAGAAGAATTCCGCCGAACAGCAGCGTATTTTTCAGCCGGATCCGATTCATCCCGATCAGCCAGGCGCCGAGCGCCAGCCCGACCCCATCGCAGCTATACAGAAAACCAATCTGCTCGTCGGTTAAATTCAGGACCGACTGACAATAAGTCATCTCAACAATATTAAAAACGCCAATCGCAAAAATCAGCCCTGCCGAGACCAGGAAGACGCGCTGAATCCGTCGATCCCGACCCAGATAACTCAGTCCATTTTTCAGCTCGGAAATAAAAGACGGCCGCGCGTCCGGGAATTCGTTTTGATTCTCTTTCACCGCTTTCGGAAGCTTCAGCGACGTCGCCGCCGAAATAAAATAGGTTAACGCCACGAACAGCACCAGCCATTCCATCCTGAAGCGGCCATACAGGAACCCGGCGGTCAGCGGCCCCAGCGCCATCGTCGACGTATAAATAAACGAAAACGCTGAATTCGTCGTCAGCAGCGACGCCTCGTCGGAAGCCTCCGTGATATAGGAAATCCGCGCGGGGTCGAAAAAAACGGAAACCGTACTTTTCAGCAGAATTAACCAGAAGATGACGGCAATGTTGTCAAAAAACAGGATCCCGAGAATCGCCGCGCCCCGGATCAGGTCCGTCAGGAACAGAATCCGCGTACGCTCATGCCAGTCAACATAAATACCCGCCGCAGGGCTCAGCGCGACGTTCGGCGCAACCTGAACAATCGTCAGCAGGGCGACCATCATGGGCGAGGTCGTCTTATCATAGATATAAATTAAAATAAAAAAATCAAATATCCATTCTCCCCAGGAGGAAATAAACTGCCCGATAACCAGCGGAAGAAGCTCAGGCGTCAGAACGGCTTTTCTTCTCACACAAAACTCCTTATCTACGATTCATCGCCGCTATAAAGGGGAGATACTCGTCAATTTTCATCGTCTGAAGCGCAGGGAACTCTGCGAGCGCCCAGAACAGCTTGTCGATTGCGGAACGCCAGGATTTACGCTGTCAATCCTGTTCAGAAAACATTAGTTCTATTTTTATCCATCTCTTTTCCCCCGTCAAGATTAAATATTGTTTAAATATCAAAACGGATCGCGCCGGCTTCCTCCCGAAATCTATCAGCGCAATCCGTTGAATCCTGACGAGCGCGGTTCGCCTCCGCCGCGGCGATTCCCTATCCCGCGCGCGCGGCAATCATTTTTTTCATCGCCTGAATCAGCTCATCCAGCGCAATTTCGCCCCGCTCGCTCATCATCGCGACCGTCGCTTTCGGGATCATGATCCGCGCCAACGGCGTATTCAGCATCTTAAAATTCGGGCGCAGCCTGACTAGCTCTTCCTTCATCCATGGATAACGAGCCAGCAGATCCGACAGCTTCGTTTCCGCGCTGATTTCAATCGCGCCGCTTCCCACGGTCGTCTGCGGCGGTTCCACGGAAGGAGCCGCCGCGGTGGCATCCTCCGCTTTCTCCTTCTTTTCCGCTCCTCCCGCGTCCTCGTTCCAGGTCAGCAGCGTCCGCGAGCCTTCGAGACTGCGGATATGAAGCGCATCCTGCATCATCTCCAGTACGCCTCGGAAATTCCCCGCGTCATCCCGGACGGCGACATATTTAATATAGACAAAAAAGTTTTCCTTATTGATCCAGAACTCCGCCGTGTCCTTCTCGCCGCTCCGGAAGCGGTCAATAATCTCCTTGACGACATGAACGCTGGCCTTCGGATGACAGTTTTTGACGTCGCGGCCGATGACATTCTTGCTGCGCGGAAAGACCCGGTGCTCCGTATCGGAGTAGAATTTGACGATTTCGTTCTCGTCGACGTAAGAAATATCGACCGGCAGGTGG
This sequence comes from Anaerolineaceae bacterium oral taxon 439, assembly GCA_001717545.1. NCBI lineage: Bacteria > Bacillati > Chloroflexota > Anaerolineae > Anaerolineales > Anaerolineaceae > Anaerolineaceae bacterium oral taxon 439. The sequence goes on along the minus strand of CP017039.1, from coordinate 516,645 downwards.
CGGAAAATCAGGTTAATTTGATCAAGCGTCAGCTTCCCGGTCCGAACGTCGAGGACCTCATCCTGATCTTTTCCCAGCCCGTATTTCCCAAGCAGCTTCGATAAATCCCGGACGAATTCACTTTCGTTCGCAGAGGCGGTCTCCGGGACGTTCTGCTCCGGCAGGGCTGACGTCTCAATCCAGGCGAACCCGATCTCGCGGTCGCCGGATTTCATTTCCTCAAATTCTGCATTGCTGATCATTTTTAACGACGTCGGATACAGGACCGATTCTTCCTTCGAAATCAGGTCGCGGATGTCTTCGACCAGCGTCGGCTGCATCCGGATAAAAGCTTCCTCGTCTCCATCTTCGAGAAGCTTCCACAGGTCCCGGATTTCGTCGCGAATATAATCGTCAAGCGTCCACATGATCGTCGTCGGCCGGTCGAAACCTTTCTTCTCCAGCAGCGAATACAGTTGGTTCTGCTTTCGGGAGAGATGAATCCGAAACTGAGTCAGACGGTCGTACAGCTCATGCCACTGATTCCGGATCACCGGATACTGAACGAGATCTTCAATTTCCAGCAATATCTTCCGCATCGCGTCGTTCTCGCGCAGATAACAGGCGATCGGATGATCCCGGTCGAGGGCTGGTTTCTCCTCGACGAGAACTTCCTCGAATAACACGAGCATTTCCTGAATCTTTTCCTTTTCCTGAAAATTCTCATGGCATTCTTTCATCTGCTGTTCCGCGAGCGCGATATCCGAAGGCGTTACACGCTTCACCTCTTCGCGCATGCGCCGCCGCGCAGCTTCCTGCGTAATTGCGCCGGCCTCGTACGCTTTATGAATCTCAACAATTAACGCGATCTTATTCATGTCCGCGTCCTGAATATATTTTTGCATGTCGTCCATGTTGGTTCCTCCAGATGGATTGGTGAGTAGAGTTTATCATTGATTAGCCAACTCTAACGTTAACAACAGATAAAAACGCGGCCCCGGAAAATAAAACAGGGAACCCGAAGATCCCCTGTCCATATCCGAACGCGTCGCAGACCCGTCCGCTCAGTTCTCCTTGATATACGGTTCGCCCAGCTTCGCCGGGACGTTAAACGAACGCCGCGTAATCGTCAGCGCGATCGTCAGCAGGTACGGCAGCGCGATAAACAGCTCGTTCGGGAAGAAGCTCTGCCCGCCCAGCGACTGCATGTAAATCGCGAGCGCCTCCGCCAGACCGAAAACGACCGTCCCGACCAGCGCCCCCTTCGGGTTCCAGTTCCCGAGGAAGCAGATCGCAAACGCGATCCAGCCGCGGCCGCCGATAATATTATCCGCGAACATGCCCAGATATCCGATCGAATAAAACGATCCGGCGATCCCGCCCATGACGCCCGACAGCAGCACCATCAGGAAACGGACGCGGTTGACGCTGATCCCCGCGACGTCGACCGCTTCCGGATTTTCGCCCGTCGACCGGATCGTCAGCCCCCAGGAGGTCCGATAAAGGATAAACGCACTGATCGGGAGCAGGATATAAATCCCGTAGGTCAGGATATTCTGATCAAACAGGATCGGACCAATCCAGGGGATCTTCGACAGCAGCGGGACCGGCAGGCTCGGCAGCGGTCGAACCGTCAGCGGCGTCGTCGGGACGCCGAAGATGACCCGCTGGAAAAAGGCGCAGATCCCAACGGCGAGAATATTCAGCGCCGTTCCGGTCACGACCTGATGCTGCTTCAGGAAGACGGTAATCCAGCCGTACACAGCCGCCAGCAGCAGTCCGCCGAGAACCGCCCAGATCAACCCGATCGCCAGGCTCCCGGTCAGGTACGCGCCGGTAAAGCCCGCCCAGGCCCCGATCAGGAAAATCCCCTCGATCGCGGTGACCATCATCCCCGACCGTTCCGCGTAAACTTCGGAAATCGCACCGTAGAGGAGCGGCGTACTCATCAGCACCGCGCGTGAAAGCAATCCGAGAATCATGCCGCCGCCTTTCGCAGCTTCCGGATCTCGCGGGCGCGATCCATCGCCGCACATTGATAATTCGATAAGATCACGAAGATCATGACAAACCCCTGCATCAGTTCGATAAAGCTCGGCGGAATCCCGGCGACCTGCGCGGCGACCAGCCCGCCAACGCGCAGCGCACCGAAGAGAAGCGCGGTAAATATAATCGCGATCGGATTCGCGTTCGCCAGGATCGCGATTCCCAGCCCTTCCGATCCGATCGTCGGATTAAACCCCTGAACGAGCATGTGCTGCATACCGTTGACTTCGGTCAGTCCGGCCGCCGCCGCCAGCGCGCCGCTGATAAAAAAGGTCAGGACGCACAGCTTTTTCGCGTCGATCCCGGACATCTCCGCCGCGCGCTGATTCAAGCCGACGGCGCGGATCCGGAAACCAAACGGCGTCCGGTAAAGAACGACCCAGACCAGGACCGCCGTCAGGACCGCGATAACGAAACCCCAGTGCAGCCGCGTTCCCTGAACCAGCTTCGGAAGCCAGACGCTTTTCGCGAGCGGGTTCGTCTGCGGATATTCGCCTTTCGTCTCTTTCAGGACCGTCCGCAGCAGGTAATTCATGAAGTTCAGCGCGACATACGTCGACATCATACTCGTTAAGAACTCGTTCGCCTGGTACCGCGCCTTGAAAAACCCGATCAGCGCGCCCCAGGCGCCGCCCGCCGCTAAAATCGCTGAAAACGCGATCATCAGGACGGCCGCGCCCGGAAGCCGCTCCGCGAGCGATAACGAAACCGATACCGCGACGACGGCGCCGATATAAAACTGCCCCTGCGCGCCGATATTAAATAAACTCGCCTTATACGTAAACGTAAACGCCAGACCCGTAAAAATCAGCGGGGTCGCTTTTACGAAGATATCGAAAAACGTATATTTATCGCGGAAAAGGGACGCGAAAAGAATCCGATAGACTTCGATCGGGTTCCGATCGATAAAAACCAACAGCAATCCGCTCAACGCTAAACCGGCGCCAACCGCCAGAAGCCGGAAGAGAATCCCATCGCGCAGCTTTTCATCCATGCGCGCCTCCTTCGCCAACCCTGTACCCCGCCATCAGCAGGCCGATCTCCTCCGTCGACAATTCGCCGCGGCGATAAACGCCCTGCATTTTTCCTTTATACAAAACGGTAAAGCGATCCGAAAGCGCCATGATTTCGCTCAGCTCGGTCGAAACGAGGAGGATTGCTTTGCCCTTTTCCTTTTCCCCGCGAATAATCCGATGAACGTTGTCGATCGCGCCGAGATCGAGACCGCGCGTCGGCTGGTCAAAAATAATGACCTTTTCGCCGATCTCGACCTCGCGAGCGACAATGACCTTCTGCTGATTGCCGCCGGAAAGCGTCCTGAGAATCGCGTTCGGCCCCGACGCCTTAATCCGATACGTCGAAATCGCGCGATCGGACACCTCGTCGACCCTTCGCCGATCGATCAGCCCGTTCTTCAGCCAGCGCGGATCAAAGCTGGTCTTGAGGATCATGTTCTCAGCGATCGTCATGTTCATGACCAGCCCGTCGCGATGCCGGTTGGAAGGAACGTAGCCGATTCCCCGCCTGATCCGCGCCTGAATATCGAGCTTTTCAATCGCCTCGCCGTCCAGACGGATCGTTCCGGCCGCCGGCGGGAGCGCGCCGCAGAGCACCTCGCATAACTCCTGCTGCCCGTTGCCGCTGACCCCCGCGATTCCGAAAACTTCTCCGGCGTGGATCCCCAGCGTAATATCCGACAGACTTGGAACCGCGCCTTCTCCGCCAACCGTGACGTTTTCAAGCGAAAGGCGAACCGGCGCCAGGCCGGCGTCTTCGCGACTTTCCGCGCCCGGCTCGCCGTCCAGATCGCGCCCGATCATTAACCGCGACAGCTCGCGCGCGTTCGTCTCGTCCTTGCGCAAGTCGCCGGAAATCCTCCCGCTGCGCATGACAATAATCCGATCGGCAACCTCCATGACCTCCTGAAGCTTATGCGTAATGAAAACGACCGAGTTTCCCTCTGCCGTAAAGTTCTTAACGAAGGTCATCAGCTGTTCCGATTCCTGCGGCGTGAGAACCGCCGTCGGTTCGTCCATGATCAGCAGGCGGGTATTCTGATAAATCGCTTTCAGGATCTCGACCTTCTGCTGAACGCCGACCGCGAGACTGCTGACTTTGGCTTTCGGGTCGATTTCGAATCCATGCGCCGCCGCTAATCCGGCGACTTTCCGATGAACCGCGTCCCAATCGATCGTCCCATGGACGGTCCCGAGAATCAGGTTTTCCGTAACCGTATGCGCCGGGACTAACGAAAAATGCTGCTGGATCATCGTAATCCCGAGATTCATCGCGTCGCGCGGCGAGCGGATCACGACCGGCTTTCCGTCTTGAAGAATCTCGCCGCTGTCGGCATGATACAAGCCGTAGAGAATCTTCATGACGGTACTTTTCCCAGCGCCGTTTTCCCCCAGCAGCGCTAAAACCTCGCCCGGGTGAATCGCGAAGGAAACGTCCTGATTCGCGACGACATGAGAGAAATACTTGGTAATATGTCTGAGTTCAATGAAATGGGCCATACTATAACCTTACGAAATCAGGAAGAGCCCGCTCATGGGGTCAGAGAACCGCGCCCCGTCCCACAGGCTCAGACGCGCCGACAGAGCGGAGCGCGCCGGACTTTTTTGATATTATGAAGGGAGGAAGAAGACGAACGTCCGCTTCTTCCTTCCCCATTCCCAGGCGGGTCTCAGCGTCCGCCGGCAGGCCTCCGGGCGAGATTCTTTCGGCCGGAACAGCTTAGAAAAGCTCGGTCAGATCGACCTTTCCGTCTTCATATTCGGCGAGCTTCTCCGCAACGAACGTCTGAATTTCTTCGCTGACGTTCTCGGTATAAATCGGGACGAAAAGGCCTTCGGCAATCCCGGCTTCATGAACCATGTTTCCCGCCAGCTCGCCCTTTAAGAATTTATCGACCGCCCAGGTATAGAAAGCTTTGAAATCAAAATCGACGGAAGCGACGACAGTTTCCGGATCGATCAGCGTCTGATCAGAGGAGAAGCCGATAAATTTAGCGCCTTTTTCCGCGGCGGCCTGAATTCCGCCCAGTCCGACCTGATTCGCATAGATGAACATCACATCCGCACCGTTATCGATCATCTGCTCAGTCATCTGCTTCCCCAGCGCGATATCGTCCCAGCTATTCGCGTACGCGCGGACGGCCGCGGCATCCTCAATTCCACGCTCCTTCGCGATATCAACCGAAACCTTTTCGTAAACGGAAAGCAGGTTTTCCATCGCCTGATTCGGGAAGCCGCCGATCGTAGCGAACTGACCTTTTTCGCTGACCTGCCCGGCGATGAGCGCCGCGATATAGCTGCCCTCATATTCGCGCGGGAAAATCGGCGCGACGTTATCGCCCGTGCTGACCGTTCCGTTCACGACGCAGAAGGTCGTATCCGGGTATTCCGCCGCGACCGCGTTCGCCGCTTCGTCGAACTGCGTTCCCGCCGCTAAAACGAGATCATATCCGCGCTCTGCATACTGACGGAACGTCGATTCATAATCAGCCGCCTGGATATTTTCAACATACTCGATATTCGTTCCAAGCTGCTCGTTGCTGGCGACGAGCCCGGCGTAGTTGGTCGCGTTCCAACTTTGATCGTTGATCGAACCGGGAAGGATCAGCGCAATTTTATAATCGCCGACCGCTTTCTGCGCCGAGGCCGCCGAGAAAACGGCAACGCAGCAAAACAAAACAAACAGAACAACTAATATATTTTTCTTCATAAGAGACTCCTTTTCCAGTCTGAATAATTGTCTGACAAAGCAGACCTTCTCAATTATATAGCGGGCCAAAGCGCTGTCAATGTTACATTAATCACGTTTACCCGCTCAGAAGTGCCTCGCCCCGCCAGGATCGCGATTCGGATATCGCTCCTGAAGCCCGTTATCGAGCTGAACCCGGACGCGGCGGGACAATCGCAAGCGTCTTCCCTAAGGGCGCCAAAAGTTTCAGAATCGTTCCGACCTGCGGACTGTCGCCAGATTTTTCATCATTCCCTCGCTCATAAGAAATATCCCTTTACCCATTCAGGAAAACCTCGTCTCCACGGAGCCCGCTCGCGGCGTCCTGGACGGCGGAAAGCCGACCCGCCATCTCATCTTTCAGGTTCGTCCCGGCGAGCGCGTCGAAACGCCGGACCGCCCGCGCCGCCGCACGGATATTATTTTTCGGCTCGATCCGATCGAACGTTTCGAAATACCAGCCGCAGGAGGTAAACATGCGATGACGATCGAGCTGCACAGCCATCAGCGCCTTGACGCGTTCGGCGGCCGCCCCGTCCGCGCTTCCAAGCCGGCGCGCCGCGAACGCGTCCGCGCTCTCCGCGCCAACCAGAACCCGGCCATAATCGTTCCGGGTTTCCTGAAGCCCGAGCCCGAAACTTCCCAGCGCGCGTTCCGATTCGAAATCGATAACGTCCGCGAGGAAATTAAGCGCCTCTCGAAGCGGCGCTTTCCAGCCGCCGCGCTCCGCGCAGCCGCACACGCCGCGCCAGCGTTCCACGCCGTGATGACAGCTCCACGACGTATTTTCACGAATTTTTACCGTGTTAAGTTTCTTCGCATCCCGTAAAACCTGCGCCGGTACGAGCGGCGTCACGCCCACCGCTTCCGCAGCTCCGGTCGTCAGCCAACAGAGAAATTCAGCGCGGTTGGGCTGATGATGCCCATAGAGTTCGCCATCCGACGCGATAACGAACGTTCGCGGAATACGACCGCGCGCAGGGAACATCGGCGCCAGCAGCTCGCGCAGGTAACGATCGGCGTCGAGCGTCGCGTCGGGATCGAAGCTGGCGTTCAGCGAAAGCTCGCGTTCAAAGAAAAAGACGACGATCTCCCGACCGCCCGGGAGCGCGACCCGATAGGGACGCGACGGGTCGAGCGCGTCGGAGGGCTCCGCCTGCCAGGGGGCGAGAATCGTAAACCGGATCCCGTTCTCAGCCAAAACGTCGAGCGTTTCCAGATTGACGGCCGTCTCCGGCGCCCAAAGTCCGAGCGGACGCCGCCCGAAGCGCGCTTCGTAATCCGCAATCCCCCATCTGACCTGCGTTTCCATATCCGCACGGGGCGAGAGCGGCAGGATCGTATGATGATACGATTGCGCCATGGCGTTCGACACGCCGTTTTTTTCGAAGAACTCCGCTTCCTGATCGAGGATAGCCCGATGCAGCTGCGGATGAGCCTGCGCAAGCCAGTTCCCCAGCGTCGGGCCAAGATCGAAACTGATCCGCGAGAAATTCCCGAGCTCCGCGTTCGGCAGGTAACACTGCGACGTGATTTTCTCGTTCCAGTTCCCGAAGCCCTCCGCGCCCGGCTCGTCGGGAATCCGCCCGGTTTCGGGATCCTCCCGCGGCGGCTGATAAAAATGACCATGCACACAAAAATTTTTCAGTCCCATATGGCTCCCATTAAGGTTCAAAAATCCATCTCAACGGCGCGTCCGCTTCAAGCTTCCTGAATCATCCCGCCAATCCGCCTGACGGACGACCGGCGTCCTTTTCCGAACGGGCCGATGGCAAACTCCGAATCAGGCTGCCGAGACGCAATTCTTTTCGCCAGTCGGGCGGCTCGCCGTCTTCGCTCCAATATTCATCCAATTCCGCGATCCGTTCGCCGAGTAAACGGATAAACGAAACAACATGAAATGAGACCGAATCATCAGCGGCAAAAACCCGGATGACCGTGACGATCGTCCCGTCCGTCCGCTCAACCCGTTCTACCTGACCGCGCCATTGTCCCGGATAATCGCAGTTCGCGCGGATAAATTCGCCGACACTGAATTGTTCGTTTGTGTTATGCCAACGGATCACCGCGTCGGGAAGAAAAAAATCCTCTAATCGGGTCCGTTCCTGATTAACGACGGAACGCCAAAACGATACAACATCAAACATCTCCTGCCTCCCCGGACCTTGAAAACGGCGGCGCGTCCGCTTATCCGCGTTCGCTGAGATAGGATAAATTCCGGCTCAGCCGCGTCGGGACAAGCGAGAACTCCCTCGGTAAAACGTCGATCCCGGTAATCCGATCCTCGGCGAGATAATCTGTCCAGAAATACGTCCGCGGGAATTTCGGGAACCACTGTTCCATCGCAATGACCAGCTGCCGGTGCCAGACGGGCGACATCCGCAGCAGCCGCTTCTGAATCTTCAACTCCTCCATAATCATCAGAAATATTTCCTCAACCGTCAGCGACTCCATCCCCCCGACCGTAATCGTCGTAAACGCTTTCTTCGCGTCCTCGAAACAGAGCAGCAGGCACGTCGCCAGGTCGTCAACCCAGAGCGGCTGAACTTTTGCCGAGCCGTCCCCCGGGATCGGGACGAAACGCGGGAACGCGCGAAGATAGCGCGCGAAGACCTCGGTAAAATGATCATGCTTCCCATAGACCGCCGCCGTTCGTAAAATCGTATAAGGAACGCCGGAAGCGACGATCGCCGCTTCCGACAGCGCCTTCGCTTTCAGATACGGATAAGCTGAATGCCGGTCCGCGCCTAAATGACTCAGGTAAAAGAAACGTTCGATTTCCATCTCCCGTCCCAGCTCGGCGAGGATCCGGGTCGATCGGATATCGACGCGCTCGAAATCGTAATGAATCCCGCGCGATTCGGTACCGACGAGATGAAAAATCGTCCTGACGCCCTTAAGCGACGCACGAACGCTTCGTTCGTCGTCAAGCCCGGAAATTGCCACGTCGACCGCCAGCCCGGGCGGGAGCCGCGGCGTTTCGGTCGACGGATTGATCAGCAGCCGAATCGGGTATCCCAGGGAAACGAGGTTACGGACCAGGACGTTTCCGATAAACCCCGTTCCCCCTGTCACTAATATCATCTACTTCTTTTCTTCGCCTTCCTTCTTTTCGCTCTTCCTCGCCCGCCGCTTCGGTTCCTTCGGCTCGTCCGAGTCCTTCGCCTTCTTTCTCGCTTTGGGCTTTCCCTCAGCTTTTTTCGCAGCGGACGTTTCGGCGCCGATTTTCTTTTTCCGCTTTTCCGGCGCTTCCCCGATCTTCTCCGCGGCCGCCTCCGAGACCTTTTCCGCGCCCTCGTCCGCGACAGCCGCCTTCATGGCGATCATCCGGTCATAGCGGTACTCCGACGCTTCGACGCGCGCCTGGAACGTTTCGAAAAGTCCCCCGACCGCGCGGATCGCCGCGTTCCGTTCCGCCGCCCCCAGCGTCGGATCGAACGCGAGGGCGTAATACCCGCCGATCCGGATAACCCGTCCCAACAGCTCCGCCATCTCGCGATTGAACCAGCGGACGCCCTCAAACGTATTCACACGAAGCAGTACGCGCGTTTCCTCCGCCTCAAGAATGTCGTCCAAAACGAGATCGATCGTATCGAAGCGCACGGCGCGCAGCCGGTCCAGCCCGATCAGGTAAAGCCAGCGGATCGTCTCGACCTGTTCCGGGATCGTTGGAAGATAAAAACCCGCCGCTGAAAGCACGGCAGAAAGCGTGCGTTCGAGGAACCAGTCGCGGAAAAGATCGACCGGCGGGAACGCCGACCGCGACGGGACCTTGCTTTCCGCCATGAACCGAAGCGTCGCGGCCAGATAGGTATCGACCCAAAGGCCGGGATTCTCGCGAACGGCGACGTCGAACTTTTCGAGCGCCTGATTCGTCGCGGCCATTCCGGGAACGGCTTTCGAACCCGGGAGCGTCAACATCTCCCGGACGCCATGAATAAACCCATCGTACATCAGCGCAGTATCTTTTCCCTGAACCCCGTACCAGGTATTGAACAGGTTCGCCAGGCGCTCGAAATCGGGCCAGGTACCGTTGACAACCTGCTGCCAGACGTCCGGATCCCCGACGCCGGTCCCGACCAGTTCCTCCAGCCAGCGCAGCTTCGCGCCGTCGTAAGACCAGCGGAACGGATCCAGGATGTACTTGAGCGCCAGCTCCTGAAGCGCGGTATAAATATCCTCCGTTCCCCGATCGCCGAGCTCCGCGCAGAGCTTCCCCCAGCTTCCCTGAAGATCGTCATGAATTTCATAAATATCGTTAAAGACGTAATATTCGTACGCCCCGAGCGACAGGAACAAGCCCTCGTTCATCAGCCGGATCGAGGGACGGATAAAATACTGCTTGCGGATTTCGTCGTGAAGGATGACGTAGCGGTCGGGTTCATAACGCAGCCCAAGCGCGTCCCCAAGCGTCGTTTCAACCGTCGCCTTATCCGTCGATCCGGCGGGAATGTACGGAACCGACTGCCGGACGAAGCCCTGGGTATCGCCATAGCGATTGTTGTAAACGAAAAGCGATTTCTTGCCCTCGCCAAAATTCGAATATGCGAAAACGTTCTCGTCGGTATTTCCATAACCGGTCGCGAAATTATAAAGACGGAAGTTGTCGACTTCGGCGAAGCGGCGGCGCTGATGAAGAAGCGGGAAAATCTCCCGTTCATGCCGGCGCATCAGGTCCCAATCGACCTGCTCGTCCCAGTACGCCCGCCGGTACTCCATCCCGTATTTCTCGGTAAAGCCCTGAAGCTGCCCGTGCCCAAACATGGGCAGCCCGGGAATCGTCACCATCATCGCTAAAATCCCGAAATACTTATCGCCTTTGCCGAATTGCTCCGCGGCGGTCTTCTCGTCCGGATTATTCATGAAGTTAACGTATCGTTTCAGAATTTCCGGCTCGAAGTCGAGCGTCGTCTTGATCAATACGCGGTATTTAGCGTTGTCCTCGTCGCGGAGAATATTCATGAACGCAGAATTGTATACGCGGTGCATCCCGAGCGTCCGAACAAAATACCCTTCCATCAGCCAGAACGCCTCGGCCAGCAGCAGCGTATCCGGAACTTCCGCCGCAATCCGATCGACGACATTGCGCCAGAATTCTTCCGGGAACGCCCGATCAAATTCAGCCTTGGTCAGGCCATATTCGGACCGGGTCGCGATATCGCCGCCCGTTCCCGGTTCCGGGAACCAGAGACGCTGATAATGCCGCTTGGTCAGCGTCATCGCCGCGTCAAAACGGATAATCGGGAAACGCCGCGCCACGCCGATAATCGTCTGCGTCACCAGCTCGCGAACCTCCGGATTCAGGTAGTTCAACTGCGCCGTGTCGTTCCAGGGCATCGTCGTCCCGTCGTTTCCATGGTAGATATAGCGCGTATCGCCAGTATTGAAATCGACGCGCTTGAAAACGACGGCGGCGTCCTCGCGCGTGTAATAATGGTCCTCGATAAAGATCCCGATATTCGGATCGGGGGAGAGGTTCGGCCCGTTGAACGTGTAAGACGGGAAGGGGCTATACGGAAGAGAGAGGAAAAGATCCGGCCGGTAAAGGACCCATTCTGAATCGATCCCCATGTGGTTCGGAACCATATCGGAGGCCAGACGGATCCCGAACCGCCGGGTCTTCGCTTCCAGTCCGCGCAGCGCCTCCTCGCCGCCAAGATCGGACGCGATCTGGTAGCTGCGCAGCGAGTACGCCGAGGCCAGCGCTTCCGGATTGCCGCAGAGCTGCTTAATCCGCGCGGACGCCGCCGATCGTTCCCAAAGCCCGATCAGCCATAAGCCGGTAAAGCCCTGATCCGCAAGCGTCCGGAGCGTTTCGTCCGGAATCTGGTCCAGCGTTCGAATCGGGTAACCGTATTCCCGGCTCAGCTGGTCCAGCCAGACGTAAACGTTCTTCGCTATCAGGACCAGCCGCGGCATCCATTCCCTGTCCTGACTGAACGCTTCGTATTCATCTTCGCCGAATCCGCCGACGCCGTCGCTATAAACCGGGATCCGAACCTCGCCGGGGCCGAAACCATGATCCCGCGCTTCCTCGCGCATCCAATCCATCGACATCAGCAGGCGGCGCAGGAAATCGCCCAGATACGCGCTCCAGTTCCGACGAATGAAATCCAGCTGATCGAAGAGCGAATCGGGATGGAGTTTCGCCGGAAGAAGAAGGAATTCGACGAGCGACATGCCCTCGATTTTCGGAAGCGTCTCGATATACGCGGTCAGAACGCGGACGATCTCCGAATACGCCGTCTTTTCACGGAGCGTCTTTTCGTCGAATAAATCGTCAAACGCCTTCATCGCCGCCGGGTTCCGATTCGTGATCCAGAGAACGAGAAGCTCCTCGACGACCTCATAACGGTTGGGTTCTCCTAACGGGTTATTTTCGGCGAAATAAGCCGGGACGGTCTGGATTTCCTGATAAACCGGGCCGGGCGGAAACGCGTCGCAGAACGCCATCAGCGAATCGTCGAGCGCCGATAAAGCCGGCGCCGCCTTTAATTTTTCGTATGCGCGTTGGTTCAGGTCCGGCTGATGCGCTTTTTTGAATTCATGAATCACATGATGCATGATTTCGTCGATCAGCCCCATCGCGTTGATCAGGCCGGGATATACCTGCTCCCGATCGCCCGATTCACGGCGAACCGCGTTGAGCTGATCCGCGAAGCGGCGAACCGCATGAAAATCAGCAAAAATAACGTTCCCATCATACCGGAACAGACTTGCCTTGAACTTGTATTTCTTTCGCGCCTGAGAGGAAATATGAAATTCCATTGTTTTAACCCTTTCTAACCTTTGAATCGTTTCGCCTTTGACCAACCGGGCAAGGGTGCTTAATGACAGTCATATATTGAAAATCGAAATGTCGAAATAATTATAGTTCAAGAAGGCAAACGCGAACAGGTTACTGCCCCGCGAAAATCAGCGACGCAGGATATGCGTATACACGTTCGAACCGGATCCGCCGATATTCTGCGCCATTGCGATCCGCGCGCCGTCGACCTGATTCGCGCCGCACTCGCCGCGCAGCTGCTGGATCGCTTCGACGAGCTGGTACAGGCCGGTCGCGCCGACCGGATGACCCCGGGCCTTTAACCCGCCCATCGTCGCCAGCGGCAGCTTTCCCCGCGGCGAAATCAACTCCGGGTCCGCCAGGCGAACGCCTTTTCCGCGTTCGGCGAAGCCGCAGGCCTCCAGCGACAGCGCCGCGATAATCGTAAACGCGTCATGCATCTCGAACAGGTCGATTTCCCGCGGCGACAGGCCGGATTGACGGTACGCCTGAGCCGCGGAGAGTTCCGCCGCTTTCAGCCAGAGCGGATCGCGCCGATCATGAATCGCGATCGTATCGGTCGCCGAGCCAGAACCGACGACTTTAATCGCGTTCCCGGGACCGGCGATCCGTTCGAACGGGACGAGGAGAACCGCCGCCGCTCCGTCGCCCATCGCCGACGCGTCCAGGACGTTGATCGGATCCGCCGCCATCGGCGACTTCGCGTAACTCTCCTTCGTAATCGGATAGCGGAAACGCGCGTTCGGGTTATTCACGCCGTTAGCGTGCGCGTTGATCGAAAAACCGGCGAAATCTTCTTTAGCGTATCCGTACGCCTGCATGTACCGGCGCATGACCATCGCGTTCAGCGCGACGAACGAAACGCCCATTTCCCGCTCAAAATCGGCGTCGGACGCTCCCGCCAGTTCCGACGAAATCTCGGCCGAAGGGGAGTCGGTCATCTTCTCAACCCCGACCGCAATCGCGGTCTCGACGTCGCCGGAAGCAACCGCCATCAGCGCGGCGCGGAACGCCGCACCGCCCGACCCGCAGGCTGCTTCGACATGCACCGCGCCGGCGGCTCGCGCGCCCACCCAATCGGCGACATACGCGCCCAGATGCAGCTGCCGGTTCGCCGATCCACAGAGCATATTGCCAACAAAGATAGCGTCGACAGTCGTCAGCCCGGTTTTTTCAAAGACCTGTAAAATGGGTTCGCCGGCCAACTCCAGAAGGCTTTTGTCCCAGTGCTCCGCGACGGGGGTTTGGCCGATTTCAAAAATCGCGACTTCTCGCATCCGTTCTCCTCAGTTTTTCTGAATCCTGAAGCTATTTTACCGGTTTAATCATCCTCCGTCACGTTTTCAATCCAGCGCAGCGTATATCCCGCCGGATCGTCCGGCGAGCGGAGCAGCGCGATCACGTCCAGGCGGAACGGTTTCCGAGCCGGATTATCCAGATCGTTAAACACGTACGCAGCGCAGCAGCGCATCCGCGCCAGCTTCGCCGGAGTAACCGCGTCTTCGGGAAGACCGAAACGGATAGAACGCCGCGTCTTGACCTCCGCAAAAACGAAGGCTGCGTCCGATTCGAGAACAAGATCGATTTCGCCGAACGGGGTCCTTAAATTCCGCGTCAGGACGCGGTACCCGCGGCGAACCGCTTCCGCGGCGGCGAGGTCCTCGCCATGTTTCCCGACGCGCTGATTGGCTGAACGATATCCGGATCCGGCCATAATTAAGCTTTCCGCGCGCTCCGTTTAAATTTTTACAGTCTGTTTTAAGCTTCAGAGGCTTTCCCGCCTCTGCCGCCGCTTCCGGGAACCAGGCGCGCTTCCACTTCAAACGTCCGCCCCCATGGCAGGCGGATTTCCGGAGCAAGACCGCAAAGTCCGAATTTCTCCGGCGGGAGATGAACCGTGATCCAGCCGCTCAGCGCGCGCCGGACCTCGGCTTCGATCGACGCATGCGCAGCGCCCAGCGAACGGTAATCGATCCCATCCCTGTCGCAGCGCGCCTCGATCATCGGACGAACGACGCTCTGATAGCCCCAATCGTCCGCCAGCCGCTCCCAAAGGAAAACCTTCCGCGCCCGCCGCCGCTCTTCCGCCGCAGCCAGCGCTCCATCCGCATCGCTTTCAAGCTTCAGGACCGCCGAATAAAACGAAAGCGCCGTCCCAATCGTATTTCCAGCCGTGTTCCACCCAGCGTACGCCGACAGCTTTGGCAGCAGCCCGCGGGCGTCGAGCTCTTCCAGGAAGGCCGAATCCGCGCCGTTCGCTTTCCAGACATCGGCGACGGCGACCATTCTCCCGGAGCGGAGAAGCTCCTCAATTCGCGCGGCCGCGGCCGCCCGCTCGGCGTCGCCGCAGGGCGTATGAACCCAAAAGCAGGGGAGCGTCCCTCCCGCGCCGGTCCGGAACCCGGCGGAACGAAGATGATTCGAGAGCGACTCGCTGAGGGGACAATGTTCATATGGCATGACCGCCGACGCCATCCGTTCCGAGGTATAGATCGTTTCGACCGCCGGCGCGGCGCCGCCGTTGATCCAGCGCGCTGATAACGTCTGCGTCCCTTCGTCGGCTCCGGGATAGAGAAGAACCTCGCCGCGCAGTCCGAACGCGTCGATCCGCTGACGAAGAAGCCGCTGTTCGGAAAGATGCAGCCCGCAGGCAGACGAATCCTCCTGGAGAAGGATCAGGTCGGAAAGCGTCCCGTCGGCTTTCATTTCAATCAGACGCTGGTTAATCTGAAAATTCCGCGCCCGCGCCCGCTCGAACGTCCGGAGCGCGCTTTCCGGGATCGCGTCCGCCAGCCGCTCCTTCTCAGCGCGGAACTCCTCCTCATGGAGCTCGTCGGCGCGGTACCGGACTTCGCAGTACCGAATCAGGTCGCGATAAATTTTCTCGCTCGCCCTGTCCGAAACCGTCAGCGAGATTCGCATCAGGACTCCGGCGGCCGCGATCGGAAGCTCCGGAAAGCGGCGGCGAAGCTCCTTCAAAACCGCCAGCCGCTTTTCCGCCGTCTCAAGCGGAAGATCGGCCCGGCGCGATGCGACGAGCCCGCCGTACGCGAGCATGTCCGCCGCAACGATCAAACCGTCGACCGCCGGCGCAGCCGCCAGCAGCCACGATCGAAGCGCTTCGAAATCGCCGGCCGTCCGAAAATTACCGAGCGCCTCGCGCGGCGGCGTCAGCGCGCGGATTCCGGCGATCGCCGCGATCCGCTCCGGAAAAATCCGGGTAGCGGGACGGTCGTCCAGCGGAAGAATCCCAATAATGCGCATCGTCTTCCCCATGCTAAGAAGCCCGCCCCGCCCGGCGCAAGATCCAAAACATAGCTATCCACGTCTTTTTAATTTTATTCCCTCTTTCAAACATATGGCACAGCGTTTGAAACCCTTATATTCCCCATGCCACTGTTATTATGATGACGCGGAACCCGCCAGCGCGCGCCGATACGCGCCGCAGGCCGCCTTCCAGCTTTCCGGCGTGCGCCCGGCGACGATCACCCCGATCATCAGGCCGCAGACGCCCGCGCCGATCAACTCCGGGACCATCTCGGGGGTAATCCGCCGCTGCGTCGGGAGAACGGACGGGAGCGGCGCGACCGCCGCGATCAGGTCCGAAATTTTCGCAAGGTCGCGATACGTAAACGGTTCGCCGTAGGTCTGATGGTCCATGACGGAAAGCTCGACGATATCGATCGCAAGACGCGGAAAGCGGGCGGCGAGAAAACGGTCGTCCTCGGACGACAGCGCGATCATTCTTGACAGCCGGTCCCTTCCGGGAAGGCTTCCGACAGGCGCATGACCATCATACAGGGAAAGAAAATCAAACCCCATCCCATCGAGTTTTTCCAGTTCATCTTTTTTCAGATCGGCGTTTCCAGACGGAACGATCCCGACCGGAACCTCCCCCGCCGCGCGCAGGATTGCTTCAAGGTTCGCCGCTTCCTCGGAGAGCGAACCGAAGCGGACCCCGCTGGCGTTATGCGTCACGTTGAGATGAACCTTGAGGACGTCCGCCCCGCCCGCCAGCGCCGCGCGCGCGAGCTCCGGGTCGTTCCGCGGCAGGCTCGCGATCAGTACGCCGGAACGCGAACCCTCCTGCGCGGCGCGCAGCAGATCAAGAAACCGTGTTTTCATATTTTTATCCTTTCATGCCCGTCGTCGCGATCGACTTGACCATCGACGCCTGTGTAAAGAGAAAGAGCGCGATAACCGGAAGGCTTACCAGCGATGAAGCCGCCATCATCGGCCCCCATTCGACAAAATGTTCCCCAAAGAAAACGGAAAGGCCCAGCTGGACAACGTATTTATCCGAATGATTCAGGATGACCAGCGGCCAGATAAACTCGTCCCAGGCCCCGGTAAACGTAAACAGCGCCAGCGTCGTTAAAGCCGGCTTCGTCAGCGGCAGCATCACGCGCCAGAAGATCCCGAATTCCGACGCGCCGTCGATCCGCGCCGCGTCTTCCAAATCCTTCGGGAGCGTCCGGAAAAACTGCCTGAGGAAAAATACGCCGAACACGCTCATCAGGTTGGGAATAATCAGCCCGGCGAAGCTGTCGATCAGCCCGATTCCGCCCTTCCCGAGCCAGTTATTTCCGCCGAAAAACGGGAAATTCTTCGCGATCAAAAACCGGGGAATCAGCGTAACCTCGCCGGGAAGCGCCATCGCTAAAATAAACAGGACGAAAATCGCTTCCCGTCCGGGGAACGGAAGCCGTCCAAATCCGTACCCGGCCATCGCGCAGAGGATCACGGTCGTACCGGTCACGACCGCCGCGACCAGCAGCGTATTCATCACATATTTTCCGAACGGCGCGGCGCTGAACGCTTTCCGAAAGTTTTCGAACGTCGGCGCGGACGGAAAAATGACCGGCGTCGGCGAATGAATTTCCTGCGGCGTTTTAAACGCCGACGTCGCCATCCAGAAAAACGGAAAGCCCAGCTGAACCATGGCGACGATCATCAGCAAATAAACCGCGCCTCTTTTGACGAGCTTCATAAGCCGGTTCTTCATTCTCCCTCATCCTCGATCATTAAACGCGCTTTCCGCCCCGTTCATGCTTCGCTTCATAACCTGGATTGGTTCCGCTTTCCAAAGCCGCCAGGAGCCATTCCTTTTTTGCGTCTTCTGCATTTTCCACAACAGCTTCCATAGGGCTCCCGACCGTAATACACCCCGGAAGTTCCGGATAGCGCGCTGCATAACCGCCTTCATCCGGGTCAGGAATAATTTCCAGCCGATATGGAAGGCTCATATAATATTCAATCGTTTTCATGTGATGATTCCTCCTTTGCTCCCTGCCCTGTCACATCCTGTTTATCATCTGTTCCTCAGGTATTCTCTTCAACGAAACGATTGACAAACAGCAGGTTGAACAGCGCGATTCCCGCGACAAACAGGAAAAGGACAAACGCCAGCGCGCTCGCGTACCCCATTTTTGTGTATTGGAAAGCCTCCTCATAGATCAGGTAAATCAGCGTCCGCGTCGCTCCCGCCGGGCCGCCGCGCGTCATGACGTAAATTTCGCCGAAAACCTGAAACGAGCTGATACAGGCCATGACGAAAATATAAAACGCGGTCGGTTTCAGGAGCGGGAGGGTAATATAGCGGAAACGAGCCCAGGCGGAAGCGCCGTCCAGCGCGGCGACCTCGTATAATTCCTGCGAAATCGATTGCAGCCCTGCCAGAAAGACCATCATGTTATACCCGACGCCCTTCCAGATCCGGACGACGACGACCGAATGCAGCGCTAAATCGGGATTGTAGAGCCATTGCTGCGGGGGGAGCTTCAGGAGCCGGAGAAGCCAATTCATCGCCCCGGTCCGCGGATCGAAGAGAGACGCCCAAACGATTCCGGCGATGACGAGCGAGGTCAGGACCGGTAAATAGTAAATCGTCCGAAAAAACGAAACGCCGCGGATTTTCTGGTCGACGAGAACCGCGAGATACAGCGAAAGGATCAGGTTCGCGGGAATCAGCTCAAGTCCGAACTGAATCGTTTTGACGAGCGCCGTATGGACTTTGGACTGCGTAAAGATATCGATATAGTTCTTCAGCCCGACCCAGTCGGCGGTCGCGGTATTGTAATTCGTAAAGCTCAGCGCGAACGACGCGGCAACCGGT
Source organism: Anaerolineaceae bacterium oral taxon 439 (assembly GCA_001717545.1). Taxonomy (NCBI): domain Bacteria; kingdom Bacillati; phylum Chloroflexota; class Anaerolineae; order Anaerolineales; family Anaerolineaceae; species Anaerolineaceae bacterium oral taxon 439. The sequence goes on along the minus strand of CP017039.1, from coordinate 497,974 downwards.
AAAAACACCCAGATCAGGAAGTAGATCAGGGCGGGCGATACGAAGAGATAGCCCCAAAGAGTCCGTTTTGTCTTCTGGCTGAGCGGTTTTTTCGCCGCGCCGCGTGATAGCGTTTTGATCATGATCCATCCAGGCCGGCTTCGAGCGCGGCGACCCACGCCCGAAGCCGTAAAATCTGAACCGTTCGTTTTACTGCGAAAGGACCTTATTGACCGCTTCTTCCGCGGCCTGAAGCGCTTCTTCGGCGGTTGACTGACCGTTCAGCGCGGAAACAAGATGTTCCACCATGGTATTGCGAACTTCGACCCAGGCCGGAATATTCGGATTCCCTGCGCCGTATTCGAGACCGAGCGCGAACGCTTCGAAAAGCGGGTCGTCGGTAATAAACGGCGCGGACTGAAGCGATTTCCGCGGCGGAAGGAAAAGCGAACTCCCGTCGATAATCGTCAGGCTCGTCGGGCTGACAATATGCCGCATCAGCGTCCATGCGTCTTCTTTACGCTCGCTTGCGGCGTTCATCATGAAACCCGAAAACGACGACATCGTAGACGGCTTTCCGGATTCCCCGGCGGGCGGAGCGACGACGGCGACCTGCGAATACAGTTCCGGCGAAGCGGTTTTAATCTGCGCCAGACTGAACTGTCCGGAGATAACCTGCGCCGCGGAACCGCGGGCAATCGGAGGAACGGTCGGATCGCCTGGGAGCGGCGTCAACGACGAAGCCTGATGAACCTCAAATAAATCGAGATAATAACGGAGCGCTTTCAACCCCTCGGGGGAATTAAACGCCGCCGTTTTAAAATCGTCGGATAATAAATCTCCCCCCATCGACCGCAGGATCGGCAGGTAGGCCATTTCAACGTCCGCGCCCTCAACGGGAAGCTGCAGCCCTGCGACGGTAATTCCGAGGTCGTCGCGCTTCGTCAGCTTTTCAGCGGCCGCGGCGAGGTCTTCCCAGGTCGCCGGCGGATTTTCGGGATCGAGTCCGGCTTCCTCGTAAAGATCTTTCCGGTAAATCAGCATGTAATTGGTAACCTGAACCGGCATCATCGCCAGCTTCCCATCGACGCTCCCGGCGGAAATCAGGTTGGCGAGAAAATCGTCCTGATCCGGAAGCGCCTCAAAATACGGCGTCAGGTCTTCGATCTGGTCCTTACCCATGAAGCCGGCGCTGGCCGCGACGCCATGCATAAACAAATCAGGGCCAACCTTCGCCGACAACGCGGTCGTCAGCTTCGTCGAAAGATCGCCCCAGGGAATGAATTCGACGGTCACGGAAAATTTCGGGTTGTTCTGATTGAAATTTTCAATGACCTGATTGAAGGCTTCCTGAATATCAGGGGTGTTTCCCGCGACCCAGACCGTCAGCTTCCCATCGCCGACCGGCTCCGCGTCCATGATTTCGCCGGCGTCCTCCGCCGAAACCACGATCGCCCCGATCAGGAGAACGAGAACAACCGAACATAAAACCAACAACAACTTTTTTTTCTTCATTTTTTTCTCCTTCCCAAAAAGAAAAACTAAGGCCTCAGGACGGCATCCTGACGGACGAGCCGGTCCTGAAGTTTACGAACGTCAAGATCCGCCGGGCTCTTTTTCTCCCGGACGGAAAGCGCCGCCGCGGTCCCCGCCGCCTGACCGATCGCCATGCAGCTGGGGGTCACTCGCGTTGAGGAAAAGGCGGTATGCGTCACCGAAATACAGCGCCCGTTCAGCAGCAGGTTTTTTATTTTCAGCGGCAGCAGGCACCGATATGGGATATCGTACGCCAGGCCGTTCTGAATTTCCTGATAAGCCAGCGTGTTCCCGGTCGGATCATGAAGATCCAGCGGATAGCCGGAATGCGCGATGCGATCCGCGAATGGGCGCGAGCGGACGATATCCGCTGAGCTCAGGACATACCGTCCGCTCATCCGCCGCGTCTCTCGGACGCCGATCCCCGGCGCGGTATGGCTCAGGAACGAACAGGAAAAGCCGGGGATATATTCGCGGACGAACTCGATCAGCTCGGCTACCTGCCGCCGGCCTTCCCGTTCGGCGCTGGTCAGATCACGCGCGTCCGTTCCACTGCGTTTGATGACCCGCGTCGTGTTAACCGAGACCTCGCCGGGGTTCAGTCCGACGAAAAAGAGGAGACGATCGCGCGGAATCGACTTCGGTCCGTGCTCCGCCCAGTGCCTGAAGAAGCCCGAGACGCCGGTCAGCGGGATCCGGTCGAGTTCGGAAATCAGGCTCCCGGAAAAAAATTCGTCGGGATGCGCAACAAGATACGATCTGACCTCATCGAGATCGACGCCGCCCAGAACGAAATTCATCGTCATCGGCTGCGTCAGCCCATCCGTTTTCCTGCCCATATAAAACGGGTTTCCGGCGAGCCAGGCGAGATCGCCGTTCCCGGTCGAATCGATATACAGCTCGGCGCTGAGCGTCGTTATCCCCGATGGATTCGCGACCTGAATCGAACGAACCTGATCTCCCTCGACCTCCGCGCCGATCAGGCGCGTATGATACAGGACGTCGACGCCCGCCTCCGCGAGCAGCTCGTCGATCAGCCGCTTATAGATTTCAGCGTCGAACGGCGTAACCGTAGACACGAATCCGATCGTGTCGCGAACGTGACCCGGGGAACCGCCGCGCTCGACCAGCGCGGATACGATCTGCTGACCGATTCCGCCGACGACCTGATTCCCTCGGGAATCATGGAACGACATCCAGGGATAAACGAGCGCGTTCGTCGATGACCCGCCGGAAAAAGCGCATTGCTCGATCAGGAGCGTCTGAGCGCCGTTCCGCGCCGAAGCTAAAGCGGCCGTGATTCCGGACGGTCCCCCGCCGCAGACGATCGTCTGATACGGGTTCATGCGCGCGCTCCAAGCGGTTTTGTCGAGCCGCGAACGACTAACTCAAGCGGAATGACCATCCCGACAGGACCCAAAAGATTTTTATGAATCAACGAAATCAGCAGCTGAACCGCCAGCGTTCCGAGCCTCCGCTGCGGAATATGAATCGTCGTCAGCGGCGGCGACTGGATTCCGGTCACGGGAAGATCCGAAAAACCCATGACCGAAATATCGTCCGGGACGCGGAGGCCCTCGTCCCGGATCGCCCGGAGCGCGCCGATCGCCATCCAGTCCGACAGCGCCAGAACCGCGGTTGGGACCTTTTTCCGCGCGAGAACCTCCGCCATCGCCTCATAGCCGGCGTCTTCGTTGAAGCTGTTTTGGGTCATAATCGATATTTCCAGCCGCTGCGACAGGATTTCCTGAACCCCGAGGATCCGATCGCGAAAAACGTTAAGACTTTCCGATCCGTTCAGGATGCAAATTTCGCGATGACCCGATTCGTAAAGATATTTCGCAGCAATCCTCCCGCCGCCGACGTTATCCGGCGTCACGTAATTCAAGCGCTCTTCGTACTCGAGGTACCGCCCGATGAAAACGGTCGGGAACGGATACGCGCTGATCTTCCTGATCACGTTGTCGGGAATCGGAACGCCGGCGACGATCAGTCCGTCTAAATCGCCCCTTTTCAGAAGCTCAGATTCAAACGGGCTCCCGCCGAGAATCGGGGTGAAGGAAAAAGTCGCGTGCCGCCGATCGGCCTCGAAACCGGCGCCGGAAACGACTTCATAGAAAAAACTCGATTCCGGCGAAGCGCTGTCATATCCGGAAACGACCATGCCGAGTTTTAACGGCAGCCCGCTTTTGATCTTTTCCGGGATTTCGAGATTCATCGCCGCCATCGTCTCGATAACGTGCGTTTTCGTCTTCAGGGAAACGTTGTCCTGATCGTTCATAACTCTGGAAACGGTCGCGATCGAAACGCCCGCACGTGCCGCGATATCCGTAATTGTAATTTTTTTCATAAAGCTGCAAATCCGCCCGCATATTTTTACATTTATCTTACTTTTATCCGTGCGGAAATTTCAAGTAACAATTGACATCTTTAATCCATGACGAACCTCTTCATCGGCGGAATTTGACTTTTTCCGGGGAGTGGGGTATATTTCTACTTGCTTGATTTACGGGCAGGCCCTCGTAGCTCAATTGGATAGAGCGTTTGCTTGCGGAGCAAAAGGCTGGGGATTCGAGCTCCTCCGAGGGCGCAACGATAATTTCACAGCTTCCACAGGAAGCGAATAAAGTAATCGCGCAGATGTTTCAGAAACAGGGATAATTTGCGTGGTTATCGGTTTAAGCGCTTCGTTGATAACGTTGGACGGCGAATCCGGATCGTTCAACACAGCCAAAATTCCGGCACTGACTTCTTCTGTATTTTCTACCAGCTGATTATGATCAGGGTTTTTAATAGGCAAATTGCCAAAGTTAACGCATCTCTCTTTCTTACCTGATAAATACAACTAAGCTTCAGCTTTTCTGCAATCCTTGGTCGCATCTACTTTTTCAACTGACAAAAACGAGACGAATGTCATACATTTGACTATGACATCGTAACAGATTACGGCTTAGCGTCTATAATACCCAGCATAAAAAGTTTACGTTAAACTTTTTATAGAGCGGACGCGACCCGCTCTATTTTTTTAACCAGGAAAGGGGAAACCCCTCTCTTTTACGGCAGGATAAACCGATTCACCCGGTTTCCCAGCGCGTCGACGAGCCAGACCGCCCCATCTCGATCCGTCGCCAGGCCCACCGGCATCGACAGCATGTCGATTCCGCCGCCCGCGCCGTTAAACGATCGGATAAGCTCCCCGCTGACACTGTACTCCCAGACCAGCCCGGCCTCCGGGTCGCTGAAAAGCAGGTTCCCTTTCGGCGTAAAGGTAAGATACGGCTTGTTGTCCATCGACTGCGAATACCAGGCGAAGACCTCGAACGCGTACACGGGCGCCGGCAGGACCGTTTCGCCGCTGATATCGAAGACCTGAACCCGCTGGTTCCAGGTATCGGCGACCGCCAGATATTGATCCGCGAAAACCGCGATCCCGACCGGTTCGTCGAACTCGCCCGGACCAAGGCCAACGCTCCCGAATTTCGATAAGAACTTTCCCTCGCGGTCGTAAATCATGACCTGCTTATTCCCGGTATCGGTAACATATACGCGCCCCCGGCCGTCGATCGCAACCCCACGCGGTCCGTAGAAACTGATCGTCGCGCCGGTTGGATCGTTCGCGAGCCATTCCAGCTCGTAGTCGCCGGCCGCGCTGAATTTCAGCATGCGGTGGTTCCAGGTATCGGCGATGAAAACCGAACCGTCTTCGTCGATCGCGATTCCCCAGGCCTGATTAAATCCGCCGTGATCCTCGTTCGCAAAGCTGAATCGGAAGACACCCTCGCCGTTAAAAACGTCGACCCGTTCGTTATCCGTATCCATGACGTACACGTCCCCGTTCGGCGCGATTGCCAGGTTCCGCGGCCGGTTCAGCTTTCCAGGCTCGGTTCCCGCCTCGCCGAACGAAAAAACCGGGTTCAGCGGGGTAAATTTCTCGTCAGGGAACGACGCGGTTCCGCCTTCGTCGACCGTCGCCGCCGCGTCGCCATACTTCCACATCCGCCGCAGCAGGTCCTTCTTCATATAGACGACCATTTTCGCCGACGGCTCCCAGGTCTCCAGCGACATAGAGCCGGAACCGACGAGCTTCGCGTACCGCCCGAAATCCCGATCCAGCCAGATATCGAGAATCGCCCGGCGCATCTGCGGATTGACGATCGCGTTCCAGACGCCGCCCGGCGTTACCCTGAAATAATCCTGATTCGGCCACCACAGCCGCATATACTCGGATCGATAATAAGCGTCGCCGACGATCGGGAGGAGCTTCGCGTCTTTCGCCGTGTTGGCGATAATAATATCGTAGTCGCGAAGCGTCCGCGTCGCGGCTTCGTTAAAATCGAGCTTCTGCGTATAATCGCGGAAATACCACCAGTAAGGATAACGCGCGTCGTTATCGTACGCGACACGAATTGCCTTCCCGACGCCGGTCCGTGCGGCGATTTCCTCGATTTCGCGTAAAACGACTTTCGGCGCCGCGCTCGAATGCGCGTACACGAGGTACTCGTTCGCCTGATCATAGTTGACGAACGAGGATTGAAACGCAGTTCGCGCCTGGAGAACGAGGAGCGCAATTCCGATGAACAGCGCGTAAAACCCGGAGACCGACTTCCCGCCCATCCTGCGCAGCGTCCGTACCAGGTAAAACCCTGAAATGACAAGCGCGACCGCCGAACAGGCAAACAGCCCCGTCGCTTTAAGCCCGGCCAGATCGGTCGACGCAAACGGCGCCAGCCCGGTCCCGAACGGCGAAAGAACGCCGCCAAGCGCGTACAGCGCGACAATCGTCAGCGCCGCCGCAGCGCCGCCCTCCGCGCTCATCAGCTTTTTCCAATCAAGCGTTTCAAAAAGATACCCGAAACCCCACGCACCGGATAAAACCAGCGGCAGCGCAATATGAACTCCCAGCCAGGGCATCCTTTCCCCAGCGATCGAATACGCGATCAGCGCCGTCAGCCCCCAATACAGGAACAGCGCCAGCGCGGGAACCGTCGCCGGAGGGACCGGGATCTCCGCCGGCTCCAGCGAATCGATTTCGCCGATCAGCGCCGATTCGAGAGCGCCGTAGTCGGAAGGATCGATCTCGACCGCCTCGACCTCCGCCGCCCGCGCCTCCTCTCCGGAAATCTCAACCAACGAGAAAAAGCTCTCCCGCGAATCGTCGCCGGCCGTTTCTTCGGGCGCGGAGATCCCTGCCTTGCGGATCGTTTCTGAAACGCGCTCCGCGCCGGGCCGACCGGAAAAACTTCGGCGCTTCAAGCCGAACCGGATCGCCAGTATCGTCCCAAACAGCGCCGCGAATTCATAAATCGGAAGAATCACGGCCGCGTAGTAATAAAGCGGTTGCCCGCCGCGCTTGACTTCCTGCTGCGAAAGCCAGTAACCTAACGAGCCGACAACACCGGTAAAGAAACCCTGCCCGTTCGAAAACATCGTCGTATAAAAGACAAGATAAATCAGGTAAAAGATCATCGCGCCGCGTAAAAAGACGCGCCGGTTCCACCAGACCCCGACCGCGATTGACAGAGCGAATAAAACCGTCATCACAGCGCCGGTCTTCAGCATCCCGTTCGCCGAATAATCCAGCGGGTCCCATCCCGCCAGCGATACCGGCATCGCGGTTAACTGCGGCAGGATCAGCGCCATAACAAAGACGATCAGGTCAAACGACGGCATGTCGCGGAACGGTTTCCAGCTGAATTTCCGGACCGTCGAAACGATCACGAAAAGCAGGATCAATCCGCCGAACGCAGCGACCCCCAGCGACGCCAGTTTTATCGCCGTCGTCGGATCGCCCTCTCCGCCCAGGAGCTTCGGAAGCGCCGCGCCGAGAAGCGCGAAAAACGCCGCCAGCGCGATCATCCCCATCTTCCGCAGCTTCTCACCGTCGGAATCCCAGCGCAGCCTCCAGACATCCCCAAGGAACAAAATTCCACAGAAAATCAACAGCTGCGCCGTGTAAATATACGAGACTTCCTTCGTGACGAACTGTAGCGCCGTCACCGCCGACAGAATCAGGAGCGATTTTTCGTCCCGCTTCTCCAGGTAGCGAAGCGTCGTCCAAAGCGTCAGAACCATAAACAATTCAATAAACGCTTCGTTTCGCGTGTACCGGCCGTAAAACAGGATCAGCGGCGAAATCGTCATCATCAGCCCGCCAATCAGCGCGCCGGTCCGTCCGAGATAGCGACGGTAGCCGAATAAAACGACCAGGACCGCGGCGACGGAGAACAGCGCCGCAGGGACGCGCGCCGCGAAATCATTGTCACCCAAAAGGAAGTACGACAGCGCTAACATGTGGAACTGGAACGGCCCGTGCGTTACCGGATCGTGAGCATAGCCCCCGCCGGTTGACAGCGTGTATGCCGGGACGACATGATTCACTTCGTCATGCGACATGACGCGTTCGCCCAAGATCGCGAACCGGCTGATCACCGCGACAATCACGATCAACGCGATCAGCAGCTTCTCCCAGGAAAAAGCCGGAAATGCCCGGAATACCGGACGATCCAATCCGTCGAGCCGCCGTTCCATCCCATCGGCTTCGAATCTATTCTTCTCGCTCATAACTACTTTTTATTCCCTTCTATAGCTTCGTTCGGCGGCGAACCGCTCTACTCCGCCGCGTTGAAAAACTGATACACTGCGCCGGAGATATCCGCCGCCAGAATATTCGTCGGATCGAAAGCTAACTGCGCTTCGCTCCAATAAAACATGGTAAAAATATACGTCGATCTCGGCGAATAAACGATCCCCGCGTCGGAAATCCCATGGATCAGTCCGTCGGTCTCCAGTATCCAGCCGTGTTTATGCGCAACGCGCGTCGTTTCCGGGATCCCGGCTTCGAGAAGGACCGCCGTTTTATTCGTCGACAGCTCCTCCAGCATCTTTACACATTCAGACTGCTGGATCGCTTCGCCAAAAACCGCCCGAAACGTCCCGCCGTCGAACGCCGCGCACTGATAAATATCGTCGATAATCATCGAAATTTCAGTCGGCGTCGTCTGATTATAACGGTCCGGATTGGTATCGATATCGGTACGCTGGTTCGCCGGCGTTTCATACTGCGCGAGTAACGGCGCGCCGATATAAAAATATCCGCCTAAAAAGGTATTTTTCAACCCGAGCTGCTTCAGGAAATCGTCGGTAAACGCGACCGGAGCTAAATCCCCGCCGATCGATTGCAGGATCGAATCGGCCGGTCCATTTTCGGACACTTCAATCATCTGCTTCAGGGCCTGATTCAGCGCCGCCGGAAGCGGCTGATCATAATTCAGGAACAGGTAAACCATGATCGGGATCTTAATCGTCGACGCGGCGGTAAACGAAATATCCGGCGCGATCGGTTCACCGCCCGAAACCGCGAACGAAATTTCCTTCCGCGTATCCAGGTCGAGAATATAAAACTCGGCGACGCCTTCGAAACCATGATCGTCAATGATCTGCCTAACGATATACTGAAGGTTCTGATCCGACGCCTGCGTCGGGGAGGTCCGGTTATACGGGAGGATAACCGAACGGTCCGTCGGAGACCGGAGCGCTTCCTCGATAAGCCGAATTGAACGTTCAATATCGAGCGATGTCCCCGGCTCGCCCGCGGTAAAGCGGTTCGTTTCCGGATCAGGGATCGGTTCGCGCGCCGGGATATCGTAACGCGGGGTGATTTCGTTGGATAAGTAGTCGCGGAGCCGTTCCTGCGAGATCGTCGCGGACAGCGGGACCGGCTGCGGAACGGGGAGATTATTCCACATGTAATCCATGAACCCCAGCCAGAAATTGCGGGTGATCCGCTGTAAATCGGCCGCCGCCAGCATCGTCTCGATATTCAGGCTGAACCCGACCGCGGACGGACGGACCTGAATAACCGATCCGCCGTAAATCAGCTCGATCGGGATCCCATACGCGCGGACAAGCCGTTCGCCCGCTTCCGTCCCGTTCAGTCCGCCGACCGGAACGCCGCCGATCGTCAGTCCCGGCGGGAGCAGCGCGCGCATCCGGCTGTAGAGCATCAGCTGCCGGCCCAGAATCAGGACCGAAATAAAGATCAGCCCCAACGCCACCCAGCGTAAAATCGACAGTGAATTTCTACGATTCATACATCCATACCTGGAATCATTATACCAGCCGGCCGGCGCGAAATTCCCCGCGTCGCCGGAATCGGGGCCGGGGAACCGCCCTTCGATCGCGTATAATTTAATTAGGAAGTTCGCCGGCGTAAGCTCCAGATAGAGAACGGCGTTTGATAAGTATGGGACACAATGAATAAGGCGCATGACATGAGGAACAGATCGATGGAAAATGACTGGAACGGGGAACTTTCAGACCGAATCCGCGACATCCGCTCCTTCGAAAAATTGTTATATCGACAGGTTCTGGGTCTATCCGCAACGGGCGTCGATTATGACCCCAAAAACGAAAAAAGAGTGCCGAAAATATCAGGGCGAAACGCTTTCGCAGGTTGAAAGAGCCAGCCTTGATACGCTAAAAACAACAGAAACAGCGATTAATAAAGAGAATCAGGAAACAAAGCTCATCAGTAAAGGAACAAAAATCATGAACGAAATTCTCAAAGCAATCCAGGAACGCCGCAGCATCCGCAAATTCAAAGCGGATCCGCCGTCCAAAGCGGACATCGATCAGATCATCGAAGCCGGGCTGTACGCCGCGAGCGGCAAAGGCAGGCAGTCGACTATCATTGTCGCCGTAACCAACCCGGAACTCAGAGCCAGACTTTCCGACGACAACCGCAAAATCGGCGGCTGGGAAGAGGGGTTCGACCCCTTCTACGGCGCCCCGGTCATCCTGATCGTCCTGGCGGATAAGAACTGGCCGCTCCGCGTCTACGACGGAAGCCTCGTCCTGGGCAACCTGATGCTGGCGGCGCATTCGCTCGGGCTCGGGAGTATCTGGATCAACCGCGCCAAAGAAGAATTCGAAACCGCCGGATATAAAAAGCTTCTTGCCGACCTTGGCGTCGAAGGCGAATGGGAAGGCATCGGCCACTGCGCGATCGGATATATCGACGGCGACAGGCCGAAAGCCGCCCCGCGGAAAAACGGACGCGTCTACTATGCAGCGTGAGCTCCTTCCCTGGACGGAAATCGACCCGCTGATCGATCATCTCGTTTCTCAGATCGACCGTGAAATCGACGTTCTCCTGACGCTGAATCCGGGTGGGATCGTTCCCGGCGGGATCCTCGCCGAAGCGCTCAGGATCGACGAGGTCCAGATCGCCTCGATCGAGAACCGAAAGGAATTTGAGCTGAAACGTCAGATGCACGACCCAAAGTTAGCCTCCTGGCCGAAGATCCGCGCTTTCCCCGACGACGAATCCTTTAACGGGAAGACTGTCCTGATTGTCGGGAGCGCCTGGGGGACCGGGCGCTGTATCTCGACCGTCCGGAGCCGCGTCGCCGGAAGCGGCGGGGAAGCGTTTACCGCCGTGCTTCACTATAACGCTGCGTGGAACCTCTTTCCCGACCTGAAACCCGATTTCTACGCGGCGGTAACGTCGAATTGGATCGTCTATCCCTGGGAAGGCGGACGCGGACGAAAACTCGTCCTCAACGCGGTATAATCTGGATATGACGTGGATAATTGACGGACATCAGGATATTGCCTGCGAGGCGATTTTGCATTGTCGCGACTACAAGCGTCCGGTTGCAGCCGCGCGCGCGGCCGAGCCCGACGATCCGACGAACCGGATCACCCTCGGATACCCCGAATACCGCGAAGCAGGAATCGGGATTATCTTCCCGACAGTTTTCCTTGAAAAAATCGCGGACGGGCCGGACAATCCGATCCCCGCGGTCCAATATCGAAACGGCGACGAGTTCCACCGCGCCGCGCTGGCGCAGCTCGATTTTTACCGTCGCTGGAACGACGATCCCGACGGAAAGTTCAGGCTCCTCCGAACAAGAGCCGAATACGACGCCCTCGTCAGCGCGCTGGATCAGGGAGAGCCCGCGCCGATCGGATTGGTCCCGCTGATGGAAGGGACGGAAGGGCTCCGCTCGTTTTCCGATCTCGACGAATATATTGAAGCGGGACTGCGAATCGTCGGTCCGGTCTGGGCGGGGGGACGCTGGTGCGGCGGGGGAATGAACGACCCGTCGGACGGCTTTACCGCGGCGGGATACGACCTCCTGAACGCGCTGAGCGGCCGCGGCCTGATCCTCGACGTCTCGCATATGAATAAAAAAAGCGCCGAAATCGCGATCGAACGCTACGACGGCGTCGTCATCGCTTCGCACTGTAACTGCATCTCGCTCCTCCGTCGCCCCCGGAACCAGCGCCTGCTGCATGACGATACGATCCGGTTGATGATCGAACGGGGCGGCGTTATCGGCGTCGTCCCCTGCAATTTCTTTCTGAACAGCGAATGGAGAACCGGCGACGACCGGCGCCTGGTGACCCTCGATACCCTCGCCGATCATATCGACCATATTTGCCAACTGGCCGGCAGCGCGGATCACGCCGCGATCGGGACCGATCTCGACGGCGGATTCGGCTATCCGTCGATTCCTTATGAAATGAACAATATCGGCGGGCTGGGGAAGATCCGCGCGGTCTTAGCGAAACGCGGATATGAACCGAGCGATATCGCGAAAATCTGCCATGCCAACTGGCAGCGAATCCTGGAAAAAGGAGCTTTTCAATGAACAGCGAAAGAGCGGCGGAAAGCGCGTCCGCGGAACAGAAAAAGAAAGCCTCTTATGTCCTTGACCGGCCCGAACCCTACGATCCGCAGGAAGCGATCCGCGCTGTCGAGCTTCCGCATCATTCCACCCTGTTCCGAATCGGGGTCTGGATGACCGTGATCGGTTATTTAATCCTGATCCTCGGGGCGAAGCCGTCCTTTTTCGGACTGGACCGGAGCCCGGTCATCGGCTTCGTCCAAACCGCGGTGATCATCCTCGGGCTGGGTCTGATGTGCGGCGGCGGATATTACTGTAACCGCAGTTTTTTCCGCCGTTATCCTGAATCGCTGACTTCCAGCTTCGGGATCCGGTTCGTCTGGACCGGATTCGTTATCTCGCTCTTCACCGGCATGGCCGACGTCTTCGGCATCGGGTCGCATCCGCTCCCCGGCGTCCCGTTCTTCGGCCCGCTGCAATCCGACGGCGTCGTCGTCGGCGAATGCGTCACGGCGATCGGATTGGTCATGCTCTTCATTCCGTCGATCGAGCGCCTCTTCAAGCGCGTCCGGCGGCGTCCGACCAAAGAAGAAGTCAGCGAAGCCGAACGATTGAAAGATTTGAAAAGCTGACGGTCAGCGGGGCGACGCCGGAGGTTTCCGCGATGAGCGCGATCCCTCCCGACTCGCTCGACGGATCGCTGATTTCATACTGAAAAACGCCGTTTAAATATAACTCGACCGATTCGCCGTCGACGCGCAGCCCGACGGTGAATTTTTGCGGGGCGCCGGGGCGTATTTTCCCGTTCGCCGCCCAGTCGCTCAACGGCGAGAGCTTACCGCCGCTGCCGCGCAGGAACTGGGTCTGCCCCAGGCAGTTAAAACGCAGCTGCGCCGAATGTTCGCTTCGCTCGATCGTTTCGACCCGGAAAAGGATCCCGTATCCGTCCTGAAAATACGAACAGAACGACAGCGTCACATCCACGCTCAGGTAATATCTTCGGTAAGCCGGAATTTTATTATAAGCGACCAGCCGCGCCGCCTCCCCAGGCATCGACAGCGTCAATTCCCCTCCGTCGGTCAGCGTCACGTTCCCGTCGGGGCCACGCCGCGTCGCCCATCCGTTCCCCGGGGCGAAACCGTCGGCGACGTAAGGCGTCCCCAATTCACCCAAGCGGTCCTCCGTCGGGACCGCCGTCGGCGTAAACAGCGGCAGCGGCGTAGCGGTCGGGGGAAACCAGACGACCGAAGGCGAAGGGCTCGGCGCGTCAGTCGCCACGGGCAAGGCGATTTCGGTCGGCGTCACGTCAACCATAACGCGAATCTGAACCGGGGCGCAGCCGGCAAAAACCGCCAGCGCGCCGAGCCCCGCCGCGCGGAGGAAGCGAACGATTCGACCGCGGTTAATCGCCCCGAAGAACCGCAACGGTAACTCCCTCGCCGCCTTCAGCGTCTTTTCCGCGCTCGATCATCTTCACCAGCGGCGAACTCATTAAAATCTGCCGGACAGCCTGACGAAGCTTTCCCGTCCCCTTGCCATGAATAATCCGAACGAACGGCATCCCCGCCAGCGACGCGTCGTCCAGATATTTTTCGAGCGGCGCGACGACCTCCTCGCCGTTCATCCCGCGTAAATCCAGCTCCAGTCCCGGAGACGGATGAAAGACCGGCGAAGGAGCCTTCTCCGAAGGCGGCCGCGCCGGAACGGGGTCCTCGTCGTCCTGATTTGGATGGCGCAGGCTGCTGACCGGAATCCGCAGCCGGATCATGCCCAGCTGAACCTCGGCGTCATCGCCATTCAGCGCTGACAGCGTCGCCAGCGACTCGGAACCGAGCGAAAGGACGCGAACCTTCTGTCCCACCCTGAACGGACGGTCCTTCAGGAGCGCCCGCGACGTCTTCGCGGCCGTTTTCCCGATCGCTTTCTCAACCTTCTTTTCTTCCTCACGGATCGCGCGCACGCCGCCTTCGAGCTCACGAATCGAATCCAGCGGCAGCCGCGCGTTAACGTACGCTCGTTTGAGCCGGGCAATCTCATCGCGCAGCGACGCCAATTCAGACTGCGTTTCGGCGTACGTCTCGTTCAGGATCCGTTCTTTTTCGTTTTCGACCTCCTCGATTCTTCGTTCCCATTCGCGCCGTTCGTTCTCCGCCAGCGATCGCGCGCGATCCGCCTGCGAACGCGCGCGCCGCGCCAGCTCATGCAGCCGGTTAATCTCGTCCAACAGGTCTGCGCCCGAGGTTGAATCCGGCGCGACCGTCCGTTCCGCCGATTCCAGGATCGACGGCGCCAGCCCCAGCCGTTTCGCGATCATCAGCGCGTTCGACCGCCCCGGGATTCCGATGATCAGCCGGTAAGTCGGCCGAAGCGTCTTCAAATCGAACTGCATCGACGCGTTAATCGCGCCCGCCGTCGCGTGCGCGGCCGCTTTCAGGTCGGAAAAATGCGTCGCGACGAAATTCGGGATATGCTTTTCGATCATGTATTCCAGGATCGCGCGTGCCAGCGCCGCCCCTTCTTCCGGATCGGTCCCCGACCCCAGCTCGTCGATCAGGACGAGCGTTTTCGCCGTCGCCGACCGCAGGATCCGGATAATATTCGTCATATGCCCGGAAAATGTCGAGAGCGACTGTTCGATCGATTGCTCGTCGCCGATATCGGCGAAAACGTTCTGGAAAACCGAAAGCGCCGAGCCCGACTGCGCCGGGATATGCAGCCCCGACTGCGCCATGAGGATCATCAGGCCTACCGTTTTCAGCGAAACCGTCTTTCCGCCGGTATTCGGTCCGGTAATCACGACCGAAAAAATTCCCGGTTCGACCGCGACGTCGATCGGCACGACCCGCTCAGGGGGAAGGAGCGGATGACGCGCTTCGTACAGCCGGATCACCGGCAAGTTCGTTCCTTTCGCAAAGGGAACGATTTCCGGTTCGACCGCGCGGATCGCGTCCGCATACTTCGCGCGCATGAAAATAAAATCGAGCTCGGCGAGCCGCTCGACGACGCGTTCCAGCGGTTCGGCATAATCCGCAAGGAACATCGTCAATTCATGCAGGATTCGGATAACCTCGTCGCGCTCGCGCAGCTGGAGCTCGTAATACGCGTTATTCAAATCGACGGTCGCGAGCGGTTCGACGAAAAGCGTCAGCCCGCTTGCGGATTGATCATGCACAATCGATTTCAGCTGGTTCTTATATTCGGCCTTGATCGGAATCACGTAACGCCCGCTGCGCTGCGTGATAATCGCCTCCTGGATCATCGGCGCATACCGCGCGTCGCGCAAGAGCCGTTGGAGCCGGTCCAGGAGCCGTCCGTAAGCGACCTGGATTTCCCGGCGGATCGAGGCCAACGCGTCGGACGCGCTGTCGAGAACGTCGCCCCGTTCGGTGACCGTCCGATGGATCCGCTCGATCATGCCGACCGGCGGGATCATCTCCCCGACCGTCTCCGCCAACAACGGGTACGTATCCGCGTGAGCCAGGAGCGAATTCCGGACGTCCCGCGCGGCCGCTAACGTCGCCGCAATATCGACGAACGCCTTCGCTTCGATCGTTCCGCCTTTCCGCGCCGTCAGGAGCGCCGGACGAAAATCGACGCAGCCGCCCAACCGATACGCGTCGTTAACGCTGAGGAGCCGTCGCGCCTCGGTCGTCCGCGCTAAATTCCGCCGAACCGTTTCGTCGTCGGTCCCGGGGCGCAGCATTTCCGCCAGCCGCGCCGACGCGGAAAAAGACGCGTAACGGCCGAGCCGCGACAGGACTTCCCCATATCCGAGCGTCCGGATCGACTTTTCGTCAACCTGATTTTCCCGCATCCCGCTGCGCCGCCTTTCCGTCCGGTCGTTCGGACGAAATAACCGTCCCGATCATCGTCCAGGGGCCGGTCCAATCGATCCGGACCGGAAGATACCGGCCGGTCAGGTCGCTCTCGCTCTCAGCATAAACGAGATCCATATTCTCTGTCCGGCCCACCCAGCGGTCCCGCTTCTTTTCTTCAAAAAGGACTTCGACCGTCCGGCCAAGGAAACGCGAATGAAGCTCGGCGGCGATCCCCTCCTGAAGCTCCTCGACCGCGCGGAAGCGGCGCCATTTTTCTTCCTCGCCGACGTCGTCGGGCATCGTTCTCTCCGAAAGCGTCCCCATCCGCGGCGAATAACGGGCTAAATGAACGACGTTGAGTTTCAAATCCCGAAGCTGCGCGAGCGTATCTTCGAACTGCGCCTCGGTTTCGCCGGGGAACCCGACGATAATATCCGTCCCGATCGAAACGCCCGGGACCGTCGCGCGGATTTTATCGACCAGCGCGCGATACGCCTGATCGCCGTACCCGCGGCGCATCCTTTTCAAAACGTCGTCGTTACCCGCCTGGGCCGGAACCTCGATATGGCGCATGACCTTCGGCAGGTCGCGAACCGCCTCCAGAAGCTCGTCCGTCAGGTAATTCGGATGGCTCGTCAGGAAGCGGATCCGGCGAATCCCCTCGACCGCGTGAATCCGGCGGAGCAGTCCCGCCAGCGTTGGGTACGCCGAATCGTCCAGCCCATAGCGATCGACGATCTGGCCAAGGAGCGTGATCTCGGTGATCCCCTGGGCGGCTAACGACTCGACATGATCGAGGATTTCCTGCGGATCGCGGCTGCGCTCGATCCCGCGTTTATACGGAATAATGCAGTACGCGCAGGCATGCGAACAGCCGTAAACGATCGGAACGTACGCGCCGACCGCCCGATTGCGCTCCCGACGGGGAAGCGTCAGCTGCGCCGGGTTCCAGACCGCCGGGAGCGCCCATTCCTTCCCGTCCGCCCGATCGCCGACATATTCCTTTTCGAGAAGATAATCGATAATCGGTTTCGGATTCGACGGCGGCGCGAAAACGTCGACGTAAGGGAGCCGCTTCCGGATCTCGGCGTTGTCGCGATATCCGACCATGCAGCCCATCAGCCCCAGGATCAGGTCCGGATTCTTTAATTTCACCGGCTTCAACGAACTCAGCCGCCCCAGCGCCTTATCCTCTGCGCTCTGCCGGACCATGCACGTGTTCAGGACAATGACGTCCGCCTCTTCGATAATTTCGCTGTACTGGTAACCGAGCTTCTCGAGCGCCGACGCTAAGCGCTGCGAATCGGCGACGTTCATCTGGCAGCCTTCGGTCCAGATATGATATTTCATGCGGCCTTATTTTCCCTTCGTTTCGTTACCAGGCTGGCTTCCCGGTTTCGATCAGACTGTCCAGATCCATAAACGCGTTTTCGATCGCTTCGGAATGGTACATTTCGTACATACTGTATACGAAGTCGGTCAGATTCTTTTCGTCGAGGGTCTTGAGAACCGCGCCCGCGGTCGTATCTTTATACGCGGCGTAGCTTTCGAGCAGGCAGGTAAAAAATCTAAATTCTTTGTCCAATTTCGTCACCCCGTAAATAAAGCGAATTCCGCGGATCGCCGGTCGCGATCTCGTTTTCCCACATGTCGTACAGAACCAGCGGACTGAAATACCAGAGCTTCAGGCTGTCGTCGACCAGCATTTCATGCGTCTCCGAATTCAGGAAGAGGCGCAGCCCGTCCATCAGCGGAATCGCGCGGCTCTTCGCGATCTGCTCAGCGACCTCCGGATCAAAATTCTGTAGAATTGAAGCTCGCGTGCGTTTTATCATAATTTTTTACCTCAATAAATCGAAACGCGGAAAGACCTCGAACCGTCAGAAAAGCGTACTGATCGGTTAAGCGCTGCGGCTTGAGCAGGATCAACGCCGTTTCCTCGCTGATCGAGCCCGCTATATAATCGCTGATAACGGTCATCGTAATATCGTTCGCAACCGGACCGATGACAATATCATATTTCACCCCGTTATAAATATTTTTTCGATTCTCCGCGACAAAGTTCAGCCACGAGCCATCCGCCGTTTCAAACCGTCGAACCGCCAGATTCGCAGCCTTTTCCAAATCGAAATCATAAACGTTGACGGTTGGAACGCCGGTTTTCCGCCGTCCGGTTTGCAATTCCGCCCATCGCTGCGCCTGATCACAGCTCGAAATCGCGTAAAAACCGGAACCAAAATCCAGCGACCGATTCGAGACCAGAATTTCCGGGACGCGTACTTCTGCGTTGCTGCCATGATACAGTCTTACATACATAGCGTCAGTCCTGAATCTTTTCAACGACCCAGAAATGCGACAGGCCGAAGAAGCGCAGCGGCGTTTTCTCCAGCGCCTGAAGCGCGGCGCGCAGCGCCTTCGCGAACGGGCCGAAACGGGCGATCAGGTTATCATACGCGCCGAAAAGAACCGTCCGCCGGACGAAACGGACCGGGAGCCCCGCGAAAAGCTTCCTCAGGTCGCCATCCGTATAAACGTTAACATGCGGACACAGCCGGTCGCGCAGCGGACGCGGAAGGTAATTCACAAACAGCTTGTTCCCGAACTCATAAGTCCCGCGGCGGTAAATCCCATGCGTCTCGAACGGGTACCCGCGATTGGGGCAGAATAAAACGAGCCGCCCCCCCGGTTTCAGCGTCCGCACGATTTCAGCGATACAGCGCCGGTCGTCGACGACATGCTCGATGACTTCGTGGCTGAGGATCAGGTCGAAGCTGTCGGAAGGGAACGGGAGCTCTTCCCCGACGCTGTTGATAACCGCGCCGGAAGTCCCCCGGATCAACCCCAGCGCCTCGATCGCCCGCTCACGCTCGACCTCCAACCCGACCGCGAGTTTCGCCGTCCGCGCCAGCCGCGTCAGGTACATCCCAACGCCGCAGCCATCCTCCAGAATAACGCCCTGTTCCCGCCCCTGCGCCGCTTCAAGAATCAGGCGCATCCGACGCTCCTGACCGGCGCGCCAGACGTAAGACGGCTCGCCGCGCAGCGCCGCTTTATCGGAATATGTTGTCTTTACTTGGTTTCGGTTCAAAATCATTCCTTCCAGTCCTGAGGCAAAAAAGGCCCCTCTCGAAAATCCCGCGCCCGGACAAGGCTCATTTCGGGATCCGCGCCGAAAGCGTCGTTCCCTGATTCGGCTGCGACTGAACCAGGAGCATCCCGTTCAGGCTTTTCGCCCGCTGCGTCATGTTCGTAATTCCGTTCGACGTCGGCTTTCGTCCCGCCCTGTCGTCAAACCCAACGCCGTCGTCCTTAATCGTCAGGACATAATCATGCTCATTCTCGTAAAACCGGACGGCGACGCTCTGCGCGTGCGCATGTTTCGCGATATTCGCCAGCGTCTCCTTGCAGATCATATAAAACACGTTGACATGCTCCGGCGACAGGCGGTCGATATCCTCAATCTCCGATCTGAATTCCGCTGGGACGAACGTATTCGAATAAAAATCGTTGGCCAACCTGCGCATGCTCTGAATCAGGTTCTCGTTCGTCAACCGCGCCGGTTTCAGGTTCATGATATAAGAACGGATATCGCGAATCGTCGCGTTCAGCGCCTGGATCGCGTCCTGAATCCGTTCGCTCGCCGCCTCCGGATCGTCTTTGACCGTGATCCGGACATGCTCAAGCGATAAGCCGACGCCAAAGATCGATTGGATTACGCCGTCATGCAAATCCATTCCGATCCGGTTCCGCTCCTCGAGGATCGCCGTCTGGTTCCGCTCGCGAAGCAGGAGGAATTCCTGGATCAGGAGAGAAAAATAGCTTCCAACCGAAGTCAGGAACCGCTCGTCCATCGTCGGCGGATCGGTCAGCAGCCGCGTCCCCAGACAGATCGCGCCGATCACCGTATCCGGCGTCAACAGCGGCAGAATAATAACATAATTCAACCGGACCTGCGTCGCTTTACTCCCGTTTACAACGTCAAGTTCGTCCGCTTTCAAAACGTACGGCGTCTTTTTCGCGATCGCTTCGCCGACGAGCCCCTGTCCGGGCGTCACCTCCGTGAACCCGAGAATACTGCGAGAGAGCTTATGACCCCGTTTATACAGCAGCCTGTAATTCCCGTTCTTCGCGTCCTGATAAAAATATTCTCCGACGTCGATATCGAGCGTCGTCATAATCGTATCCATCGTCGTATCGACGAGGCTTTCAAGATCGTCGCGCCGCGAGGTTGAAATCTTGGATAATTCGTTCAGGAGCGCTAAATTATCGTATCGATGCGTCATTTCTTCTTCGCGCGCCGCGACTTTTTCATACGAAGTAACGCTTCGCATCCCGGTCACGACGATCCGTTCCGCCAGGCGCATCAGGCGCATATCGGAATCGCTGAAACCCCCGCCGCCAATTTTATTCATCAGGATCATCGCGCCGCGCTTCGTCCCGTCAACCGTCAGCGGTAAGTACAGCAGCGAATAAATCCGCGGGAACTTTTCGGGGAAGAACGCGGTCAGCGCTGCGATTTCTTTTTTCGACGTCAGGTTCAGCGGCGTATCCGACGCCAGATCGCGGATCACGACCGGATGATTCGGGGTGAGCTTGATCCGCGCCAGCTCGTTCGCGGTAAAGCCGTAAACCGCGACGCGTTCGAATCCCCCTACGTCGTTCGTCAGCCCGGCGATACAATACGTCGCGTTAATCATATTGCAGCATTTCACCGATACGCCGTTCAGCAGCGAATCAATCGACAGCTCGTTCAGAACCGTCAACAGATCGACGATGAATTCGTCCTCTTCACGAAAAGCTGCCGTCCCACTGCGTTCCATTGTAAGTTTATTTTACTGTATTATTAAAAGGAGCGGCAGAGCAAATCGGCCCTGATCCCGAACGCATGGGGAAGGGCGAAGGGATACGCCGCGCCGGCCCCCGGGCCAATCCCTGCGAACGTCGAAGCGCGTGAAGCGTCGTATCGCGATTGAAAGAGGGATGAATTCGAAATTACCCCCGTTTTGTCATTGACCGGAGCGATGGATGAATGTATGATTAACGCTGTCAAAGATCGTCGGCTTTCCGCCGACAGCGTCCTCAGTCATCACAAGGAGAAAGCAGGCAAATCATGGGAAAAGAAAGCAAAGAGGAAAAGAAACAGAAGAAGCATTATGAAGCCGACGAAGGCTCGCCGTATAAACTCCCGCCGCTGTCCAACAGCGAATATGAAAAAGAACTCGCCAAGCTGCAAATCGAACTCGTCAAGCTCCAGGGATGGATCAAGGAGAAGGGTCTGCGCGTGATCGTCATCTTCGAAGGGCGAGACGCCGCAGGGAAAGGCGGCGTCATCAAGCGCATTACCGAAACGCTCAACCCGCGCGTCGTTCGCGTCGTCGCGCTTCCGGTCCCAACCGAAAAAGAGAAGACCCAATGGTACTATCAGCGCTACGTCGCGCACCTGCCCTCCGCCGGCGAGATGGTCCTGATGGATCGGTCGTGGTATAACCGCGCCGGCGTCGAACGCGTCATGGGCTACTGCACCGACGAACAGGTCACCGAGTTTTACCGCTCGACCCCGGAATTTGAAAATATGCTGATCCGCTCGGGAATCATCCTGATCAAGTACTGGTTTTCCGTTTCCGATAACGAACAGGAACGCCGTTTCCAGGACCGGATCAACGATCCGACCCGCCGCTGGAAATTATCGCCGATGGACCTTGAAGCGCGCTCGCGCTGGGTCGATTATTCGCGCGCGAAAGACGAAATGTTCAAGTTTACCGACACGAAAAATTCGCCCTGGTACGTCGTCTTAGCGGATAATAAAAAGAAAGCGCGCCTGAACTGTATTCATCATCTTTTGAGCATGATCCCGTATAAAGACCTGACGCCGGAAAAACTCGTCCTGCCCCCACGCCAGAAAGATACCGGGTACGTCCGCCCGCCGATGACGGACCAGACGTTCGTTCCGGAAGTTTATTAATCGGATTAATAAAAAAGAACCCGGCGCGTATCAGAGAAAGGATGTCTCCCGGAGATTTTCCGCGCCTGGCTTTCAGCGATATTTTGCGGGGCGGCCCAAATCAGCCGCCCCGTTCGTTCAATCGTCTTCCGCAGGAAAGAAAACTATTCTTCCTTCTTGTCTTTCGCGCGCGCGGCGATAACTTCCTGAGTAATATGCGGCGGGACGACTTCGTAGTTCTGAATCTCGAGATCGAACGTTCCCCGACCGCCGGTCATCGAGCGCAGCTGCGTCGTGTACCGGATCATCTCCGCCAGCGGGACCATCGCGGTCACCGTCGATTCGCCGTGATCCGTGTCCATTCCCATGATCCGGGCGCGGCGCGTATTCAGGTCGCCGATAATATCGCCCATGTTGTCCTCGGGAACGACGATCTTCGCCATGCAGATCGGCTCTTCGAGAACCGGGCCGGCTTCGGCGAACGCCAGCTTGAACGCTTCGCGCCCTGCCGTTTCGAAGGCAATCGGCTTCGAGTCGACCGGATGTTCCTTGCCGTCGTAAACCGAAACGGAAATACTATGAATCGGGAAGCCGGCTAAAACGCCTTCCTTCATGACGTTTCGGATCCCCTTCTCGATCGCCGGGATATACGACGCGGAAATCGCGCCGCCGAAAATATCGTTCGTGAGCTCGAATTCGCTTTCATGGTTCGGCTTAATGCGCAGGTGAACCTCGCCGAACTGTCCCGAACCGCCGGACTGCTTCTTATGCCGGTACATCGCCTGCCCTTCGCGGGTGATCGTTTCTTTGTAGGAAACTTTCGGCTCCCGGATCAGCAGGTTAACCTGGAACTTCGCTTCGGCGCGGCGGATCACGACGTCGATATGCTGATCGCCCAGGCCGCTCATGATCGTTTCCTTCGTATCCGGATCGTTCGCCCAGTGCAGCGTCATATCCTCTTCGCAGAGGCGCGTCAGTGTCGCGCTGATCTTGGTCGAGTCCGCCTGCGTCTTCGGATGGACGCTGACGCGGAAAAGCGCCTTCGGGAACGCCGGCGGAAGGATCCGGAGCGGATTCGCCTTATCCGAGAACGTATCCCCGGTAACCGTTTCCGTCAGTTTCGCCACAGCGCAGATATCCCCCGCCGAGACGGTCTTAACATTGGCCATCTCTTTCCCGCAGGGAATCATCAAATTCCCGTAACGCTCTTCAAACGAGCGCGTCGAGTTCCAGACGCGGGCGTCGGACGTCATCTTGCCGTTGATCACCCGAAGGAACGTCTGCTTCCCGACGAAGGGGTCGGCGGTCGTTTTCCAGACATAAGCGACAAGCGGACCTTTTTCTCCAATCGCGACGGAGATCTCCTGATCGTCCTTATTCAGCGCCAGAACCGGCTTCGCTTCGAGCGGAGTCGGGAAAAGGTTCTGAATCGCGTCGAGGAGCGGAAGGATGCCGACGCCTTCGTTCGCCGCCGAACATAAAATCGGAACCAGCGCGCCGGACTTGACCCCGCTCGCGAAACCGCGGCGGATCTCGTCGTCGCTGAGTTCCATCGTTTCAAAAAATTTTTCCATTAACGCGTCTTCGCCTTCCGCCGCCGCTTCCATCAATTCGGCGCGCAGCGTCTCCGCCTCAGCGCGGTACGCTTCCGGAATATCGACCGGTTTATTATCCTTTCCATAGGCCTTCATCGATAAAATATCGATGACGCCCTGGATATTCGCCTGCTCCCCCCAGGGGATCTGCATCTTGACCAGATGCGCGTCTTTCGCAAAAGCGCGGAAAGATTGAATCGCTTTATCGAAATCGGCGTTTTCACGGTTCATCTTCGAAACAAGGAGCATCCGCGGAAGTCCGAATTCATTCGCCTTTTTCCAGGCGATCTCGGTCCCGACTTCGGTCCCGGAGACAGCGTCGAGAAGGATAACCGCAGCGTCCGAAACCTTCAGCGCGGAAATCATCTCGCCGACGAAATCCGTATAGCCGGGAGTATCTAAGAAATTGATCTTTTTCTGGTCAAATTCCACCGGAATAACGGAAGTGTAAAGCGAGATCGTCCGGCGTTTTTCTTCGTCGTCAAAGTCGGATACCGTCGTTCCGTCCTCGACCCGGCCAAGACGCGAAATCGCGCCGGTAAATTTCAGCATCGCTTCCGTTAAAATCGTCTTTCCCGAACTGCTGTGCGAGATGAGCGCGACGTTGCGAATATCTTTGGATTCATATTCTTTCATGCTTTTTTCCTTTTTTTCTCGGTGATCTGCTGCCGCACGTTCATTAACTATAAAATTTTTAACAGCTCTTCAATTTTAGTAGGGATTCAGGCAGTTGTAAAGGCTTTTCGCCCTTTTCAGAAAAAGGAAGGGGGCCAGGAAGGAA
Organism: Anaerolineaceae bacterium oral taxon 439; assembly: GCA_001717545.1. NCBI lineage: Bacteria > Bacillati > Chloroflexota > Anaerolineae > Anaerolineales > Anaerolineaceae > Anaerolineaceae bacterium oral taxon 439. The sequence goes on along the minus strand of CP017039.1, from coordinate 473,693 downwards.
ATCTTCCCGTTACCGAAGGCGCGCTTCAAACAATTCTGAAGCGCGCCTTCCAGCTTTTCTCAGAGAACCGGTTCAGGAAGACCGGGAAGGATAACCAGGTTTTCCGCGTCGTCCAACGTAAAATACAGCTCGGTTCCCGCCGGATAACCGTTCGCCAGCAGCGCGTCCGCCAGCTTGTCCTCAACCTCTCGCTGGATAACGCGGCGGATCGGACGCGCGCCCATCTCCGGATCATACCCCTCGCGCGTCAGCTTTTCAACAACTTCCGGACTGACGATCAGGCGCAGCCCCTGATCCGCGAGCCGCAGGTTCAGCTTCTCGATCTCCATCTCGGTAATCCGGCGCATGTCTTCCATCGAAAGCGTTCGGAAGACGATAACGTTATCGAGGCGGTTGATAAATTCGGGACGGAACGCTTTTTTCAGCTGGTCCAGAAGCTTCCGCCGCATCTCCTCATAATTCCCCGTTTCCCCGTCCGCCGCGTCCGAATCCAGCGTAAACCCGAACGACGTTTGCCGCCGGATAAGCTCCGCGCCGACGTTCGACGTCATGACAATGATCGTGTTGCGGAAATCAACCTTCTTCCCATGCGCGTCGGTAAGGCGCCCTTCTTCCATGATCTGGAGCAGGATATTCTGAACCTCCGGATGCGCCTTGTCGAGCTCGTCGAAAACGACGATCGAATAGGGACGGCGGCGGACCGCCTCGGTGAGCTGACCGGCGTCGTCAAACCCGACGTATCCCGGAGGCGCCCCGGTCAGCCGCGAAGTCGCGTGCCGCTCCATGAACTCCGACATGTCGATCTGAATCAGCGCTTCCTCGCTCCCAAACATGTACTTCGCCAGCGCCTTCGTCAGCTCGGTCTTCCCAACTCCCGTCGGGCCTAAGAACATGAACGAGCCGATCGGCCGGTTCGGATCCTTCAGCCCGGAACGCGAACGGCGAACCGCGGAGGAAATCGCGTTAATCGCCTCGTCCTGACCGATGATCATCTTTTTCAGCTCGCTGTCCATCTGCAGCAGCCGGTCGGATTCGCTTTCGGCGAGCTGCGTCAGCGGAATCCCGGTCCACATTGAAATCACCTCAGCGATATCTTCGGCGCTGAGCTCCGGCGCTTCCGCCCGGTCCCAGGTCCGGTTCAGCTCGACGATATCCGCTTCAAGCTGACGTTCGGTTTCACGAAGAGAAGTCAAATTCTCGCTTCCGCCTTTTTCGCTGACAAGGTGAATCTGTTTCCGCGTATCGCGGAGCATCGAAATCAGATCATTCGAACGCGCCGCCGCCGGATTCTTATATAAACGAACGCGCGAAGCGGCTTCGTCGATCAGGTCGATCGCCTTATCCGGAAGGAACCGATCCGAAACGTAGCGAACCGACAGCTTCACAGCCGCCTCAACCGCCGCGTCGCTGATCAGGAGCTGGTGATGATCCTCGTAACGGGTCCGCAGCCCTTTCAGAATTTCAACCGCTTCTTCCGGCGTCGGTTCGGAAACCTGAATCGGCTGGAAACGCCGTTCGAGCGCCGCGTCATTTTCAATATTCTTTCGATATTCGTTCGTTGTCGTCGCCCCGATAATCTGAATCTCGCCGCGCGAAAGCGCGGGTTTCAGGATATTCGCCGCGTCGACCGCGGAACCCGACGAGCCCGCCCCGACGAGCATATGCACTTCGTCGATAAACAGGATCGCTTCCGTCGTCTTCAGCTCCTCGATCACGCGCTTCATCCGTTCTTCAAACTGCCCGCGGTACATCGTTCCCGCGACCATCGATCCAACGTCAAGCTGGAGAACGCGCTTATTCAGCAGCTGCGCTGGGACGAGGCCCTGGATAATTGCCTGCGCAAGGCCTTCGACAATCGCCGTCTTTCCGACGCCCGGTTCGCCGATCAGCGCCGGATTATTCTTCGTCCGCCGCGCTAAAATCTGAATCAGGCGCTCGATCTCGGTCTTTCGGCCGACGACCGGGTCGAGTTTTCCCGCCGCCGCCTTCGCGGTCAGATCGACGGACAGCTGGTCGATCAGCGGCGAATCGCCCTTTTTCCGTTCACTCGCCCGGCCCTGTGGACGGGCGGGATGAACCGACGCGGCCGTTTCGACCGGCGCGGCCGCTCGTTTCGGCCGTTCGCCCTCGCGTAAAATACGGTCAAGATGGAGGCGAATCTGATTCGCGCGGACCCCCAGCCGTTCGCAGATCCGGATCGCGTGCGATTCCGGACTCTGGAGAAGCGCTTTCAGGAGGAATTCGGTCGAAACCTGTTTTTCGTTCGCGCTTCCGCAAAGCATAATCGCCCGACGCAGTACGTTCTGAACCGCGAGCGAAAGCTTTCCGTCCTCTCCTGCAAATTCTTCCATGCGATGCATCGCGTCCAGCTCCCGAACCTTCGGGAACCATTCGCGCACCGCGTCGATCGTGATATTCAGGTCGGCGAGAACTGTTCCCGCCGTCGAATCCTCAACGAGCAGCAGCCCGGCCAGCAAATGCTCCGTGCCGATCATCGGCGCCTTCGCGTTCGCCGCCTCGCGGGTCGCGTAACTTAAAACGCGCTGCGCCCGTTCAGTGAATTGATGAATTCCGCTCATGCTAACGTCTTTCTCTCATAATGAAGTCCCTTTCGCGCCGCGGCGGATCGGGTCCAGGTACCGTTCCGGGCAGCCGGCCATGCGGCCCTGTCCGGACAAACAGGCGAAAGCCGCCCGTTTAATCTTTTCATTCCGAATTTATTCTACCAAAGCCGCGTCAAACTTTATCCTGAACATGCGTTAGAAATACATTAACGCCGCCGCTGCGCGTCCGGCGCCGGTCCTCCGATAAGAACGGGTATAATCCTCATTCGCCGACACAGGCGGAAGCAGGGAGTGCAGAACCGGACATGAACAGCGAAACAATCCTGATCCAGGAAACGCAGAAAAAGGGGCTTTCGCTCAACGCGCTGAAATACATCGCGATCGCCGCCATGGTCATCGATCACGCCGCAGTCGCGTTTCTCGACGATTCGACGACGCTATACAGGGTTCTGGACGGAATCGGCCGGACCACCGCGCCGATCATGTTTTTCGCCGCGGTCGAAGGGTACCATCATACAAGGGACCTGAAAAAATACCTGACCCGGCTTTTCGTTTTCGCGCTGATCAGCTACCTGCCCTTCATGTACGGGTTCAGCGATACGTTCAGGGCGCTGCGGCTGAACGTTATTTTCACGATCTTCTTCGGCGTCGTCGCGGTTCACGCCGCGCGGACGATCCGCAGCCTCTGGCTGAAAATCGCCGTAATTCTGGCGCTGATGATCCTGACGGTGCCCATGGACGGCGGAAGCTTCTGCGTTCCGATGATGCTGATACTGGATTTCTTTTACGGGAACCGAAAGAATCAGCTCGCCGGGTACCTGATCTTTGCCGTCTTCAGCTTCAACATAGCCGACTATTTCCTGGATCCGTTCTGGAGCCTCTTTTATCTGGGCTTTTTCGACGTTGAGGCTTTCATTTACGGAGAATACGATTCGCTCGGGTACCTGATCCCGTTTTTCCTGCTCCTTTTCTACAACGGCGAAGCTGGAAAGCGCGGACATTTTCCGAAATGGTTCTTTTATATTTTCTACCCGGCGCATTTGACGATTATCGCGCTGATCCGGATTTTCCTGACTTAACCGCGCCGCTTTTTTCGGCTTTCCGCAGGCCGGATCTTTCTTTCAGGTCCGCAGCGAAGCGTTTGATCCGCTGGATCGTGTTAAACCCGTACAGCACGACGGCAACGGCAACCCCCATCGCCAGCGCCGTTCCCAGCGTGTGCAGCCCTTTGGAAAAGAACGCCGGAATATCCCCGTCGACCAGATATTTCATCGTGTAATACAGTCCGGCTCCGGGAACGAACGGCAAAAAACCGACGATCAGGTACACCGTCATCGGGCATTTATCGACGACCGCCATAATTTCCGCGTAGGTCGCGACGACCGTCATGCAAAGGAACGTCAGGATCAGCGGATGAATCCGATCTTCAAGGAGCAGGTACAGCCCCCAGCTGAACGCGCTCCCAAGCGTCGTCAGAAAAAGCCGCCGCCCGCGCAGGTTATACAGCAGAGCAAACGAAAAGCAGGCGGCGTACGCGTACAGCATTCCTTCCCAGATTCCCGTCATACCGCCCGTCCTTTATTCCTTTCGCTCCAACGCCGGTCTACAGGTACCCAACCAGCGACAGGCCAAACGCTGCTCCGATCGCCATCGCGATCGCGACCATTCCGGCTTCCATCAGCGACAAGAACCCGGCGATATAATCGCCCGATAAGATATCGCGGACCCCATTCGTCATCAGGACGCCCGGTACCTGAAGCATGAACGTTCCGATAATAATCAGGTCCATCTTCGCGTCCGGGAAAACGTGATGAAACGCGCCGGCTAAAAAAGCCGACAGTCCGGATACAACAATATTGCGTAAGAACGGATGCAGCTGCAGCCGCATCGCGACAAAAACGACGAACCATGCGGTCAGCGCGCAGAAACCGGAAAAAAGACCGTCCCGCCACGCGCCGCCGAACAGCATCGTGAACATTCCGGCGGCGATAAAAAAGCCGAAGACGCTGACAAACGGCGGGTACGCCGGCGTTTTCAGGATTTCGTTCAGCGCGGCGATCGCCTCCTCGTAGGGAGGTTTCTCGCGAACGAGCCGGCGGCTGAGCGCGTTCAGCCGCGCGAACTTCTCCATGTCGGTCGAACGTGACGTAATCCGTTTGAGCCGCGTCGTCGCCTGCCCTCCCTCCTGCAAAACTGAAACGATAATACAGGAGGAGATCGTGAAGACCTCCGGTTCGATCGCACCATAGGCGGCTAAAACGCGGCGCATCGAATCCTCAACCCGATTAATCTCCGCGCCGTTAACGAGCAGCATCGTCCCCAACGATACCGCCAGATGAAGCGCCTGATCCGCCTCAGAAAAATCCTTCCGGACCCTGACCTCGCGGCTCCGTTCCGGCCGGTTCCCCGCCGGTTCCGAAGAAAACGCGTCATGTAAAATCGCTTCGGCGCCCTGCTGCTGCGTCATGCCGCGCCGTCCGCTCAGATCTTCCAGTACAGCGCCGATTTCGGAAGCCTCGCCGCGTCTACGTTGGCGCGCGTATCGAGAACGACGACGTTCTCCCGAAGCGCGTCCGCTTCGGATAACGGATCGAACTCCGGCGCGATCGTATTCAGGACGAGCAGCGCGTCCGCCCCGGCGCAGGCTTCTTTCAGCGTTCCGGCCTTGAACGGATACGCCGACGCGACGTTCGGATCGTAAGCCGAGACCTCCGCGCCGCGCCGGATCGCAGCTTCGCAGATCGCAACCGCAGGGCTGAGCCGGTCGTCGGGCGACTGGTCCTTCATCGCCAGCCCAATCACGGCGACGCGCGCGCCTTCCAGCGATTTTCCGACCGCGCTCAGGAGCGCCGCCGTCTTGTCAACGATCACCTCCGGCATGGATTGATTCTGTTGCCTCGCTAACGACAGCAGCGGCAGTTCCAGGCCCAGCACCCGGGCTTTCGCGTTCAGGTAATAGAATGCGTTCGGAATACAGTAACCGCCGACGCCCGGTCCCGGGGAGAGCAGCTGAACGCGCGGATGCGAATTCGCGAGGCGGATAACCTCGAAGGTATCGATCCCCGCCGTTTCTGCGAAACGCGCGAATTCCTGGACGATCGCGATATTCGCGTCGCGCTGAAGATTTTCCAGCACCTTCGCCGTCTCGACTGCGATAATGGACGGGGAATGGATGATTTCCGCCGTACTGTTGACGCGGATAACCGCCTCGGCGAAACGTCGGGACGCTTCGTCCGCCGCGCCGATCAGCGTCGGCATCGTCCGGAATTCCTCGAACGCCTTCCCCTCGGCGATCCGTTCGGGAACGTAGGCCAGATAAAATCCTTCTCCGGCGCGCAGTCCCGAAAGCCGTTCGAAAATCGGCCTGCAATAAGCTTCCGTCGTTCCGGGAACGACCGTGCTTCGAATCAGGACCAGCGAGCCGCGGCGAAGATTCCCGCCGATCACGGCGCAGGCGCTTTCAAAAGCGCTGTAATCCGGCGCGCCGGAGGAATCGACCGGAAGTCCGACCGTCAGGACGATCACGTTCGATTCGCGAACCGCGGAGGCTCCGTCCGTCGTTACCCGGTACGTTCCGCGCTCGCTCTCTTCCCGAAGGATTTCGCGAATCGTCCGACCGTTGAACGCTTCCGTTTGCGCCGTCCGTCCGCGTTTCAAGTCCGCGGCAATTTTCTCATTCGCGTCAACGCCGATCACCGCCGCGCCGTTCATTGCAAAACTCAGCGACAGCGGCAGTCCGACGTATCCCTGACCGATCACGGTAATATGAAAGGGTTGGTTCATGCGCTTTCCTCCATACGCGGCGGCACAGGCGAGCCGTTACACCCGGCAGCCGATTAACGGTACGATCATCTCCTCCGCGCTTAATCCGCCGTGACGCGAATGGAGCCGGTCGGGACGAGGGTTCCACCATAAAAACGAATTCCCATGCGCAATCGCGATATACTCGCCGATCCGATTGCGAACGTCCGGATGATACGGGGGCGGGCCGAAAAAGCCGTCGGCCAGGAACGTTTCCGAAGGAACGAGCGAGAACTCGCCGGGATATTTTCCTGCGATCTCGCGGAGAAACGTCTCAACCTTCCCCGCTCTCGGATAAAAATAGGTCAGCCGGTTCTCGCCCGTCGGACGAAGCGTCAGCGTATCGATCAGGTCCGGCTGATTTTTCATGTCGCGCGACGGATCCGGCGTCGTCGGGATATGTCCATGATCCGCGGTCAGCAGAACCAGCGTCCGACCGATTTTCCCAGCGCGGAGCCGCGCGATCAGGCGATCCAGATCGGCCAGGAATTCGTCGACGCCCTGCCGGACGCGTTCGTTGGTCATGCCGTATAGGTGATTATAGGTGTCGATATCGTTATAATAAATAAAATCCAGACTGCGCCGCTCCGCCTCCGCGCTCATCGTCTCATAAACGGAAGCGAAGAGATCCGCGAACCCACGATAGGGAACAACCCTGGAACCGCGCATCTGCGCCCGCGTCAGACAGCTGCTGGAAATCGCGATCGGAAGGTAAGAGCGCGACGCGATTCCCTGCCGCGTCAGGACCTCGCCCATCGTCTCCGCGTCAATCATCTCCTCAGCCGGCTTTCCCGTCAACTCGATCAGTCCGGATTTCGACATCAGCGAAACCGGCGAATAAGTCAGAAAATTAACGACCAGCCCATACTGCTTCAGGAACGTATCATATCCGATCAGCCCATGCCGCCCGGCGGGAACGCCCGTCCAGATCGACGTCGTCGCCGCCGCCGTCGACGAAGGCACGATACTCGTCAACCGGGTTTCGACGCCCTCGTCCTCGATCCGACGGAAGTACGGGTTATCCGGAATGACCGTGCGAAGCCAACGCAGCTGCGCATCGCCGACCCCGTCGATCAGGACGATTACCACATGATCAAATTCCGACCCAAAGACGCTCGCTTCCTGAAGCGGCGGAAGCTGCTCCGGGCCGGGCTGTACGCCGAGCCAGACCGCGACCGACGCCGCCAGATTAGCGACGCTCCAGCCGTCATAGCGCGGGAAAACGTGCGCCTCGTCCCAGTAGGACAGGCGCGCCCGCGGTCGGGTGAACGCTTGAATCGCTGCTGCGGATAAATCGATTTTCATAAATACGGTCTCAATCACGAACCATTCTAATCGAAATAACCCGCGAAAGATAGGGGAAAGAGAAAAACGCTGCGAAGGTCCCGTGCGGACCGTTCAGCAATCGCCGGACCCCATAAACTCGCGCATCGTCGCTTCCCCGCCGCCGCTGATCCCTTCGCGCCGAACGACATTCCAGACCGTCCGCCACAGGATCCGGAGATCCAGCCAGAACGACCAGTGGTCCACGTACCAGACGTCGAGCGCAAATTTTTCCTCCCAGCTCAGCGCGTTGCGCCCGTTCACCTGCGCCCAGCCGGTTATCCCGGGACGCATCTCGTGCCGGCGCATCTGTTCAGGGCTGTACTGGCCGAGGTAACGGACCAGGAGCGGCCGCGGCCCAACCAGGCTCATCTCCCCGCTCAGGACCGAAAACAGTTCCGGCAGCTCGTCCAGGCTCGTCGAACGCAGCTTTCTTCCAAACGGCGTCAGCCGCTCCGCGTCGGGAAGCGCCTTTCCCTCCCGATCGACCGCGTCGCGCATCGTCCGGAACTTACACAGCGTAAAAATCTCGCCGTTCAGCCCGGGACGCTGCTGCCGGAAGAGGACGGGACGCCCCAGCTTCAGCCGGACCAGAAGCGCCACCACGCCCATAACCGGCAGCGCGAAAATCATCCCAACCCCCACAGCGATCAGGTCAAATAAACGTTTGGATAATGGATTACGCGTTCTTTTCATATTTCCATACCGCGACGATACTATAATACAATTTTACTCGATGGGATTCGATTCAAATCGAAAGAAGAATTGGTCAGGAAAGAAGAAAACCGCTTTATGGAAACCCAACGACCGGCTCGTGTATACTCCGCCGCGCGCCCGACAGGACGGCAGCACATCGGCAACTATCTCGGCGCGATCCAGAATTATGTCGCGCTGCAAAACGATTTCCAGTCCATCTACGCGATCGCCGACGTTCACGCGTTAACGACGATCGAAACGACACAGGGCTTGAAAGAGAACTGCCTCGAAATGGCGCTGGACTGGTTCGCCGCCGGAATCGATCCGGAAAAGTCGATCGTCTTTATCCAGTCGCACGTTCCTCAGGTCATGGAGCTGCATACGTATTTATCGATGGTCGTCGCGGTCGGGAAGCTGACCGATCTTCCGACGTTCAAGGAGAAAGTCCGGATGCATCCGCAGAACGTCAATTACGGACTGCTCGGGTACCCGGTCCTCATGAGCGCGGATATCCTTCTCTTCAAAACCGATTTCGTACCGGTAGGAATCGATCAGGCGCCGCATCTCGAATTTGCGCGCGAAATCGTCCGCTCGTTCAACTACCGGTACCGGACAAACGTCCTGATCGAACCGCAAATGAAAGCCACGGCTACGCCGAAAATTATCGGGACCGACGGCGTTAACAAGATGAGCAAGAGCCTCGACAACGACATCGAGATCGCCGCTGACGAAAAGACGACTGAAAAGCGCGTCCGCTCGATGGTCACCGATACGAACCGCGTCCGGCGCAGCGATCCGGGGAATCCGGATATCTGCAACGTGTTCGCGTTTCATAAAGTCTTCTCTCCGCCGGAGCTCTGCGCGGAAATCGACCGCGAATGCCGCGTCGCCGGGATCGGCTGCGTCGACTGCAAGAAAAAATTAGCCGCCAACCTGAACGCATCGTTAGCGCCGCTTCGGGAACGGCGCGCTGAGCTGGCGAAAAACTCCGATCGTGTCTGGGAATCGCTTCGAGACGGCGCGCGCCGCGCCGGCGCGATCGCCGACGCTACGATCGCCGAAGTCCGAGACGCGATCGGGATCGTAAAGCCCTGATTTCATGAGCTTCTGATAAAAAACGCTGAAAAAAGGGACCGTCTCACGGCGAAAAAACCGCCGCGCGCGTCCGGCGTTTTTTTATCCATCCTCTTTCCCGGAACGCAGCTCCCGAAAAAGCCCGAGATAACGCGTCAGCGACGTTTCAAGCGTAAACGCGCCGCGGATCCGTTCCGCCGCGCGCACGCCCATCTTCATTGCCTCGTCCGCGTCCGAAACCGTCCGTCGAATCGCTTCCGCGAGCCCGTCCGCGTCGTCAACCGGGACGATCCGCCCGGCGTCCTCCCCGATCAGCGCGCGGATTCCTTCCAGATCCGTCCCGATGACCGGGAGCCCCAGCGACATCGCTTCCATCATCGCGATCGGCATACCCTCCGTCCGGGAGCACAGAACGAACAAATCCGCCGCGTTCAGGAGCGCCGGGACATCGTCCCGGTTCCCCAGCAGCGCGCACCGGTCCGAAACGTCCCGTTCGCGAATCCGCTCTGTCAGGAACGCGCGCCGCGGCCCCTCCCCCGCGATCGCCAGAGTCAGGTCCTCGTTCAGCCCTGAAAGCGGCGGCGCGGCCATCGCGTCGATCAGGAGCTCCTGCGCCTTTTCCGGGACGAGCCGGCCAACCGTCAGGATCAGCTTTCCGCGAACGCCCAGCGCGCTCCGAAGCGAAGCCCGCGCCGCCGCGTCCGGGCGGATCGGGCGAACGCCGTTTTCGATAACGACGAGCTTATCCGCGCGGATCCCCTCGGATATCGCCTGGTTCCGCGCCCGTTCCGATACGCAGACGCAAACCGAAGTCAGCGGTCCGTTGACGATCAGGCGATGAAGCGTTTTCTTCCCCCTTCCGAGCCGGGCGAATTGGCCGTGATGCGCCGCGACGCGAACGGGGACCCCGAGGCCCGCCGCGCCGACCATGCCAAGAATATTCGCGTCATGCGTAAACGTTTCGAGAACGTCCGGATGAAATTCACGAAGAAGACGGCGGAAACGGCCGATCGCCGCCGGAAGCGCCGCTGAATTCCTGATCCCCTCCCCTTTCCGATAAACGGATAAAACCGTAATCGGGAACGGATACCTCCGCCGCCAGTCCGGTAAAAGCCCGTCCTTGTCATAATAAAAAACCGCCGAAACGGCGAAGCCGCGCGACTGGAACCAGTCCGCCTGATCCAGCAGGACGCGCTGCGCCCCGCCGGTCGTAATCTGCGACCCGAATAAAAGAATGCGATGAACCTCAGCCATGACTGAATTTTACTTTGATTCAATAATCTGAACCAGCGCGGGCAGGAATAAAAACTGAAACGCCATCCCCGACGGGTATCAGCGCCGCGATCCATGACGGGAATAAGTTGAATTAAGGCAAACTTTACCAGATTCCGACCGCAGAATCCTCACTTTACGATTATGATTAATTTCATAAACTGATCAGAGACCCGCCGGGGGAAAGCCGCGGCGGAGAAAAGAGGAACTGCTATGTCATATAAAATTCTCATCGTCGATGACGACGTCCTGCTGCGCCGGTCGCTGGCGTTCAACCTGGAACAGAGCGGCATGATCACCAACACGGCGGAAAGCGCCGAAGACGCGATCGCCATGATCCAGATCGACAAACCGGATATCATCCTCCTCGATATCGGGCTCCCCGGAATGGACGGGATGGACGCGATTGGCGAAATCCAAAAGCACCAGAACATCCCGGTCATCTTCCTGACCGCGCGACGTTCCGGAAGCGACCAGATCACGGGCCTGAACGCCGGCGCCGACGACTATATCACGAAGCCGTTCGACTTCGAAGTCCTCCTCGCGCGGATCAAGGCGGTCCTCCGCCGGCACGAAAAACCCGGGAACGAACCGATGGAAGGGTCGTTATCCGTCGGCGACCTCGAAATCGACTTCACGCAGCATACCGCAACGCTCAAAGGCGTCCTGCTCGAACTGACGCCCAAGGAATTCGACCTGCTGACCGCGTTCGCGCTCAACGCAGATCAGGTCCTCAGTACCGACACGCTCCTGAAACGCGTCTGGGGAGCAGAATATACCGGCGAGCCGCAGGTATTATACGTGCATATCCGCTGGCTCAGGTCCAAAATCGAAAAAGACCCGGACCATCCGGACCGAATTCAGACGATCCGCAGCGTCGGCTACAAGTTCAACTCAAAACTGGATTAGTCCGCTATGTACCGATTGAACCGGCTGAAATATCGAATTATCCTGAGCCACGTGCTCCCGATTCTCGCGACGGTACCGCTCGTCGCGGCCTCCGTCTATTACGCGATGCAGATGCAGATCGTCGTCAACGACCTTCGGCAATTAATTTTCAATGAATCGCAGATGATTCGCGATTACGCCGATTCAAACCCGACGGTCTGGGAAAATCCCGCCGCCGCCGAGCGCATGATCAACGAAATCCGTTCTGAGCTCGTCTCAGGCGTCATTCTCTTCGACAGGAACTTCCGCTTTCTTGCCGGAAGCGATAACGAATACCATTATCAACCGCTGAATTTTCCGCTGGCTGAGGTGTCTTCAATTCCCGGCGCAGCGGAGAACCCGATCAGCTCCGTCCCGACCAGCCCGCTGAGCCGATCGGATATCCAGATCGTCGTCCCCGTCATGAGCAATTCGAAAGTTCCGCTGGGGATGATCCGGCTGCGAATCCCGTCGCAGTACTTTGACAACATGCTCGGCGGATTGAAGCTCCGGATCATGATCATCCTGATCGCCGGAGCGATTTTAGCCGTCTTCCTGGCGCTCTTCACGTCGCATGGGATCGAGCAGCGCCTGTCGCAGACGACCGACGCAATTTTCGACCTGTCGACCGGCGTCCGCAACCAACCGCTTCCGGTCTCCGGCCCGCCCGAGCTCAGCCGCCTCTCCAACGCGTTTAACACGCTCTCCAGCCAGTTAGACGAATCGGAACAGAGCCGCCGCAAGCTCCTTTCTTACCTCGGCCATGAGCTCGGGCGGCCATTAGGCGGCCTTTCGAGCGCGACTGACGCGCTGCGGCACGGCGCGATGAAGGACGAACGGTTGGCGAACGACCTGCTTCGGGGAATGAAAAACGAAATTCGCCGCCTCGAGCTTCTCGTTAACGACCTGTCGCTCCTCCGCGGGAGCGGCGACCCGACAGTCCTGTATATTATCCGCAGCGTCAACACCAGCGAATGGCTGACAGAACTGGTAACGTACTGGGCCGAGTTCATGAAAACAAAAGATATCGATTTTACCTATGAAATCGACGAAGACATGCCCGCGATCCACATGGACGAACGCCGGATGCATCAGGCGCTGGGGAACCTCCTCAACAACGCGATTAAATACTCGTCAGCCGGCCAATCGGCCATGCTCCGCGCCACGCTCTCCAACGGCGTGATTGAAATATCGGTCGTTGACCATGGCGTCGGGATCCAGCCGGAAGACCTTCCGAATATTTACGAGCCGTTTTACCGCGGATCCAACAAAAAACGCTATATTCAGGGAATGGGCGTCGGGCTGACCATCACCCGCGATATTATCCTCGCGCATCAGGGCGAAATCTCAGTCGAAAGCGAACCGGGCGTCCAGACGGTCTTTACGATCCGGCTCCCGATCGAACGGCTGAACGCGATTCCGCTCGGGGAGCATATCATCAATAATTCAAACGCCCCGGCGCAGCCGTAAACCAAAAAGCGGCTCAGCGGAGCGCTTCAGAACGGATCCGATCGATCGCCGCCGCCGTTTTTTCAGCGATCCGATCCCAGGTATACCCAGCGCGAACCCTGTCTCGGAGCGCGGCGCCCAAGGCAGCGCGCCGTCCCGCGTCCGTCCGCAGATCTCGAATCGCCGCCGTCAGCGCTTCGCCGTCGCCGGCGGGAACGATCCGTCCCGATACGCCGTCCTCGACGACTTCGGGAATCCCCCCGGCGGGAGACGCGACGACCGGGACCCCAGCCAACCCCGCTTCAAGAATAACCGTCGGCAGGCCCTCCGGGTAACACGTCGGCAGGCAGAGCAGGTCGCTTTCCTGCAGCAGCCCGAGCCAACGATCATGCGAAAGAGAGCCGACGAACGGGACCGATGGTTCGGCGCGCAGCCGCGCCTCCGTCCGCGAATCGCCGCCCCCGGCGTAAACGAGGCGGACGGAGGGGTCGTTCTGCGACCGGACCGCCGCGGCGAGATCAAACACGCCTTTTTCCGGAAGGAGCCGTCCGGCGAAAACGATCAGGAAATCCCTGTCTGAAACGCCGACCTCCGACCGCATCCCCTTCGCAGCGATCCCCGAATCGGCCAGCGAAACGCCGTTCGGAAGAACTCCCGCGCCCTGAAGCCCGAAATTCGCGAGCCAGTCCAGCCCCGCGCGCGACACGGCGTAAAACGACGCGCCGCTGCGGCGAAAGACGCCGGTCAGCAGCCGTTCGTACAACCGCCAGAGGCGATTAAAAACCGCCGAATGGAAATCGATATACCCAGTCCCATGCTCAATCGTCAGCGTCGGGACCCGCCGCTTCGCGAACGCGCGGACCGCGAACGCGTTCAGCGGATACAGCCGCGTCTGAATGACCGCCGCCGCCGGCGCGAGCCGGTCGATCCAGCCTTCGAACGCTCGGAGCGCGCCGATCGTCGGAAGCGGGAGCCGTCCCCCGAACGCCGGAATACAGGGAAGATAACGGACCGTAACTCCGCAGTCAGCGATTTCAGCGGGCTGCCGCTCCGTATTCAGGCAGAAGACGTCAACCGCGAACCGGCCGCTTAACGCACGCGCCAGCGAAGCCGTGTACCGTTCGACGCCGCCTAAATGCGGCGGGTAGAGCGAGGAGACGATAGCCAGGCGCGGCAGCGCCCGATCCGCGTCCATCGGATCAGACACTGCGGATGACCATCACAACTTTCCCCATGATCTGAACCTGTTCCGGATCGTCGATATAAATCGGCCCCATCGTCGGATTCGCCGGCTGAAGCCGGATCCGGCCTGCCTCGCGATAATAATATTTCAGCGTTGTTTCATCGTTTTTCGTCAGCCAGACCGCGACCATATCGCCGTTATTGGCTTTATTCGTATGACGGAAGACGACCTTATCGCCATCGTTAATCATCGCGTCGACCATCGAATCGCCGGAGACCTCGAGAACGAAAAGCTCGCTTTCTTTCTCGTTCGCAGGGAGCATCCGCCGCGGGATCTCGACGTACGATTCCTCGTCGAAATAGGCCAGATCCGACCCCGGAACCGGGATCGGCGCGCTGGCGACGATCCGCCCCAGAATCTGGAAACGCAGCACGTCCTGTTTCGAGTAGGAGAGAACCGGGCGAGGCCCGCCTTCCTCGCGATACGGCTTGATCATGCGAATTGAACGTGAAATCCGGTTATCGCGTTCGAGATAGCCCATATCAATCAGCTGACGCAGGTAGTAATCGACCAGCGACGTTGAATTGACGTTAATATAGTTGCCGATTTCGCGAATCGACGGCGCGTACTGATTCTTGTTCTGATACGCTTCAAGAAACTCCATAATCCTGCGATGACGATCGCTCATGAGCTTACTGTGTCGTGGCATAATCCTCTCCATTCGACCCCGCCATGGACAGCGGAATCCATCGTCTGTTTCTAAAACTATATCAGAACAACTGTTCGCCGTCAAGGGAAAACCCGGGCTTTCCGGAAAATCCGAAAACCGCGTCGTTCTCCTGATCCCACCGAAATACGGATCAAAAAAATCCAAATTGGGCGCTGAACGCTCCATTTGGATTTTTTATTTCCTTTTTTCTATCGTTCCGGATAGATCAGGGTCTCTTTCCCGACCCACCCGACCAGTCCGTCCGTCGTCCTGACTTTAACCCAGGTCAGGCCCTCAGCCGTCAGTTCGTCCTCGCCCCGAACCAGCTCGACCAGCGACCCATTCAGAATAGCCTTCCGAACCGTTCCGAACATCGTCGGATCAAGGCGGACGTAAACGCCCGGCTGATCCGAGGCGTTGACAATGACGTAATCGACCAACTCGCCGGAAAAGATCGCGACCGGTACGCGCGTCGGAACAACCGTCGGGACAGGCTCGTTCGCGAAGCGCAGCACCTCCCGCGGGACCCAGCCCACATATCCATCGACCGTTCGAACCTGGATCCAATACGTCCTCTCGGAGCGGCTCTTCCGTTCGACCCCGGTCAGCGCCACCTGATCCCCGTTTAGAACCGACATTTTCACCACCGAATTCCAATCCGGCCCCTCTCGGATCAGCGTACCAACGTCCAGCTCGTTCCGAACGGTCGCATATTCGACGGTTGCCGGGAACGTCGGCGACGGCCGCGTCGATTCCGTCGCCAGGAACGTCGGAACCGCCGTCGGAAGCTCCGAAACAACCGGGTCCGGAACGACCGTCGGAACGATCGTCGGACGCGGCGAAACGACCGGACTCGGGACGACCGTCGGAACGAACGCGACCGCGCCGCCCGGAAGGATCAGGCCCTCTCTCGCGACCCAGCCAACGTAACCGTCCTCGGTCCGAACCTGAACCCAGGCGACGTTCCGCGCCGTCGCGGCGCGTTCTTCTCCGGTTAATTCGATCCGCGTCCCATTTAAAATCGATTTCATGACCTGAGCGCCGCGATCCGGACTGACGCGGAGGAGGACGCCGATCTCCGTCTGAGACTGAACGACCGCGTACTTCCCTGAAGCAACCGCGGTCGTTTTGCCTGCGTTATCCAAAGACAGAGCAGGAGTCGGCGATAACGCCCGGACAATAAGAGCGGTCGCCGCCGGTCGCGCGTCCGCCTGATCCGGGAAGGTCAGGCCCTCCTTCGGAACCCAGCCGACATACCCGTCTTCAGTCCGGACCTGAGCCCAGGCGACGTTTCGCACCGTCGCCCGCCGTTCCTCGCCAGTCAGCTCAACCCGGTTCCCGTTCAGGATCGACTTCATGGTCTGAGCCTGATGATCCGGGCTGACGCGAAGGAGAACGCCGATTTCCGTCTGAGACTGAACGACCGCGTACTTTCCCGAAGCGATCGCGGTCGTTGTTGTTTCTTCTTCAAGGGGCTCCACCGTAGAAGTAATCTCCGGTTGGAGGAGCGTCAGCGCGGCGGTCGGCCTGGTTGAGGCGACGACCGCGGCCGGCTCGATCGAGTCGCTCAGGAAGGTCAGTCCTTCCCTCCCGACCCAGCCGACGAACCCATCCTCGGTCCGAACCTGAACCCAGATATAATCGCCCGACTCCGTCGTCCGCTCGCGCCCGGTTAATTCAATCCGGCTCCCGTTCAGGATCGATTTCATCACGTCGGCGCTCCGTTCAGGGTTGACGCGAAGCAGGACGCCGATCTCCGATTGAGACTGAACGATCGCGTACTTCCCTTCCACGGCGCTGACCGTCCGCTCCGGAGTCTGAATCGGCGACTTCGTCCTGGAAATCTCTGGGAGCGACGGAGCCAGATCAGCTTTCGGGAACTCCGTCGCCGGATCGGGCGTCGCGCGCGAAACGACCGTCGGCGTAATCGTCCCTCCGTCCGGGTAAATCAGGTTATTTTTCCCAACCCATCCGACGTAACCGTCGTTCGTCCTGACCCTGACCCAGGTAAACGCGTTATAAGGCAGCTCGCGTTCCTCGCCCATCAGCTCCAACAGCGATCCATTCAGGACCGATTTCATCACCACGGCGTTAAATTCCGGGCTGAGCCGAACGAGAACGCCGACGTCGTTTTCAACATGCACAACCGCGTAGTTGACCGGCGGCGCTGCGGTAAACGTTACCGTCGCCGTCGCCGTCGGGCGCAGCGTCCGCGTCAGCGTTGGCGTAATCGTCGGAACGAACGCGCGCGTCGGCGGAACCGGCGTCGCCGTCGGAACAGGCGTCGCCGTACCGGTCGCGGTCGCGGTCGCTGTCGCGGTTGCGCTCGGTTCGGCCGTCGCCGTTACGGTCGGCTCCTTCGTCAGCGTCGCCAGTTTTGTGACGGTCGCCGATGGAGCCGAAGTCTCGCTCGCCGCAGGGGCCTGCGTTTCGCCGCTCCCTGAACCCGTCGGGAATTTAATCCCGAATTTTTCCTGAACGCTCGACCGCGTCATTTCATACGTCGTCGAATCGACCGTTTTTTCCGGCGGGGCTAACGTCGCCGGAGCGTCGGTCGGGAACGGGGAAACCGTCGTTGTCGTCGTTTCGACGGTCGGCCGCGCCGTCGCTTCCGCCATAGAATCGGATTCACGATCCGTGCCAGCGGGCTGAAGCGTTGCGTCCCCCGCCGCGGCGGACAACGTTCCCACGCCGTTCAAATCCACAATCGAATTCGGCGAAACGTCCGGGACGAGTTCGACCGACCCGGCTTTCAGGCGGGCGCGGATCGCAGCGATCGTATCTCCCGCGCTGACGAGAACGGGCCCACGCCAGAGGAAGACCCATCCAGCCGACAGGGCCAACAGCGTCAGCGAAAGAACGATCGCGGCCGGTTTGGCTGTAAATAACCGATGCAGGTACAGCGCGATCAGCGTCACCGCGAGATTCACCGCAAACCCCATCAAAGCGGTCCGCAGCGCGCCCGTCGCCATTTCGACGCTCCCTGATCCGAACATGAACCCCGCGACGCCTGCCGGAAGCCAGACCGACGCAAACGCCGCCGTCGAGAAGGACTCGGGGATCCGCTCCTTCCAGACGACAAGCCGCGTCACTGAAAAGAAGACGCAAACAGCGCAGGCGAACAGCAGGAGCGCGGACGGCTGCAAAAACGCGCCGAAGAACGGCGATGCGGAGAGATTGAACCCCTTCGCCGCCGTCCCGATCAGGTACAACCCGACAAAATACAGCGCCATCAGAATCAGCAGGTTCGCGAACGCCTTCGCGGCGAAGCGAAACGATCCCGCCGTCAACCCCAGCAGGAAACCAAAAAACGAACCCATAAACGGGAAGAAGGCGAGAACCGGAACCAGGAGAACCGGAACGTTGAACCAGATCGCAACCGACATCAAAACACCGCAAAACAAAATCAGCGCAAAATCGCCGATCGAAGGCGTGAGCCGATGCGCCAGTTCGTTTAAATAGACCTTTTTCGGCGTATCCGGATTACCGAAAATCCCCCTCCGGCGATAGCGTTCGCGCGCCTTGGAATCAAATTCTGTTTCGTTCAAGTCAGACCCCTTCGCAAACCAAAACCCGACAGTTTCCAGCGCATGTCGGGTATCATTCCCATCAGACAGACCCGGTCCAAAGACCTGCGCTAAATTATAATACAAGATAATCGTGCAGATTGACCGCTCCCTGAGGGCAGGTCACAGTACGATCATTACTTTCAAAGAACAGGGAATCTGCATGCAAACCGAAGAAAACCGCCAACCGAACCGCCGAACCGCCGTTCTATTCCGCGGGATGATTGCGCTGATCGGATTGATTTTCATGGCGAGCTGCAACACGCCAACCGCGCCGGACCCCGTGCAGTCAGCGCAGCAGACCATAACCGCCGAATTCGCCGCCGCGGCCGCAACCGCGGCGGCGATTACGCCCGATCCGACCGCGACCGCCGTTCCGGAACGGCATGAACTGACTTTCGTTACCGGCGGGATCCACGAGGCGCTGCTGGAGAAGCTGCGCGCGATATTTAATGAAGCGGATTTCCCATTTCTCGTTCATGAAACCGACGCGTTTTCCGCGTCGTCGAGCCTTAACGACAGCGATTCGCTCTTATTCTTCCCGGCGCCGCCGGAGGGATTAGCGGATATCGCCGCGGCGCATCCGTCTCTCAGGATCGCCGTCCTTGGGAAACCCGCCGAAACGGGCGCTAACGTTTATTCGATCCGCTATGACCCGACGTTTGAAACCTACCTCGCCGGATTCGCGGTCGGCCTGACCGCCCGCGATTGGCGCGGGGGAGCGCTTCTCCCTTCGGACGATCCGTTCCTTGGAGAACGCAGCGCCGAAATCTTTCGAAACGGGATGCGCTATTTCTGCGGCCCGTGCAAGGCGATCATCGCGCCGTATACGGTTTACCCGCTGACGATAACGCTTCCGGGCGCGGCCGCGCCGTCCGACTGGATCGGACGCTTATCCGAATTTTCCGTCGGACCGATTAATACGCTCTTCGTTTCCGACGCCGCGAAATCGACCGAGCTCCTGACCGCGGCGAACGACCTCGGCTACAGCGTCCTGACGGCAGGCGATAAGCCTGCCGACTGGAACGGGAACTGGCTCGGCGGCGTCCGGATCGACCTGGAAACGACGCTGCGAACGGCGTTCACCGATATCAGCGCGGGAAGCGCCGCGAACGTGATCGTTCCGCCGCTGGAAATCCTGATCGGGAATCAGGGCGGGACGTTTTTCGAAGGAAAAAAATACCTGATCGGGCAGCTGTACGAAACGATGGCGGCGGGGATGATCCTGACGACCGATCCGGTCCCCCAACCGGCGTACGCGCAATAAAAGGGAGTCAGAATATCTGATGTATATTTAAATTCCGAATTCTAATATCCGGCGACAGTCGGTTGCGAAGCCTTTCCTATATATAGTCGCACCATTCCACGGAACGGGTCCCTTTTCCGCGAATCGTCCGGATAAACGCGGCGCGCAGCTCCGCAGTGACCGGGCCGATCATGCCGGAACCGATCGTCCGCCGGTCGACCGACGTGATCGCGTTGACCTCGGCCGCGGACCCGGTCAGGAATACCTCGTCGGCAGTGTAGAGCATGTCGCGAGCGATCATGCCTTCGTTTACCGAATAGCCAAAGTCCCGGGCGATCGTCATGACGCTGTCGCGGGTAATCCCTTCGAGGATCGTCGCCGGCGGAGGCGTCAGGATCGCGCCGTTTTTAACGATGAAAATATTTTCCCCGGAACATTCGGAAACATACCCCTGCCCGTCGAGAAGAACCGTTTCGTCATACCCGTTCGTTACGGCTTCATGGTGCGCGTAGAGCGAATTGACATAGTTCCCACAGGCTTTCGCTTTTAAAAGGAAAGCGTTATGCGACATGCGCGAAAACGACGAGACGCAGACGGATAAGCCGCGGCGAATCGCCGCTTCGTCGAATAACGACGGCCAGTTCCACGCCGCGATCCCGATTTTGAGCTCGCCCTGCGTGATACTCATTCCCAAATGATCGCCCTGGAAATAAGCGAGCGGCCGTATATACGCGTCCCCCAGCCGGTTCCGCCGCACGGTTTCCCGAGTTGCCTCGGAAATTTCGTCTTCGCTGAAGCGGAGCGGAACGACGCCGCCGATTTTAATACTCTCGAATAAGCGGCGGATATGGTCGCGGAGACGGAAAATCTGAACGCCGCGATCAGTCTGATAAGCGCGGAGGCCTTCGAAAAAACCGATTCCGTAATGCAGCGTGTTATTTAAGAACGGGACGACCGCCCGCTCCGCCGGGACGAACTCCCCATTCATCCAAATTTCGTTATTCTCGTTCAGCATGAATCATTTTCCTTGAAAGATAATCGCGCCAGGTCCCTGCCGTCAGATCAATCATACCGCGTTCAACCGGACTGCGCTCAAACGCGGCCGCCGGCTGATGACCCGGCGCGGCATGGATAAAAATACTGTAAAATTAACCGACAGCACGGCAGAACCCGCAAACCCTGCCCCAATCCGCAGCGGCAAATCATGAATCGATCGGAGGGATGACGTTCCCAACCGGCGTCGAAAACTCTTCGGACCTGATACGTCTGGCAGGAAACAATCCATACAAAAAAAAGGGAGGCAGTCAGATGGATAACGAAATTAAACACTTTGAAGGCAAGAGCATCCGTTCAGTCTGGGACCGGGAAAAAGAGGAATGGTTTTTCAGCGTCGTTGATATTATTGAAATATTAACCGAAAGCGCTAACCCAAGGAAATATTGGAGCGTCCTGAAAACGCGCCTGAAAAAAGAAGGGAATGAGTCGGCTACAAATTGTAGCCAACTGAAACTGAAATCACGTAAAGACGGAAAGCTGTATCGTACCGACGTCGCGGACATGCAAGGGATCTTTCGAATCATCCAATCCATTCCCTCGCCGAAAGCGGAACCATTCAAAATGTGGCTGGCGGAGGTCGGGAAAGAACGCATCGACGAAATCATCGATCCGGAGATAACGATTGAACGGGCTTTGCAGACATATCTCGAAAAAGGTTATTCCCGGGAGTGGATCAATCAGCGGCTCCAGGCGATTCAGGTCCGGAAAGAGCTGACCGACGCATGGCAGGATCACGGCGTAAAAGAAGGCAAAGAATACGCAATCCTGACAAACGAAATATCGAGAGCCTGGAGTGGAATGACAACGAGAGAGTATAAAGAATTCAAAAACCTGAAAAAAGAAAATCTGCGGGACAATATGTCGACCACAGAGTTGATTTTGAACATGCTTGCAGAGGCCGCGACGAAAGATATCACGAACGCGGATCATCCGGAAAAAATCGAGGAACATATTCAGGTCGCGAAACGCGGCGGCAACGTAGCGAAGGTAGCGAAAGAAACGCTGGAGAAAGAAACGGGGAAACCGGTTATCACCCCCAAAAACGCGGTTGACCTTTCAAGACTGATTGAGGACGTCGCCAGCAGGGCCGACGCCCGCGCCGAAGATTCATGAGCCGCGCCAGCCATCCCGCAGGCCTTCGCCGGGTCAAAGCGGATTCCCCTCGTTTTTCGAGTAGAATAGACTAAACTGAAACGCGCGAATCCAACCGATTCCCGTGTTTTGACCTTGCAGGAAGCTGGAGTATTGAATCATGACCTACCGCGGAATCATTCATCGTTATCGAAAATATTTAGACCTTCCAACGCAGATCGAGCCGGTAACGCTGCTGGAGGGCGATACGCCGCTGATTCCCGTTCCTGAAATCGCCGCGCGTCTCGGCGGCGGCTTCGAGCTTTTCGTTAAATTCGACGGGATGAACCCGACCGGATCGTTCAAGGACCGCGGTATGACGGTCGCGCTGACGATGGCGAAAGCGAATGGGAAAAAGACGGTGATCTGCGCCTCGACGGGAAATACGTCCGCGTCGGCGGCCGCTTACGCGAACCGCGCCGGGCTGCGCGCAATCGTCATGATCCCCGACGGGAAGGTCGCGACCGGAAAGCTCGCCGGCGCGCTCGCTTACGGCGCTGAAATTATTCAAATTCCCGGCTCGTTCGACGACGCGCTTTCGTTCGTCGTTGAAATCAGCCAGAAAAGCGATATTGAACTCGTCAATTCGCTGAACCCGTATCGGATCGAAGGCCAGAAATCATCAGCGTTTGAGATCTGCGACACGCTGGAGGGCGCTCCGGATTTACTCTGCCTTCCGGTCGGGAACGCAGGAAACATTACCGCATACTGGGCCGGTTTCCGTCAGTACAACGCGGAACGGAAAACCGGACTCCCGGAAATCCTGGGCGTTCAGGCGGCCGGGGCCGCTCCGCTCGTTTTAGGCCACGTCGTCGAGAATCCGGAAACGATCGCGACCGCGATCCGGATCGGGAACCCCGCCCGCGGAGAGCAGGCGCTCGCCGCCGCCGAAGAATCCGGCGGGAAGATTATCGCCGTCAGCGACGACCAGATTCTCGCCGCACAGAAGGCGCTCGCCGCCGCCGGGATCTGGGTCGAACCCGCGTCCGCCGCCGGATTAGCCGGGCTCAGGGCGCAGCTTGAATCCGGATCGCTGAACGTCAGCGGGAAACGCGTCGTCGTAATCTGCACGGGGCACGGCATGAAGGACCCCGATATTATTACGCAGCGCGCCCCCGCGCCGACTCGGCTCCCGGTTGACTTCGATCGGATTTACCAATTTATCATGAAGGGACTCTGACCGTGGACAGAAGGGCCTTTACCGTCCGCGCGCCGGCGACAACGGCGAATTTAGGCCCCGGCTTCGACGCCTTCGGGCTGGCGCTCGATCTCTGGAACGAGGTCGAGTTTTCGTTCGACGTTTCGGAAACGACCGTGACGCAGGAGGGGTACGCGGTTCCATTGAGCGCGTCGCCAGAGGAGAACCTGGTCCTGAAAAGTTTCAGGCTGCTTTGCGAAGAGAACGGGAAAACCGCGCCTTCCGCCGTCCGGCTCCATCTCCGGAACCGGATCCCGCCCGCGTCCGGGCTGGGGTCGAGCGCGGCGGCGATCGCCTGCGGACTGGTCGCGGCAAACGAAGCGATGGGGATTCATCTTCCTCAGCCGGAACTCGTCGATCCTGGGACCCGCCTCGAAGGTCATCCGGATAATATCGCCGCGGCGCTGATAGGCGGACTGACGGTCGGCGCGGTGGGCGGCGAAGGCGAAGGGACATTGATCGTTTCATACCCGATCGAGAACTGGAAAATCGCGATATTGAAGCCGAAGATGACGATCCTGACGGAGGACGCGCGGAACGCGCTCCCGAAGCGGGTCGAGCTCGCCGACGCCGTTTTCAATCTCCAGAGGATTCCGTTCCTGCTGTCCGCGCTTTGCGGCGGCGACGAAACGACGCTTGAATTCGCGATGCGCGACAGGCTTCACCAGCCGTACCGCCTGGCGCTGATCCCGGGAGGACGCGAGATCCTCGCCGCCGCGAAAAAGGCCGGAGCGGCCGGCTGCGCCGTGTCGGGAGCGGGGCCATCCCTGATCGCGTTCAGTATGCAGCCGATCGAGCCGGTTCTCGAAGCGATGGCGGAGGCCTGCACCAAAACCGGAACAGAAGCCGAGACGTTTATTCTAAGTCCAACAGCCAAAGGCGCGGCGATCGTTGCGGACAAGGAGACGAAATGAAGACACGGAAGCTGAGATGTCTCCTGATCGGATTGGCGCTCATCGGGAGCGGCTGCGGAGCGGCGCCAACCCCCGATCCAATCCAATCCCTTTCCAACGCAACGCCGAATACCGAACGGTTGGTCATGTTTGAGGAGACAAAAGAGGTCTGGATCCGCTATAACGTCGCCCCGGAACCGGGCGTCATTCCTCCCGCGCTTCTTCCAGCCGCGAACGAGCCGGAAAGCGAAACGTCCGCCCCCAGCCCCACGCTCGGATCAGGCGCCGCTTCGCCAGGTTTCTATACGCTTCAGGAAGGCGAAACGGCGAAATGCATCGCGCGCCGGTATGACCTGGACTGGATCAAGCTGTATTCAATGAACGGAATCACGTATGAAAACGAAGCGCTGATCGGGACGGGAAAGAACCTGATCCTGCCGCAGAACAGCCATTGGCTAAGCGACCGGTACGGCGAGCGCGTTTCCGCGCCGCATCCGGCGCAGCACCCGGTCGTCGCGGGCGAGACGCTTTACAGTATCGCCTGCGTTTACGGCGACGTTACCCCCGAAGCGATCGCGGTTCAGAATGGACTGACCTCCGCGGATCAGGTCGTTCCGGGAATGACGCTTTCAATTCCATAGAAAAACGGACATGGAAAAACCAACCTCCGCTATCAGCATCCTGAAAAAATCAGAAAACGGCAGAACCGCCGAAACCTCCGCGGACGAACCGGCGGAACCGCCTTTATTATCGCCCGAATTATTTCAGGCCATACGATTCATGGCCCGCCCGCCGCGGGCTCTTTGCTGTTAAAAAATATTGCTGCTAAGAAAGGAAAAAATGGAACCCACGCAGGACTTCTCCGAACTCGTCGAGCGGCTTACCCATACGAAGAATTATCGCGAGCTCGATCTCAGCTTCATCGAGCGGCTCGTCTCCAACGCGGCGAAAGCCAGCTCGGACGAAAAGGAAATCCTTAAATCGGTTAAACATGCCATTCATCAGGCCGTCAACGCGTTCCGCGTCGGGGAAGACTCGTATCGCGACCTCGCGATCCAGTTAGGCGACCACGCGATTCATGATCGCCCGGTCGAGGAACGGCAGCTTTACGCCGCCGATTTCCTCCGCCGCCACGCTTCGTCGAAAGAGCGGCTTCCGTTTATCCGCCGCTATTATCAGGAAATTTTCAGCGGCCTCCCGCCGATTCGTTCGATCCTGGATTTGGGCTGCGGCCTGAATCCGATCGCGGCCGTTTCGTTTATTCCCAACGGCCGCGATCTTCACTACACCGCGGTCGATCTTCCGCTCGATCTCGTCGATTTTCTCAACGATTTTTTCCAGTTCCTGGATCTTTCCGGAACCGCGCTGCAGGGGAACCTGCTGAACGGGGCCCCGGATATCGACGCTGATTTAACCCTGATCCAGAAGATCATTCCGGTTTTAGAGCGCTCCGAAACGGGAGCGGGACGGCGCGTCTTCGACGAAATCCGCAGCCCGTTCGCGGTCGTCTCGTTTCCAGCTCCCGCCGCGAAAGCGAAACGTTCCGGAAGCGCGGCCTCCAGCGTCGATTTCGAGACTGAGTACGACGCAATCCTGAGCGCGTCCGGCTGGGATTCGACGAAGCTCCGTTACCCAAACGAAATTGTTTACGTCCTGAAACGATAACCCGCGATCCGCATGGCTGAAAAATCGAAACGATCGTCCCGCCGCGCCGCGCCGACTGAGCCGCTTTCCGAAACGATGCTCGCGCGCTTTGAGCGGCTGATCCCGGAAGACGAGCGGGCGGCGGCGAGTGAAGCGGCTCGGACGCTGACGCTTCCGCCCGCGATCCGGCTGAACCCCGCGAAGAGCGCGTTCGGGACGATCGACAATCTATCCGCGCGCTATGGCTGGACCGCGGCCCCGGTTGAATTCTGCGCCTCCGGCTATCGGTTAACAGAGGCGGCGGTTGCGCCGGGAACGACCGTGGAACATCGCGCAGGAGCGTTTTATATCATGGACAGCGCGTCGATGCTCCCCGTTTCGCTCGTCGAGGATTCCGTCTTCGCGGGAAAGCCGCTGATCCTGGACATGGCGGCGTCGCCGGGCGGAAAAACGACCCACCTCGTCAGCGCCAGCGGCGACCGCGGGCTGATTCTCGCGAACGATTCCAGCGCGGGACGGATCGGGGCGCTCCGGAAAGTCTTAAAGAATTACGGAGCCAGGAACCAGCTGGTTACGAATTTTTCGGGCGACTGGATCGGCGAATGGTTCCCCGAACGGTTCGATTTTATCCTGCTTGACGCCCCATGCAGCATGCAAAGCCTGATCTCGATCGATTCGCATCCGATGCGTCCGATCAGCGAACGGGAAGAAGCGGCACTGGCGGAACGTCAGTCGCGGCTCCTGACGGCGGCGCTGAACGCGCTTCGTCCGGGAGGGCAGCTCGTTTATTCTACCTGTACGCTGTCCCCGCTGGAGGACGAGGCCGTCGTCGACAGCGCGCTCAAACGGTTTGGAAGGACGATCGATATTCTTGACGTTCATCGCCGTCTTCCGCGCCCCGCGCCGGGAATCAGCGCGTTCGGCAGTACGACGCTCGATCAAAGAACGGAACGCGCCGTCCGTCTCTGGCCGCATCGCTTTAAAACGGCGGGTTTTTTCGCCGCGCTGCTGATAAAAAAGGAATCCGCGCCGGACGCTTCGTCTCCGCCCGCGTTCCGTCCGTTTACAAAAAGCGGCTGCCGCCTCCCAACGGCGGCGGAAGAACGCGAGACCGCGGCGGCGTTGGAGGACCTGTTCGGATATGACGCGGCCGCCGACGTCGCGGCGAAGGAAGGCACGCTGGTTTTTCGGGACGAAGAAGTCTGGGCGGTTCCGAACCGGGTCCTGAGCGAATTTGCCGAGCTGCCGGCGAAATCGATGGGGATGCGGATCGCGTCCCGGCGATCGGTCGGCTGGGTCGCCGACTTCGACTGGACGACGCATGTCTGGGGACAGATCGGCGCGGAAAAAATCGCGCTCGATCCGCCGGAAGTCGAGCGCTGGCTGGGCGGACAGGAGCTCCAACGCGGCGATCGCGTCCGAACCAAGGGAACGAACCTGTTCCTGACGGATCGGAACGGCGTTCCGATCGGGATCGGCGTCGTCAGCGGCGAGCGCGTCCGCAGCCTGAAATAAACTGTACAGCGCCAGGAAGCGATCCGCGCTGAAAAACAACAAGATATCTGTTTCCTCCTGAAACGGGCCAACCCGATAAAACCCGTACAAAGAATCTCGGGAACGTTTACGATGCATCCGCTAAACTACAGGCATAAGGAGGTCCCATAAAAACGGAAGGAGACGCACATGAACCTTATCCAATCCTTTAACCGGACGATCGATTACATCGACGCAGCGTTAGACGGAGAAATCGAGTCGAAAAAGATCGCGGAGCTGTCGGGCTATTCCGCCGCAATGTTCAGCAGGATTTTTTCGATCCTGACCGGGGTCCCGCTCAGCGAGTATATCCGGCGGCGGAAAATGACAATGGCCGCGCTCGATCTCCTGTCTACAGATCAAAAGGTCATTGATATCGCGGTTAAGTATGGATATGACGCCGCCGACGCGTTTACCGTCGCGTTCAAAGCGGTCCATGGCTGCGCGCCTTCCGAAATTCGAAAAGGAAAGAACGGTAAAGTCTATTCAAAACTCAAATTATCACTAACCGTCAATGGAGGAAATGAAATGAACGTAAAAATTCAACGGAAATCCGGTTTCAAAATCGCCGGAATCGGAGCAAAAGGAATTGAATCGAGCGAATGCCCGAAAATCTGGGGCCGGCTCTTCGAGAAAGCCACGAAAGAAACGCTCGAAGCGCTCGGCAGCGGCCAGAGCTACGGCGCCTGCTATGAAATTGAAGACCCGAGCAGCCTGAATTACCTGGCGGGATACGACGTTCGGGACGAGAAGCGCGCGAAAGCGCTGGGGCTGGAAATCCTCAGCGTCCCGGAGACCGAATACGCCGTCGTCGAATTGATGGGAAAAATTCCGGATTGTATCCATGCGGGATGGGCGTTTATCATGAAGGAGTTCCTCCCGGAACATGGCTATCGTCATTCGGGCGCGCCTGATTTCGAGGTCTACGGAAACGGCGACATGTACGCCGGCGATTATAAAATGGAACTCTGGGTACCGATCGAGAAAGGATAAAAAAGTACCCCGGGAGAGACTCGAACTCTCAACCTAAGCGTTAGGAGTGCTTTGCTCTGTCCAAATTGAGCTACCGAGGCAGGGTACGACGGAAAGATTATACCACGGCTTCCGCGCCGCCCGTCATAACCGCAGCAGGAAATTCTCTAACGCCAGCTGCGGGCTGACGTTCGCGTTCAGGTTCAGCGCCGCACGGCGCAGCGCCTCCAGCCGCGCCCGATAAAACTCAGGCGTTTTCCCCGCCGCAGCGGTCCGAATCCTCTCCCGCAGCGCGATAAACGACAGCGGGACTTCCCGCTCGTCAGCCTCCGCCGCAGTAAGCAATAAATCGCGCAGCGCCGTTTCCCACACCTGGAACAGCGCGCGCAGCTCGCTCCGCCGCCGCGTATCGCGGAACGCGGCGGCAAACGCGAACCTCTCCCGCGTATTCAGCGCGAAGAGGCCCAGAAAATCGTTCGCCTCCGCCTCATACTTTTCCAGCCGTTCCGAATCAGCGATCAGCGTTCTCGCAAAGCCGACCCGTCCGCCGGAAAGATGCGCCGCGCGGCGTACGACGTCCGGGTCAGCGCCGTCCGCCGCCTCGCCCAGCGCCGCCATCAGCGCCCCCACGCGCATCGGACGAACGCGGACCGGCTCGCAGCGGGACAGAACGGTCGGGAGCACGGCCGATTCCGCCGACGCCGTTAAAAACAGCTTCACCCGTTCCGGCGGCTCCTCCAGCGTTTTCAACAGCGCATTCTGCGCAGCTGGATTCGCCTCCTCGAAACGAAGCAGGATCGCGATCCGGTAATTCGCCTCGTACGGCGTTAGCGTCAGCGTATGCTGCAAATCGCGGATCGCATCGATTTTCAGGATATCGCCGGGCGTATCGGTCGAAACGACCGTCAGGTCCGGATGACGCATATCCGCAATCTGGCGGCACATCCGGCAGCTCCCGCAGCAGTCGTCCGGCGCGGGCGGGTTCAGGCAATTCAAAACCATCGCCATCCGCAGCGCCAACGTCCGGCGGCCCGTTCCCGGCGCGCCGTGAAAAAGGTAGGCATGCCGGGTTTCCCCGCGGCGGAGATGCCCGCGGAGAACGGAAAGCGCGTTATCCTGACCGTAAACGTCAAAACTCATCGTTTCATCTTCTTCTTTTTCTTTTTCAGCGCTGCCGTTGACGGCTTCTCCTCCGCGTCGCCGCCCTCCGGTTTTCCGCCCGGTTCCGGACGGGCCTCCGCTTCGTCCGCTTCAGCCTTCGTCAGGTCTTCCTCCGCCGGCAGCGCGCGCTCCTGATCCTTTCGGAGCTCGTTCAGGCTGACACGTTCGCTGGCGGTCAGCATTCCCAGCGTCGGCGCGGTAATAAAGATCCGTTCAACAACCGCGCGGCGGATATTTTTCAGCAGCTCGCTGAACAGCTCCGCCGCCCGCGTCTTATACACGACGAGCGGATTCCGCTGTGCGTAGGCTTCCATCGAAATCCGGACACGGAGCGATTCAATCTCGGTCAGGTAATGGACCCATTGATCGGTAATCGCGCGCAGGATAACCATCCGGCAGATTTCGTTCTGGATCCGGCCGCCTGAATGATCCTTGATTTTTTCGACGCAGTCCTCGTCAATCTCGGCCGGCGGGAGGGCGGCGATTCCGCCGTAAACGTCCGCCCCGAGAAGCGTTTTGAGCTGCGCCTGCGTTTCCGCGCGGAGCTGATCCAGCGGGATCGAATGGTTCCGGAGCCGTTTCCAGTCAATTTCGCCGAAGACGGCGCGGAGCCGTTCGAGCGTCGTCAGGTAATGGTCCCAGACGAGATCGCGGATTTCCTGCCGCGATTTTCCGTCGAGAAGCGTCCCGCTGTAGTACAAAAAGTTCAGGCGCGTATAGGCGACCGACGTTTTCCGATGCGTTTTAGCGTCGAAAGCGATCCGCTTTCCCTGCCCCGCGGCGCGCAGCAGCGCGTTCCACTGCCTGTCGTTCAGCCCATACCTCAGCGCTTCACCCGGGATCGACCGCAGCGCGGCGTTCAGGTCGGCGCGGATTTGATCCTGCTCCCCGAAAAGCCGATCGGCGCGCTTCAGGAAGCCTTCTGATACGGCGTTCATCACCGCGTCGCCGAAATCTTCCCAGTTTTCGGGGGTTTCCGCCGGCGGGACGTAATCGTCGCCCAGCCGCTTCAAAAAAGCCTGATGCGTCCGGGCGGTGAAAACCGTGAATAACGTCGATTCGATCTGCCCGCGAAGTTTATCGAGAACCGTTTCGTCCCCATCTGTCAGCAGGCGCTGATCCTCGGAAGAAAGGCGGAAGTTGATCCGCGCGAAGCTCCCCGCCTCCGCGAGCAGGTCCTGGCCGCGCAGCGGAGTTTGAATCTCGCCGTCCCGTTCGCTCTCGGCGCGGCTCTTCAGCCGGTCCGCCAGCGCTTCGGCAAACAACTCGAAATTAGCGCGGCGTTCGTCTGACTGCGCGTCGAAACCGGCGCGCGCGTTCGCGATCAGGTCCTCCGCCTGATCCAGGCCGATTTTATTTTCCGCCTCGAACGCTTTCCGGCTCAGCGCCAGAAGCTCCTCAAGGATCGCTTCACGGCGCGCTTCCTCGCGCTCCGGCGTGACAGGAACGTCCGCCTCGGAGCCGTCAAACGCGATCGTCCGGCACAGCTCGTTAATCAGGAGCCGCGTCGTGAAGGCCGGGAGGAAATTCCCGTCGATTTCGAAAGGCGGCTGAACCGAGTCGAAATAAGCGGCCAGCTGCCAGTTTTCTTCTTCGCCATATTTCTCGAGCCGCGCGTCCAGATCGGTTTCGAGAATATCGTAAATATCTTCGCTGAGATCCTTTTTCAGGAACGCCTGATCGCGCTGATCGTAGATCCGTTTCCGCTGACTGTTGAGGACGTCGTCATACTCCAGCGTATGCTTCCGGACGTCGAAGTTGGACCCTTCGACGCGTTCCTGCGACTGCTCGATGAGCCGGGAGAACATGCCATGCTCCATCGGGACGCTCTCGTCCAGAAGATTTACGCGATTGAGCAGGTTCTCCACCTGCGCGCCGCCGAAAAGACGGACGATTTCGTCCTGAAGCGAGAGGAAGAAGCGCGACGATCCCGGGTCGCCCTGGCGCGCGGCGCGGCCGCGGAGCTGATTATCGATCCGCCGCGACTCATGCCGTTCCGATCCGATCACGTGGAGCCCGCCCAGCTCGCGAACCTTATGCATGTTCTCAATATAAGTCCGGAAGCGCGCGACCGACTCCTCGTAAACGCCGAAATCGGCTTCGTCCAACCGGCTCAATTCCTCGTAGCGCCCATCGTTGGTCAGGTTATACGGATCGACGCCGCTATGAACGAGAACGCGGTTCACGTCGCGCAGCGTCGCCTCGTCCAGCTCGCCGCCGAGCTTGATATCGACGCCCCGCCCCGCCATGTTCGTCGCGATTGTCACGGCGCCGAACGCGCCCGCCTGCGCGATAATCATGCCTTCTTCGTCATGCTTGCGCGCGTTGAGGACCTGCGGCCGGATACCGCTTTCGACCGTCGCCAGGAAGCGCGGGTACTCGCTCTCGGTCAGCTCGAATTCGGCAAGGAGAAACGCCTTATTTTCCGGATCGTCCGGGTTCAGCGAGACGCCCAGCTCGCGCGCGAACGGCCGGATATCGTTCGCGCCGATCGTTTCGATCGCCTTGCGGAAGGGGTCGAACTGCTTAATCGGCGACTCCACATATTCGATCTTATTCCTGATCATCCATACCCGCCGTAGCATGTTCAGCTGGATCAGCCGGCGCAGCGGCTCCGGTTTCAGCCGCGACGCCAGATATTCGGAATGCTCGACCGAGGCCGTCCCGATCAGCTGCGGACGGCCGAGAATATAGTTGCGCAGAATCTCAACCGTTATCGCGCGGAATTTCGCCTCTTCGCTCTGATAAATAACGTCCTCGTAATCCTTTCGCTTGAAATATACCGGCGTCTCCGGATCGGAACGCAGCGCGTAGAAGGTATATTTGAAGCCGGTTTCGTCTTTGGCCGTCCGCTCGATCAGCTCGGAATTCTTCTGACGCGCGCTGAATTCAAGGTTCGTCGGAACGGGAATCACGTCCAGCCCGTATATTTTATAAAATTCCTCTTTTTCGGTCAGCGCCGTCCCGGTCATTCCGCAGATTTTATCGTACATGCGGTAATAATTCTGAAGCGTGATCGTCGCGTAGGTCACGTTTTCGGGCTCGACTTTCACGCCTTCCTTGGCTTCTATCGCCTGATGCAGCCCGTTCGACCAGCGCCGCCCGGGCATGAGCCGGCCGGTAAAGCTGTCGACGATAACGACTTTCCCGCCCTGAACGAGATACTCTTTATTGCGATGATACAGGAATTCAGCCTTCAGCGCCTGGTCGATATAGCCCATGATCGCTTCCTGACACAGCGTAATTTCCTCTGGCCGCGCCGGATCGCGGAGCGTCATTCCCAGCAGCGCCTCGACATGATCCAGCCCGGCGTCGTTGATATAGACCTGATGATCCTTTTCGCTGACCTCATATTCGTCGGGGGTCAGCTCCCGGATAATCGCCGCCATCCGATGATACATTTCAACGTCGTCGGAGGCCGGCCCGGAGATAATCAGCGGCGTCCGCGCCTCGTCGATCAGGACGTTGTCGACCTCGTCGATCAGCGCGAAAGCGTGGCCGCGCTGGACGCGGTCGTCGTAGTTCATCGTCATATTATCGCGAAGGTAATCGAACCCGAATTCAGCGTTTGTCCCATACGTAATATCGGCGAGGTACGCTTCGCGCCGCGGGACCATGCGCAGCCGGTCCTGATCTTCCTTGACCGACGAAACCGTCAGGTCGACCAGGAACGCCTTCTTCCCGTTCTCCGTCCGCGCCGCCATCTGCAAAACGCCGACGGAAAGGTTCAGGAAGTTATAAACAGGCGCCATCCAGCGCGCGTCGCGCCGCGCCAGATAATCGTTAACGGTAATCAGGTGGACCCCTTTTCCCGCCAGCGCGTTCAGGTAGACCGGAAGCGTCGCGGAGAGCGTTTTCCCCTCGCCGGTCCGCATTTCGGCGATCGATTTATCGTGCAGCGCCATACCGCCGATCAGCTGCACGTCGTAGGGGCGCATCCCGAGGACCCGCTTCGACGTTTCGCGGATCGTCGCGAACGCCTCGGGGAGCAGCTCGTCGAGCGTTTCCCCGTCCGCGAGACGCGAACGGAATTCCGCCGTTTTGGCGCTGAGCTCTTCGTCGCTCAGCCTTTCGAACGCTTCCTCCAGCGCGTTAATCGCCGGAACCTTTCCGATTAAATCGTCGAGTTTCTTCTGGATGGGGTCTAAGCCCAAAGCTGTCTTGATTTTATTGAACATGCTGCCTGTATTTCTCTCTCTCCGCGGAGGCCGCTTCCAGCCGCGGAACGGCTCCCGTCCCGCGATCGCCGCCTGAATGATCGATCGGATCCTGTCTATCGGATAGAATCTTACCACTTTGCGACCCATTTTGAGGATCCGTCACGCCGGATCGTCCGGAAATTAAAGAAATTCTGAAACGCACAGTAAGGAACGCTTTCCTGAAAATCGAACGCGAAGGACGAAAAAAGACGGCCCCGTTCATTCCGAGCCGTCTCGACACTGATTCCGATCGTTTTTTATTCCCCCCGCTCGATCCCCAGCAGCGCGCGGATCGGGGCCGCGGTTCCGGGGGTCACCGGAAGATCGGCGGCCAGCGTTCCGGACTGGAAATGGAAAACGCGGGTGCAGGCATGACAGATCAGCTCGTAATCGTGCGTCACGACGAAAACGATCTTCCCCTCGCCGGCCAGCTCGCGGATCAGCGCCGAAACCCGGCGCATGCCGTCGTAGTCCAGCCCGGCGGTCGGTTCGTCGAAGACGAGAAGCTCTTTGCGGCTGATCCGGCTGACCGCGACCGCGAGGCGCTGCTTCTGGCCGCCGGAAAGCGTATTCGGGTGACGATCCTTAAAAGAAGCGAGCCCGATCTTCTCCAGCGTCAGCGCGACCTCGGCCGCGTCGGCATTCCGGATCCCAAAGCTGCATTCCGCTTCGACGCTCTCCGCAAACAGCTCATAATTCACGTCCTGCATCACGAAAAACGAGCGTTTCAGCCGCTCGCGCTCGTCCGCCCGCCGCCCCTCCCGGAAAATACCATCGTCGCGTCCCGTCCGGAGCGGGTACAGCCCGCAAAGGCAGCGCGAGAACGTCGTTTTCCCGGCCCCGTTCTCGCCGCAGATCGCGACGATCTCGCCGCGGCCGACCTCCGCGTTAATCCGATCGAGAAGCGGACGGTCCTGAAACGAGACGCCAACGCCGCGAAGCGTCAGCGCCGCTTTTTCGCCTGCTCCCGTCCCGGTATCCTGCGGAACCGCGGCGGGGCCCTCCTCGGATAAATCGACCGCGCGCAGTCCTTTTTCCGCCCGGGCCTCCGCCGAAAGCGCGCGAAAAGCGGACGGGCTGAAAATCGAGCGGATCTTTCCCTGATCGAGATAAACAATCCGATCCGCCAGATCGAGCAGGTAGAAAAGCCGATGTTCCGCGATCAGGATCGTTTTTCCCTGCGCCTTGACCCGGCGCAGCCGCTCCCTGAGCTCGTAAATCGAACGGAGATCGAGGTTAGACGACGGTTCGTCCAAAACGAAAACGTCGGGATTCATCGCGTAAACCGAGGCGAACGCAATTTTCTGTTTCTCGCCGCCCGAAAGTTCAAAAATACTTCTCCCGCGAAGGGGGGCGAGCTGTAAATCCCGGCTCGTCCGTTCCAATCGCTCCCGCAGTTCCGGCCGCGCGAGCCCTTCGTTTTCCAGCCCAAAGACGATCTCGCTGTCGGTATCGACGCTGAAAAACTGCGTCCGCGGATTCTGGAAGACCGAGCCGACCCGCTTCGCCAGCTCGAACATCGGCGTCTTAAAAACCTCGCGCCCGTCGATCCGGACGCTCCCGCTGAACTCGCCGCGATAGAATCCGGGGATAACGCCGTTAACGAGCCTCGTCAGCGTCGTCTTCCCGCAGCCGCTCCTTCCGCAGAGCAGAACGCATTCGCCCGCGCCGACGGTCAGGTTAATTCGATCCAGCCCGCCTTCCCGCTGACCGGGATAAGAAAATGAAACGTTGTCAAATTCAATCATGCCGCGTTATTTCCAGACCGCCGCGACGGCGAGAACCGCGGCGAACGCGCCGATCAGCGCGATATCCGCCGCTCCCATTCGAATCTCGATCAGGCTCGTCCGCGGCGACGGGTTTTCGATCCCGCGCGTCAGCGACGCGATCGCCAGCTCGTCCGCCGCTTTCGACGCCGCCATCATAAGCGGAACATAGACGCACTGCGCCGTCAGCAGCGGCCTCGTTATCAGCCCAGCCAGAGACGGGTTCACGTCGCGCAGCCGCATCGCATCATGAATCGAGACCCAGTCCTCGCGGATCGCCGGCAGGTACCGGAGCATCACTGCGATCGGAATGACGATCTTCTTCGGAACGCGCGACCGGTTCATCGCCGCCAGGAACTCGTTGACCCTCGTCGTCCGGATCACCAGCCCGGCGATCATCCCGCAAGGGTAAACCTTATGAAGGATCCCGAAAAACGCCATCAGGAATCCGCGCGCAAGCCCCGACACGTTTCCCACGGTCCAAAGCGTCAGCGCGTAAATCAACGCGTAAGCTGCCAGCCCCGTCAGCGCCGAACGCCATTTCCCGATCAGCGCGCCGAAGACCGCGACCGCGGCCACGACCAGCAGCTCATACTTCAGCGACGGCGCAATCGTCGCGGCGATCACGCAGATCAGGATCAGGGCGAACTTCGTCCGAGGGTCCGGCCGGATCAGCCCTGACGCCCAGACCCGCCGGCTCATCCGACGATCCCGGCCTTCTCAAACTGCTTCCTGAGCAGCAGGCTCCCGAGCCAGCCGCTCAGCAACGCGACCGCCGCCGTCCCCAGCAGGATCACCGGCAGCGTCCAGGGCTGCGCCGACGCGTTCATCGTATCGATATACGCCTGCTCCGTCCCGCCATCCAGCATGCTGCCGATCCAGGATTCGCGATTCAGGAAATAGACGACGTACGTTCCGGTATAACCGAGCGAAAAAACCGCGTACGACAGGATATCAAGCCGGATACTCCGGTAACCGCCCGCGCCGGCGACGAGATCGGCCAGAACGCCCATGACGATCGAACCGACGACCATGCCCCAGTGCATCCCTGTTACGAAAACGATCAGCGCCATCAGCAGGCCTAAAAACGTAATACACCAGCGCTTATGCACTTTGGCGACCAGCAGCATGTAAACCGGGCCGCAGAGCAGCGCGCAGCCCATCGGCAGGTAAAACGTCAGCACGGGATTGATCCCAAACGGCATCCCGCCGATCATGTTAAAGACGAAATAGAGCGCGCTGAAGATTCCGATCGTAATTAGATCCCGGATCGTTAATCCGCGCGATTCTTCATAGATATGATTCTGCATTCTTTCCTCCGCAACTGGATTCAGATTTTTTATTAGACGAATCTAACCGAGCCAATTATAACAAACCCGCGGATCGGAAATTTCCTTTTACCCCTGCAATCAGGTAAAATCGCATCATGAAGCTTCAGGGAATCGGATTTTTCTGGGTCGTTTGCACCTTCGCCGCCTGCGTCTCGCGCGCGGCGGCCGCACGGAACGAGCCCGACGGAACGCTGGTCCCGCCGATCGTTCCTGAAGCGGAAGATTGGCGGAGCGCGCCGCTCTTTCCGACGGAGATCAGCGCGGCGATGAAAGAGCTGTACCGCGCCGGGATCGAAAACGGGAACGACC
The DNA here is from genome assembly GCA_001717545.1 of Anaerolineaceae bacterium oral taxon 439. Lineage (NCBI taxonomy): Bacteria > Bacillati > Chloroflexota > Anaerolineae > Anaerolineales > Anaerolineaceae > Anaerolineaceae bacterium oral taxon 439. The sequence continues at coordinate 436,690 of CP017039.1, read as the reverse complement.
CGGCCCGCTTTTCGAAATTCGGCGACAGCAACAGTATCCATACGTATTTCCTCGGCTGTTTCGATTCAGGCGCGGACGCGTACGACCTCGGGGCGTATCCGATCCTGGCACGGACGGTCGAGCGTTATCAGGGCTCCTTCGCGCGTAGCTCGCAGGCTGCCCGAAACGGGCTCGTCGCGGGCGACCTGATCGGCCCGGGCTGGGACGGGGACGGCGAATGCCTTGAAGACGAATCGGCGGCGGCCTGCGAGCTGCGCCTGTGGCGGCCGTCGATCGTTCTGATCGCGGTGGGGACGAACGACGTTTACCGGGGACTGCCCGCGTTCGAAACGTCGCTCCGGTCGGTCGTTCGGGCCGTTATCGACGCCGGCGCGGTCCCGGTCCTGTTCACGAAGGCGGACGATTTAAATCAGGACGACGGGTTCAACCGCGCGATCGCGCGGATCGCGGCGGAGTTTGAAGCTCCGCTCGTCAATCTCTGGAAAGTTTTCCGCCCGCTCCCGAATCATGGGCTGCGCGGCGACAACGCCCATCCAAGCGCGAGCTCGCCGCGATTCTGCGACTTTGTCGCGGACGAGCTCCGAGCGTACGGCTGGCCGGTCCGGAATTTAACCGCGCTCGCCGCGCTCGATCTGACGACCCGACTGCTGAATCAGCGATAATCCGGCCATCCGGGAACTTTTTTCGCGCGGATTTCGTATTTTGAATAGAACTTTCTGTCATCCGGCGAACGCGGGGAACGGGATCTGAGTATAAAACTTGCACGAGTTAATCCATGATCCGAACCGGTCATCGGGCGGAAATCTATCAGAAAGGAGAGAAATTCTTATGACTAAGCGTTTTTTCGTTTTATTGATGCTCCTGGTATCTGTCAGTCTCATGACGGCGGGGATCGTCTCCGCGCAGAACTACTGGAACAATCCCTGGAACAATCTCCCGAGCAATACCGGGAACCCTTTCGTTAATACTTCGCCGATGTACCCCGGAACGGTTCAGGCGCCGGCGAGCTGCCAGCCCAACTGCTACGGGTGGCAGAACTGCACCGTACCGTCCTACTGCTATTCGGCGAACTGCGCGTCGTTCGTCGCCGACCTGACGATTCCGGACGGATCCTACGTCGCGCCGGGCACTTCGTTTACGAAAACCTGGCGCCTTCGCAACAATGGGACGACCGTCTGGACGACGAATTATAAGGTGATCTTTTCCGGCGGGACGCAGATGGGCGCGCCAAGCTGGTTCGCGCTTCCGCACGCAGTCGCGCCCGGCCAGACGGTCGATATCACCGTCACACTGACCGCGCCGTCGGCCTCGGGTTCATACCGCGCGAATTTCAAGCTTCAGGCGGAAAACGGCCAGACCTTCGGCGTCGGATCGAACTGCGCCGTCGCGTTTTACGCCGATATCCGGACCTACGCCGTCTCGCAGCCGTTGTACCCGGATTATTCCTGCGGCTGGTACCCGTATGATCCATACTGCGGCTGGTATTACGGCCCATACTGGAACTGGTCGGATCCATATTGGAACTGGGGAAACGGCTGGCAGGACTTCACGCCCTGGTGGTAAAACCGTCTTCGTTGGAAGAAACGTATGAAACGAGCGTGCCGCAAATCGAATTTTATGAGGAAGAGAGTGTCCCAAAAGTCGGAATCTCTAAATTTTCAGTGTGAATATTGTCCAAGTGTTCTTCTGATTGGAGAATAGCCGCCGCTTTTGCGAATGGCGCAGAAAACAGAGATGAAAACAGGGGCAATTGGCGTGGAAACCGGGGAAAACCCCGGTTTCCACAAAAAAATACCCAAAGTCAAGTGCATTGAGGTCCCCTCCTGGCCTAGCGCGCAGCGAGAGACCTTTGGCCGAACGGGGGTCATTCGATATACTGACGATCAAGAAGGTGAATTTTATTATAACAAACTTCGTTTTGAGACAGCCTCTTCAACGTTCTTTCCGTTCGCACCGGCCCATGCGCCGCTGAATGGGATCCACCCGGCGCGCCAATCCGGCGCATTTCTTGCACGATACCGAATGTGATAGAGCGAAAAGATTCGGACGGCTCATGGGCCCGACGAAATCAGGAGGTTGAGAATGAAACGCATGCGTCGTTTTTGGATAACAGCAGTCTTAACGCTGATTCTGACGCTGACGATCAGCGCGGCAGCCGAAGCCGCGCCGGGCCGTCAATCGGATTGGTTCGTCCCGTTCGGCGAGCTGGGGAAAAAGCCGCCGGTAACCTGGGGCTCCTGGTATGGGACCGGATACGGGCCCGGGTGCGCGTTCAACGCATGTATCCGCGCGGAATTCGTCCGTGACGTCACGATTCCCGACGGATCGTTTATCAGCCCGGGGAAAGCGTTCACGAAAACCTGGCGAATCCGTAACGCGGGAAGCTGTACCTGGACGACGGATTTCGCGCTCGTTTACGTTTCCGGAACCGCGCTGGGTTCGGTTCAGGCGGTCCGCCTTCCGCATGCCGTCGCACCCGGAAAGTACGTTGATATCTCCGTGAGCATGGTCGCCCCAATGAGCGCGGGCGCGTTCAAATCGAATTGGATGCTGCGCTCGGCGAACGGTCAGCTCTTCGGCGTCGGCTGCAGCGGGCAGGTTCCGGTCTGGGCAAGTATTATAACGGCGACGGCGTATACGTCCTGTTCCGGCTGCTGCAATCCGGTCGCCGTTCAGCCGAACTGCCTCCCCATCTGCCAGACGGCCTGCCAGCCGGTGCAGCCGGCGTATTCTTACGGGTACGGGTCCGCGCAGAAACAGCCCTACGGGACAGGCCTGACTGTTCCGCAGGGAAACACGCGGAATCCGTACTGCAACAATAAGATCCGCTCGATCAACGACCTGACCATTCCGGACGGGACGAAATTAGCGCCGAACGAAATTTTCCGGAAAACCTGGTCGTTTAAGAACGGCGGGACCTGTATCTGGGACCAGGGATATACGCTGATTTTCACCGGTGGGGACGCGATGGGCGGAAAACGCATGGTCAATCTCCCGCGAACGGTCTATCCGGGAGAACGCGTCGAAATCAGTATCGATCTTCAGGCGCCGTCGATCCCGGGCCGCTACCGCGGCTATTACATGGTTCAGGACAGCCTCGGCTACACGTTCGGGTACGGCTCTTACGCGAACAGCGCGTTCTGGGTCGATATCGTCGTTCAGGGCGGAACGGCGTCGAAATCTGACGCGACGGTCCTGATCGAAGACGAGCCCGGGCCGCTCGCCACTTCGGGGCTTGTCTCTTCCGTGCTCGAGGCAGGCGCTGGCGAAGCGATCGAAGCGCCGCTGCTGATGGAAGAGACGGACGCGAAAACGGTCATAGTCGGGGCCCCGGGTGAGAACGCCTGCGGCGATCAGCATTCCGAAATCAACCTCATCGCCCCGGATGTCTACGAAGTCAACTGGTACCTGACGAACACGGGGACGAGCGCCTGGAACCCGGCTGCGTACGCGATCGTGAATCTGGAAAACAGTCCCAACGTCGAGTCGGTAGCCGCCGATATCGCGCTGCAGCCGACCGCGCCGGGCGAAGAAACGCGCGTCTCGTTTACGGTAAACGTCAAAGACCCCGCTTCAACGGAACCGATCTGGTCAAAATTCCGGCTGGAAAATAACGGCGCGCCGTTCTGCGAGGTGTATTTTCCGCTGCGGTAGGGAAAGAGGTAAAACGAACCGCCGTCCTCCCTCGAGAGAACGGCGGTTTTTTTTATGGGGGGATTCGCAGGCTATTCCGCTTTGTCGCAGACATCCCGGGAAAAATCTGCCCGCGTTTCAACCTGCAAAAAATTTTCGTCCCGCAAGCGGGATTTCCTCCCCGGCCCCTCCCTTCCGGTCGGGCCTGTCCCGCCTTCGCGGGACGGATGTGAAGAGGCCGGAGGGCAGATGCGCCCGCAAAGTAAATAGATCTAATTTTCTATTATCAGACGCAAAGCGAGGCGTTCTCCCGCGCCCCGGATCTATTACGGCGTCATTTTAAGCCGGAGAGCGGGACGGACTGCGTACCCGTAGTAGCCGACATTGAAACCGCGGAAGTCGAGCGAGCCGCCGGAAGCGACCCCCGCAGCGCCAAAACCATTGTAGCCCGGCGAACGAAGCCACCACCACACCGTTCCCGTCTTTTCCCTAACCCAAACGTTTCTCGCGATCGCGTACTCCGTCGGAAAGGCCCGCCGGTCCTCGTCGTCTTCAAAATATCTCTCCGCTTCTCCTAAGCTCAGCAGGAATATCCGGTCCTCCGTATCCTCCCCGCCCTCCGTCCCATATTCCGGATTATCCGCGTTCTCCACCTCCGTCAGCGCGATCCGTCCCTTCTCTTCTTCATTAAACGCCGTATCGTAAAATTCTCCGTTCAGCCATTCCCGCAGCGTACATTCCGCCCACGTTACCGATTCGTAATCCTCGTTGTACGCTCTCGCGTCCAGCGCGTATTCGCTGACTGCCAGCGCGCTCCCGTCACTCACCTCCAGCACCCGCCACTCGATCGGCTCCGGTCCGTTCGAGAGCTTATTATCCTGCTCGTATGATCCGAACGTGATCCGGTCTCCTGTTTTCAGGTTCACGTACGGGTTCCGGGCTTCGGCCGTTTCCGTCGACGCCGCCCTGAGCCCCGCCAAAACGGTCTGCGGCTCGCCCAGCCCGGCTTCAATCGTCTTCGCTGCCTCCGCCGTCCCGACCGCCGTCCCCGCGCGCTGCGTCGCCGCCATCCGGATCCCGATCGCCGCGGCGAAGATCGCCAGCGCCGCGAAAATCGCGTACCCCCATCGTTTCTTTCGCTCCGGCGGAATGGCCGACGCTCCGGCCGCCGCGGCGTCCGGAGCTTTACCCGCTGACCGCTCTCCCCCGGCCGGCTCCGCTCCCGCGACGCCGGCGCGGACCTTCTGAAGATCCGTCCTGCCGAAGCGGATCGAGCTGTCCGTTCCCGGTCCGCTCCTGAGCTCCGTCCGGATCTCTCCTGTCGTTGTCGTTCCCGACGGCTTCGCCGGCCGTCCCGCCACCGCCATGCCGCCGCGCCCGATCTCCCGCTCGATTTCGTACCGCCCGATCGTTTTGATACTCCCGTCCGTCATCCTTCCGCTCCTTTTGCTCTGAATTCGTTAAATTTGGAATTTTCCCCGGGAATTCCGGGAAGGTAACCTTAATCATATCAAACTTTTTCGGAATTTTTCTGTTAATTCACTGTGAATTTACCCAATCGGCCCGCCGTGGAATTCCATCCAGTTTTCCCCGAAAAACTTGTCAAAACCGGAAATTGTGATATAGTATTAACTGTTCGTAAGAAGATTGCAGGAACGAGGACCGTTTTCGGAAATTTTCTTGAAGGCGGTTTTTTTATGGCTATCTTCTTGATTCAGTGAGATGGCAGCATCTCAATATTCAGTAGCCCCCGACAGGGGTTTTTAGGAGATTTTCTGAAATGAGTGAAAAAGTAAAAGGTACAGTCAAGTGGTTCAATGAATCAAAAGGTTACGGTTTCCTTTCCCAGCCCGAAGGCGACGATATTTTCGTCCATTACACCGCGATTCAGGGAACCGGTTTTCGCACGTTGAAGGAAGGCAGCGAAGTTGAATTCGTCGTCGAAAACGGTCCGAAGGGCCTTCAGGCCAGCAACGTCACCGTCCTCTGAGCCGCGTCAATACCCAAAGAGGACTTGGAGCGGAAGCTTCCAAATCTGTACTTAGGTAGATTAATTATGAAAGCCTCGTGAAAAAAAATTCACGAGGCTTTTTTCAATCCCGCGGCCGTTCCCGTCGCTTACATTTTCCCAATCACGTACCGAGAGAACAGCAATGCGTTTTTCGCGTCCGCGTCCATCTTCGCCTCGTCGGCGTTATCCGACAAATCGCGCCAGACTTTAATTTCGCTCCCGATCGTCCCCCCCTGCTTCACGAACGGCTCCATCACCACGTCGCCGTCGAATCCAATCTTCGCCAGAGCGTCCCCGATTTCGCGCCAGGGCATCCGTCCCTTGCCCGGAACCTTGCGGTTCGTCTCGCCCGTATGCAGCCGGCGCAGCCTTGCGCCCGCCGTGACGATCGCGTCATAAAACGAATCCTCTTCGATATTCATGTGGAACGTATCCAGCAGCAGCTTCACGTTCGGAAGGCCGACCTCTTCACAGAAAGCGACCCCCTCCGCCGCCGTATTCAGCAGGTACCCCTCGAACCGATTCAAGCATTCCAGACAATAATCGACGCCGCAGTCCGCCGCGACCTTCCCGATATCGCGAACGTTCCGGACCCCGATTTCCCAGTCGCGCTTTTTATCGATCGGCTTCGAGTAATCAACCGGCCAGTAGCTGTTCAGTCCGCCGCCGATCGACCGGATTTCCATCTTTTCCAACCGTTTCAGCAGATCGGTAAAATACGCTTTCGCATTTTTGACAATCGCCGGATCGGGAGACGAAAGGTTCTGGTCCGCGGTCGGGCCATACCCCGCCGTCAGGATAATACCATGGTCCTTCGCTATGTCGCGGAGCCGGTACAGCTCCTCGTCCGAGAGACCCGGAAGCGGGGCGCAGCTGATCTCCAGAATATCGAACCCCAAGCCCGCTACCTTCTTAATATATTTCTCGTACGATACTTTCCATTCCTTTTCCCAAAACGCAAAATAAATACCGAATTTCATCTTTTATCTCCGTAAAGTCTTTTATAAATCCGCCATCCTTTTAAAAACGCCCGGTCTTCAACGTGAAACCGCCGCGCCGGGCCCGACCCGCCGCTCAATGACGCCGGCTTTCGCTGTAACGCCGATAGGCGATCACGGCAATCAGCAGCACGCCCCACAGCGCCAGCGTGATGAACTGCGTAACGCCAAGCAGGTTCAGCCCGCTCGTCAGCAGCTGCAGGATAAACAACGCCAGCGTCAATCCGATCACGCGGCCGAAACCCCCGTTCGGGTCGGTCCCGCCGAGAACAGAAATCAGGATCGTCAGCAGCAGCAACGACGAGCCGGAGCGCGCGTTCGCGGAATTGAACCGCGCCAGCATGATCATCCCGGCGATCCCGCAGAGAATCCCCGACAGGATATACGCCTTGACGATCGCTTTCCGCGTATCGATCGCCGAGAACTGCGTCACCGTTTCGCTCGACCCGATCATGTACAGCGTCCGCCCGAACGGGCGCCGGATCAGGATCACCGCGACCACGGCCAGCGCCAGGATCATCGTCAGCAGCGGCAGCGGGACTCCGAAGACCTTAGCGTAGTTATACTCAACGAAAATATCGGGCATTCCGGAAATCACGAAGCCCTTCGTGATCGTCAGCGTAACCCCTTCGTAGAGGAGCATCGTCCCCAGCGTCGCCAGCATCGGCGGCAGCCCGACGTACGCGATCAGCGCGCCATTGATCCAGCCCAAAAATACAGACAGGAGCAACCCGACCGCCAACGTAACGAGAACGATCAGGACGATCATTCCCGATCCCATCCCGTCGCTCGCCCAGTTCGTCATCATCAACGCCATCGTCACGCCGACGAGATTCGCGCTGCTGATAATCGACAGGTTAATCCCGTTGGTAATCATGACGACCATCGTCGCAAGCGACAATAGCCCCAGCTCGGGAATCTGCGACGCGAACGCGTTCAGATTTCCTTTAGAAAGGAACTTACCGGACGTCGCCAGCGTCATCAGCAAAATTACCGCAAGAAGAATAAACGGGAGCGAGGCGATATCGGGATTTTTCTGACTCCAGTCGCGCAATTTATCTATCATGTCAGCTTATCCTTTCTTTAACGCCCGCCGCGCGTGCGCGGCCGTAACCGCCATGCTGGCGATCAGAATCGCGCCGGTGAAAACCTGGTGCCAGTAGGCTGGAACGCGCATGATCGTCAGCGCGTTCGACAGGACCGCCATAATAACGACCCCCATGACCGTCCCGAAAACCGATCCGGATCCGCCGAAGATACTCGCCCCGCCGAGGACGACCGCCGCGATCGTATAAAATTCGTTCCCGATCAGCGTATTCGGAGCGACCGTCTGCGTCACCATCGTATGAACCAGACCCGCCAGCCCGGAACAGAAGCCCAGGAACCCGTACGCGAAGACCTGATACTTCAGGATATCGATCCCGGCGCGCCGCGCCGCTTCAATATTCCCGCCCATCGCGTAAAGCCGCCGTCCATGGACCGTCTTCTTCAAAATAAAATCGCCGAGAATCGCGACCGCGAACCAGATCACGGTCAGAACCGACAGTCCATACAGGACGCCGTTGCGGTTCTCCGCCGAGATAACCAGCTTCAATGGGAACTCGTTGAACCATTTCGGGAAATTCGAAAGCCAGCGTCCGTCGGTAATAAATTGCAGGATGCCGAACAGGATATTCTGAACCGCGATCGTAATAATCAACGGCGGCGCGTTCAGCTTCTGAATCATATACGCGTTCAGGCTCGCCAGGATGACGCCGGTCAGCGGCGGAATGATCACGACGAAAATCCAGGGCGCCTCCGGGGCCCGGATCATGACCGTCCCCGCAATATACTGCCCGACGGTCGCAACCGCCGCGAACGAAACGTCCAGCCCGCCGCAAATCAGGACAAACAGGAAGCCGATCGCGAAAATCCCTGAATACGCCGAGCTCCGCAGGATCGTCAGAAAATTTTCAGCGCTCAGGAAATTCGGATTGATCGCGGTCACGACGGCGATCATCACGACCAGGAGGTATACCAGGAACGCGTTGCTGCTGGTAAGGAATGATTTTGCTTTTGACATGAGCCCCTTCCTCCGCCTACGCCAGGTTGAATTTTTCAAGCAGTTCCGAAGCCGAGTTCTCGTCCGGCGTCAGCTCATGCACGATCTTACCGTTTTCCATGACCAGAACGCGATGGCAGTTCGATAAGACTTCGAGGATCTCATCAGAAATCAGGATAATTCCCATGCCCTCCTTCGCCAGACGCTTGATCAGCTCATAAATACTGTTCTTCGCGTAAACGTCGATCCCGACCGTCGGCTCGTCCAGGATCAGGAGCCGCGGCCGCGTCGCCAGCCATTTCGCCAGAACGCCTTTCTGCTGGTTCCCGCCGGATAACGTTCGCATCGGCGCATCCAGCGAAGATATCTTCATCAATAAATCCCTGACCATTTTTTCCGACTCGGACCGCCGCTTCGTCAGGTTCATCAGCCCGAATCGATCGAGGAACTGTTCGAAAACCGTAACCGTCAGATTCTCAAGAATCGGCTGATCGAGAATAACGCCCTGAGAAAGACGATCCTCGGGGACATACGCGATATGAAGCTTCTGCGCCTGAACGTTCGTTCGGATCTCTGTCTTTTTACCGTCGATCCAGATTTCGCCGGAGTCCGGCGGATTCATTCCGAAAATCGAAAGCGCGAGCTCGGTCCGCCCCGAGCCGAGAAGGCCGGTGATCCCGAGGATTTCGCCTTTACGGAGCTGGATCGAAACGTCTTCGAAGTCGTTCGCCTTCGTCAGGTTCTTCGTCTCCAGAATCAGGGCGGCGTTCGGGTCGACCGGGTCCGGCGCCTCCGTCTTGAACGTCTTCCCGGTCATCAGGTACACAAGCTTGTCGTCGTCGAGTTCAGACGGGGGATACGCGCCGATGATCTCGCCGTCGCGGATCACGGTCACGCGTTCGGCGATTTCAAAAATCTCGTTCATCTTATGACTCACGAACATCGTCGTCACGCCGCGAGCCTGAAGCCGGCGAATCGCCGCAAACAGCGCGTTAACCTCCTTCCGCGTCAACGACGCCGTCGGCTCGTCCAGGATCAGCAGCTTCAACTCCCCGACCAGCGCCCGCGTAATTTCGACGAGCTGCTGTTCCGCGATGGAAAGCGACCCGACGAGCCGATCCGGATCCATTTTCAGCCCGATAATCTCCATCGCGGCTTTCGCCCGTTTTTCGACCGCGCGCCAATCGACAATCGGCGATTTCGTTTCGCCGTAAAGCTGAAAAGCGATATTCTCCTGAATCGATAAATTCGGAAATAAAGCGAGATCCTGATAAATAACGCGGATCCCCTGCTGAATCGACTCCTGAACGCTCAACGACGCGAACGACTTTCCGTCGATGACAATCTCGCCGCCCGGTTCCGGCCGATTCACGCCGGACAGGACCTTAATCAGCGTTGATTTTCCGGAACCGTTGCCGCCGACAAGACAATGAATCTCGCCTTTTTCGAGGGAGAAATCCACATTCTTCAAAGCCTGGACGCCGATATAATTTTTGCAGATATTCTTCATTGTGATGTAATTTGCCACGGTTTCCCTCCCCCGTACCAGAGACGAAAAAAAGAGACGGATCCCCTCTCGGAAGGATCCATCTCTTTCCGCATCAAGTCAGAACCCGAACGAATCCGCGTTCTCGACCGTAACCTCGGAATCCGCATGGAACGTAATGATCCCGTCTTCAATCATCGGTTCTCCGTATTCCGGGAGCTCCGTCAGCTCTTCAAGCTTCTTACCCTGGAGAATCTGTTCGACGATATAAGCCGAATCGAGACCGATGCGATACGGATTGCCGATATAGTTCGCGGCCATCGATTTATCCTCGAGATACGCCTTGGCTTCCGACGGCGTCGTGCAGCCGATCACATAGAATTTTCCAATCAGATTCTTCTCGCGAACCGCCTGGCTCGCGCCGATCCCGCCCAAACTTCCGATCGTGATCAGGCCTTTCATGTCCGGATACGCCGTGCTCAATTCAAGCAGCTTATCATGAGCGACCTGAACGTTCTCGCCGCCTTCGACGCGGGTCGTCACCTGATACATATCCGGATATTTCTCTTCCTGATATTTGACCATCGCGTCGGCGCGGTTGTTATGACCCTCGACCGTCAGGCCGCCGACCATAATCGCGTAACCGCCCTCGGTCCCCATATTTTTAGCCAGCAGCTCGATAACGTCCTTGCCCTCCTGATCCAGAAGCAGGAATTCAATATCAAGATCGGCGTTTTTAACCGTCGGCGCTTCCTGCGTAATCATCAGGATCCCCGCCTCTTTCCCCTTCCGGAGGAGCGGTTCGAGCGTCGCGGTATCGTTCGGGACGACGACTATCGCGTCCGGCGATTTCGCGATCGCGTCCTCAAGCATACGCGCCTGCGCCGCCGGGTCCGCGTCCGTCGCGCCCATCGTCGTAACGTTCAGCGTACCGTCCTTCTCGCCATAGTCAACGAACCCTTTTTCCATCGTCGTAAACCAGGGAATCCCGATCAGCTTCGGAACAAAAATAATCTCATACGGATCAGCGGCAAACGCGGGAACGATCGCGGCCAGCGCCATCGCCAGAACGACAAAAACCAAAACAAAACGAACTTTCTTCATAATTTCTCCTCTTTTATTTTTTAGCCTGTCCACTTTTACAAGTTAATAAACACAAACGTATAGTATGGTTCGAAAAAGCACCTCCTGCATAACGATGGATGAAAACGTTTTCATATTATGGATAACAAAAAACCGCTCACGTTACGGTTGTAATGATAAGGACAGATTTTTGGATTGTCAAGCTTTTTCAGGCCTCCGCGCTAAGGCCGAAATTCCTTATAGAAAGCTCCCTTTTTTGGCTCAATTCCACACGATTTCTACCCTGCGCGGCCGCCCGCTGGCGCTTCACAGCGGAAAGAACATGACGTTCGTCATATCAATTCAGGCAATTCAGCAGTGTCCTCCGCAGCCAGCCCGACCGCCTGCCGCTTTTGCGCTGACAGAACGGCGGGTACCGATTTATGACGGCTCTGTCAGATCTTACCAGCGCGCCACATGCCTGTTTCAAATTTCCATGGAATTTTAAGGAAGTTTCTTCGGGTTGATTATATTCTTAAAGAAGTGATAAAATGGGGCGGACGCTTTTCCTTTTGATGTCAACGGCAAGACTTGGTCGGAAACAGCGTCAAACCCTTCCTGAAACAGGACGTCATACAGCTAATTCAACGCTAAAGGCGCTCCGAACATACTTCCTGATATGGAACGGGAGCTAAGACCCTTTCGATCCTTCTGACGCCCCAAAGTCAAACGATGAACCGACCCATGATCCCCCGTCTCCGCCGACCGTCATCAGTTTGACCGCGCCCATATCATAGCGCACATACAGGTGATTGCGAACCATTTCCTGCCATTCCAAGGTTGAAACATCGATTGCGGCAAGCGTCAGCTTATCTTCTAACCGCTTTCTGTTTCCGGATAACCAGACTTTGCCCGTATACGCGATCGCTGTCCATATTTCCGCTTGCTTTTCCCCGCCGTGTCCTTTTGCAAACGAATGAACACGCCGTTTGATCCGCCATATAACACTTCCGCTTCGATTCTCTCCTGTTTTGCCGTATAAAAGGTTAGGGCGCTTTCGACGCTGGGGAAGAAAGAACCGATGGAGATTGATCGGGAAATTGCGGCGGAAATCAGGACTGAAATTTCGGACGGGGCATCGGCAACATGCCGAACGCAGTCGGCTGATGCCTGCTGATTCCGGTTTGACCGATTTAGGGGTCCATTCGAAAAATGTATGTCGATAGTTTGATAGAATTAACATTAGCGGGAAAGATCAACGGAAGAAGAAAAACGACCGACCCAGGAAAGCAGGTTTATATGTTTGCCGCCGGTTCGGATGAACCCTATTCGTTTATCAATAATAACCCGGAGCTGATGATTGCGCCGGTCGATTATGCCAACGATCCGTACGTTATCGCTCAAAACGATCAGTTTATCTCGATCAATAACGCGATCAAGATCGATTTATTCGGTCAGGTTAACGCTGAATCGATGGCCGGACGCCAGATCAGCGGCCCGGGTGGTCAGCTCGATTTTGTAATCGGCGCGAGTCATTCGTGAAACGGGAAGAGTTTTATTTGCCTCTCTTCGACTGATTGCGATAAATCCGGGCGGATTCATTCCCAAATCGTGCCGATATTGCGGCTGGGATCGATTGTGACCGATACGCGAACGGCAGTTCACTATGTCGTTACGGAATATGGGAAAGCGAAGTTGAAAGGACTGAGTCCATGGGGACGCGCCGAAGCGTTAATTTCGATCAGTTATCCGGACTTTCGGGAGGAATTAGTTCGCGCGGCGGAAAAATTCGAAGTCTGGCGGAAGCGCTAATAGAGAAATGCGTTCTTATCTAATCGTGAAATGAATTGAGGTGTTTTATGAAAGCTTTAGTTTTAACGGGACCACGAAAATTGGAAATTCGGGATCTGCCGAATCCGGTTCCCGGTCCGGACGAAGTTGTCGTCGACGTGAAGGCTTGCGGTGTCTGCGGAACGGATATTCATCTGTTCGAAGGGCAGGGCGGCGCGTTCGCGAACGAATACCCGCTGATTATGGGGCATGAATACGCCGGGATCGTTTCCGCTGCCGGCGAGAATGTCCGTCATGTTTCAATCGGCGATCATGTCAGTATCGATCCCAATCTTTATTGCGGCGTTTGCGAACCCTGCCGCGAAGGCAGCGTTCATTTCTGCGAGCGGATGACTGGATACGGAACGACGAAACCGGGCGGTTTCGCTGAAAAATCGCTTGTGAACGCGCGTGCGGTATATAAGGTTCCCGATTCTCTGCCGTTTGAGGTCGCAGCGATGATGGAGCCTGTTTCGTGTTGTTTGCATGGGATAGACCGTTCCGGTATTCAGCCGGGATCCGTTGTTTTAGTGATCGGAGCGGGTTCAATAGGACAAATGATGCTGATGCTGGCGTTGAAAGCCGGCGCGGCAAAGGTCGTCGTTTTTGAACTGGATGCCGCTAAACGGGAAAAAGCCGTTTCGTCAGGCGCCGCCGCGGCGTACGGGACGGACGAAGCGTCGTTAGCCAATTATCGGAAAGACCATCCGGAACCGGTATCGAGCGTCATCGAGTGCGTGGGGAAAAAGGTCACAATGGAATTGGCGCTGCGGCTGGCTTCCCGACAGGCGACGATTATGCTTTTTGGTTTAGCGCCGCAAGGAGAACGCATGGATATATTCCCGTTCGACGATTTGTTTAAAAAAGAGCTGACGTTAACCGCGTCGTTTATTAATCCGTTTGTCGCCAGCCGGGTGATTCGTTTGTTGCAAGCTGACGCGATTAATATGGATCAGGTTATTACGGATCGGATCCCGTTATCCGAAAGCGTAAAAATTTTTACGGATTCTTCCTATCGAAAACGGGGAAAAATTATTGTGACCCCGGGCGTATAGCCGAGAGCAGGGCGCTTTCGAATAGCGGGCGCCTTTTCCCAGGCTTCGATCGCTGAGCTCTTCAAGCATATCCGTAAATTGATTGTTTTTGCGAGTCTAATTTGCGTTGAGAAATCTGCCGTCCGCGATTCCGAACCTTTTATCGCCCGTTCCAATCTGTCTTTAATTGGAACGGGCGAATCGTTCTGAAGGATTCCTGTTAGTAGTGTGTTTTTCTTTTTTGGAGACAGTCAAATCCGACCGCGAAAAGCAGAACGAGACCTTTAATGATCATTTGCGTATAGCTGCTCACATTCATCAGGATCATACCGTTCGTAAGGCATCCGATAATCATGACTCCGGCGACGACGTTCGACATGAAGCCATGACCGCCCGCGACCGAAACGCCGCCAAGAACGACGCAGGTAATCACGTCGAATTCATAACCGCTTCCCGCCGTCGGCTGAGCGGAATTCGTTCTGGACAGCATAACGATTCCGGCCAATCCGGCGAAAAATCCAGACAGCGAATAAATCATATATTTAATTCTTCCGACCTGGATCCCGGATAATTTGGCCGCTTCCTCGTTTCCGCCGACCGCGTAAAAATTCCGGCCGAAATATGACTTATTTAAGATAAAGGAACCAATCCCAAAGCAAATGATCATGATGATAACCGGCACCGGGACCGGACCGATAAAACCTTGTCCGATGACCTTGAACCGTTCGTCGAAACCGTAAATCGGAATACCGCCGCTGATCAGATAAGCCGCGCCCTCGAAGATAATTTGCGACGCGAAGGTCGCGATAATTGCCGGGATTCCAATCGTCGAGACGAAAAAACCGTTTAAAACGCCGATCAGCGTCGCCATCAGGACGGACAAAATAACCGCGGTCGCCATGCCAAACCCGGCTTTAACCATTAAATAAGCGCAAACAATGTTGACCAGCGTAATTACGGATCCGGCCGAGAGGTCGATTCCCGCAATTAGAATAACGAAAGTCATCCCGACGGCAGCGATCCCGTACATAGATACTTGGCGCGCGATTGTGAACAAGTTTTTTGTTGAGATGAATCTCGGATTCGCGATCGTAAAGCCGATAAAAAGGAAAGCTAAGACAAACCAGATCGCTTTACTTTTGATCGTATTCATTACAGTTGATTTCATTCGACTTCCTCCTTCACCGAAAACGCCAGTTTCATAATCGCGTCTTGGTCAAATTCTTCTTTTTGGAGTTCTCCGGTTATTTTTCCCTGCGAAAGGACGACGATCCGGTCGGACATTCCCATCAGTTCTTCCAGCTCGGAAGAAATCAGAAGGATCGTTTTCCCGCTCTCGACAAGATCATTCATTAACTTGTATATTTCGAATTTCGCGCCGACGTCGATCCCGCGCGTCGGTTCGTCGAAAATAATCAATTCGGAGTTCGCGGCCAGCCATTTTCCTAAGATGACTTTCTGTTGATTTCCTCCGCTGAGGTTTTTGACCTGCTGGTCCAACGTCGGCGTTTTGATTCGCAAGTCATCTTTATACTTTTCCGCGGTTTTCTTTTCCGTCTTTGAATCGATTACCGAAAATTTTGAAATCCGCGGATAAATCGGCATGTTGATATTATTTTTCACGCACATTTCCAATAGTGCGCCATGCCGTTTCCGATCTTCCGGTACGAGCGCGATCCCCAAATCGATCGCCTCCCGCGGCGTTTTGGGCAGGATTTCTTTACCATGAAAAAAGATTTTTCCCGATTCGACCGCGGCGCAGCCGAAAATCATTTGCGCTAACTCCGTTCGTCCGGCTCCTACCAATCCGCCCAGTCCGAGGATTTCCCCTTTACGAAGTTTCAGGCTGATATTTTGATCGCCGTTTCCGTTAAGGTTCCGGAGTTCCAGGATGACCTGATCTTTTTCGATACAATCTTTGCGCGGCGGAAACGACTCTGTCAGGTCACGCCCGACCATGTGACGAATCAATTCGTTCACGTTGGATTTGGCTGTCTCAAGCGTCGTAATATAATTCCCGTCGCGAAGAACGACGATCCGACCCGTCAGTTCGAAAATTTCCTCGAGCCGGTGCGAGATGTAGATAATCGATACGCCTTTCGATTGCAGGAGGCGGCAGATTTTAAACATGCTTTCCACCTCAGCGCTCGTTAACGGGGCCGAAGGCTCGTCCATGATTAAAACTTTGGCGTCCTGCTTAATTGCTTTGGCAATTTCTACCATCTGCTGATATCCGACGGTAAGATCCCCGACGAGCGTTTTGGGATTGATATTGATGTTCAGCTGCGCAAAGACTTCTTTCGCTTTTTTCTCCATTGCTTTTTGGTCAACGACGATCCCGTTCCGAATCGGATTTCCGAGAAAAAGGTTTTCAGCTGCGGACAGTCCTTTGACATTGTTGAATTCCTGGTAAATAATTGCGATCCCGTTTTCCGCCGCTAACTGCGGCGTCATGCTGGTAAATTCCTTCCCGTTCACAAGGATTTTTCCGGAAGTCGGAATAACCGCGCCTGAACAGCATTTGATCAAGGTCGATTTACCGGCGCCGTTCTCACCGATTAATCCTAAAATTTCTCCCGGCTTTACTTCGATTGAAACGTCTTTTAACGCTATGACGCCCGGATATTCTTTGCGGATATGTTGTAATTGTAAAACGTATTCTTCATTCATCATTACAACCGCCTGCTTTCAATAAATAATGCGGGATTACACGATGAACCATCCCGCATTTTTGTCAGAAACTGCTTTTTACGATCCTTCCGGAAAGGTTCGGATACGCGATTCTATTGATAGTCAGCCAGATAGGTATCTACATTGGTTGCGTCGATTACCAGCAGCGGACGCACAAGATTCTGATCCTCAAATTTGTATCCGGTCAGCAGTTTTTCATATAAGTCCACGACCGCGGCCGCAGTCCGTTTGCTCGAGCCTTCGAATCCGATGGAAGCGCGTGAGGCTTGCCCCTTTTTAATCGCTTCCAGCTGTTGGAGCGTTGCGTCAGCCGAGAAAACTCCCATATCGTCGGGAATGTTTCCGCCTGTTGCCGACATGAACGCTTCGTTCGCGCCGATGTCGCCGCCGGCCCCGATGGAGCAAACGACTTTAACGTCCGGGTTGGCCTGGAAAATCGTTTCCATGTGCGAGAGAGCCGTCTGTGCGTCAAGCGCCGGCTGCTGCGCGACGATATCGTATTTGCCGTCCGCGATTGTCTTTAACGCGTCAAGAATTCCGTTTTCCCGCTCGAGAAGAATCGGCGTCTGCGGATAGTTCATGACGGCAACCTGCGCCTTCTTCTCCGCGCTGTAGTGTTCGTTGATGAAGTTGGCCGCAACTTCGCCGATCGCGTAGCCGAGTTTCGTATTGTCGAGAACCCAGTTCAGGTCCGTATTTTGCATCCGGTCATCCCAGCACATGACTTTAATACCCGCGTCCCGAGCCGATTTCAGGTAATCTTCCAACGCTTGAGGATCGGACGGATGAACCATGATGAGATCGACTTCGTTAGTAATGAAATTCTCGATTTGCGAAATCTGTTTCGCGGAATTATCTTCGCAGGACAGAATCGTATAATCCCAACCTTTCTCCTTGATCAGCTTTTCAACTTCGCCGAAAACGCCGGCCCAAAAACTGTTTTCGAGCGATTGGATCGTAATCCCGACTTTAAATTTCTTATCGCTCATTTCGCCTTTTCCTGCGCCGTCGTTTTCCATTGCCGGTTCAGCGGCGTCTGTCTTGGTATCTTTGGCCGGTTCGGAAGTTGCGCAGCCCGTAAAGACACCAATAATGACTAAAACTGATAAAAACAGAATTAAGTATTTTTTCATAGTATGTCCTTTGTCTATTTTCATAACGACGCACAGGCGAATTCCTGTTGTCTCAAACTGAAAAAACGGCTATTCCGGATATGAATCTTCCCTTTTAGATTTAGACGTTGGTGAAACAGCCGTCGATAATCAGGTCGGCGCCGGACGTATAGGTCGACGCGTCGGAGAGAAGATAGATGACCGCTCCGGCTAATTCTTCCGGCGTTCCCATGCGCTTAGACGGAATTGATTCAATCCAAAGTTTCTGCCAATCCGGGTTCGAATTCCCGGTGATTGCGGTTCGGATGTAACCGGGGCTGATGCTGTTAACGCGGATCCCTTTATCGACCCATTCGACTGCCAATGAACTTGTCAGATGTTTTACCGCGGCTTTACTGGCGTTATAGGACGCTTGCCCTTGCGGGATATTGACGATCGTTGCGGACATGGACGCCGTATTGACGATATTGCCGGTTTTGTTATGAGCGACGAGGAATCTTGCGAAAGCTTGTGCAACGTAGAAGACGCCGTTTAAGTTGACGTCGATAACTTTGAGCCAATCTTGCGGATCGCATTCAAGCGCGGGCTTATGTAAACAGATTCCGGCGTTGTTGAATAGAAGATCGAGCGTCCCGAAATCCCTGGCGGCCTGATCTATGCAATTCTTTACCATTTCAGGATCTGTCACGTTGCAGACGTACGCTTTCGCCTTGACTCCATATTCATTAGATATCCGATCCGCGACTTCGCGAGCGTCATTCATATCGAAAATCGCAATGTCGGCTCCTGCGTCGGCGATATACCCCGCGACAATTTCACCGATCCCTTGATATCCGCCGGTGACAATACATACTTTGTTCTTCAGGGAGAAGATATCATGTTTCATTTGAATTGACCTCCTTGTCAAAATGAATAACAATTTTTCAATACAAAAACGGCTTTTGAAAGCCAACATATTGATTTGTTTTATTTAAATTAAAGTCAAATAAATAAAGCCGACAAAAAAGATAACCTTACGTATTATCAGCCGCTCTGCTTTGAAATTAATCTAAAACGACATAATTCAGCGATTGAATATACGATTAATCCGACAAGCTATCGCTTTGGTACATCTTGTTAAGTACAAATATACTTGCATAGAATTTGAATGTCAAGGGTATGTATTGGCGAGTTTACCTGTAGGGTTACCATTGATGCGTTACAGGTCACAAAAAAAAGGCGAATGGAGAAATCTCGTTTTAGTTGAGAGATTTTCGGCTTCCGCTGATGTTTTAATCCAGGCTCAAGGCTCGTTTCGGAAAACGATTTTGGCCGGACTGATCTGGAATCGGATTCCCGCGAAACGGCTGGAAAATACGCCGCTCCTTTTCAGATTAGAGCCATTTATATGGTAAACTTTATCATATTCATCAAATCGGAGCACGCTCAGAATATCAATATGGCAACAACAATTCATGAAGTAGCGAAAAAAGCCGACGTCTCAATATCCACAGTCTCGCGCGTATTGAATAACTCAAGGTACGTCAGCGGCGCAACGCGGGAAAAAGTCAACGCTGCGATGGAAGAACTCGGCTACCGGCAGAACCGCATCGCGCATTCCCTGCGCAGCCGGGAATCGAATTATATCGGGCTGATCGTTCCCGACGTTGCGAACGAATTTTTCGCGTCGCTCGCGAGTACGATCGAAAAAACGATTCGTCAGCAGGGATACAGCCTTTTCCTCTGCAACTCGACTGAGAATCAGGAAATCGAGAACCGCTATATCGAATCGCTGATGGGGAATCAGGTCCGCGGAATTATTATCGTCTCCGCCGGGAACCCGCCGGAAGACGACCTTCTTACTGCGAATATCCCGATCGTCCTGATCGACCGGTTAAGCCATGATCCCGGCCAAACGGGCTGCGTCATGATCGAGAGCGACAACCGCAAAGGCGGAGAAATCGCCGCCGAAGCGTTCCTCCGGCGCGGCGCGCGGCGCTTCCTTTTCATGGGGGATCATCGCAACATGCGCGCCATGCGGCGCCGGCGGATCGGTTTTTCTGAGACGCTCTTTCAAAACGGCATTCCAGGCAGCGATTACCATGAAATCCTGCTCCCGATTTCCGCGGCCGCAGCGCGTGAAACCGTCCGTCAGGTCTGGGCAGAAGGACCGTTCGACGCTGTATTCTGCGGAACCGACCTGCTCGCGATCGGCGCGATCAAAGGCTTTAACGATATCGGCGTGCGCGTCCCGGACGACGTCCAGATTATCGGCTTCGACGGGATTGAATTAGGCGAGCTGACCGTTCCGTCGCTGTCGACCATCCGTCAGGACATCCCACAGATGGGGCGAATCGCGGGGGAGTCCATGATCCGGATGATCGCCGGGGACCCGACAAATCAGAAAACAATCCTGCCGGTAGAATTCGTCGGGCGCGGCACGACGCGTTAGCGTCGTCCAAAAAAGGTCAGCGCTTCGATCGCTGGCACGATACCCCGGCAGGCGGATTGGCAGGGACAAAGAAGTCCGCGATATCGCCCGACGTTCCCCTGAATTGGGAAATATTCTCGCTTCTGATCTCGAACGAACGATTCACGAGCCGTTTTAAATTATGTTTCACAATACTTTAGCATTGCTTTCCGAAACCCGATTTTCTGCGTTATTGTCTTCGTCGCGAATGGATATCTCTTTTTCTCTGGGTTTCGCAGACTCAACGATAAACGAGATTTCTCCATCCGCTGTTTTTTCCTGCGCCCTGTAACGCATCCATGGGAATCCTGTAAATCCTGCTGGTCCGGATTCCTGTATGGCCTTGACAAATGAAAGCGAACAGTGTATTCTATTAATCGTTAGCGTACACTGTTCGCTTTCGGCTGTAAGGAGCGATTGATGCCAAAAGATAAAATTGAGAATCATGAAAAGATAATTACAGCCGCAAAGAAGGAATTTATGATTTATGGCTTTAAAGATGCTTCTATGCGGCGGATCGCATCGGATTCCGGGATGAGCGTGTCCGGCCTGTACAAGCATTTCCCCAGCAAGGAGAGCATGTTTGCTGCCCTGGTAGAGCCTGTGTATGACGGTTTTGTCGAACTGTACCGTAAAGCCGCTGATGAAACGCACCGGACCTTGAATACGACGGATCCCTCCCATATCTGGGAGCATTCTGACGAGATTACGCGAGTCATGAAGTATATCTATGAACATTTCGACGCTTTCAGCCTGATTGTCTGCAAAGCTGAAGGGACCCGGTATGAGAATTTTCTGCATAACATGGCAAAGATGGGGGAAGAAAGTACGCTGAACCTCATGGAGCAGCTTATGTCCATGGGGATAAAGTTGAACGATTTCAGCATGAAAGAATTTCATCTGTTAACAACGACCTATGTAGACGCGATTTTTCAGGCGGTACGGCACAATTTCACAAGAGACGAGGCATTTCATTATGCCGAAACGCTCGATAAATTTTTTACCCCCAGCTGGAAGGCGTTTTTTGGCTATTGATTGCAGATCAGTTTTAAACGATAGCGGCGCTGCCGCTATAAAAAATCATCATAAGTCAGACTCATCTGGCGGAAAGAGGAAAATACCATGAACAAGTGGAACTTAAAGAATGTATTGTGGATGCTTCTCTACACGATATTGTATGGTATCGGCACAGCGCTTGTGTGCGTGACGGGAATGATACATCCGGTTTTTTTCGTTTTATACCAGGCTACAGCGGGAATACTGCTTACCGGTATCGTTCTTAAAGCCTTTGACAGAGTAAAAGCGCCGGGAGCTGCGGCGTTCTTATCGGCAGGACTAGTGATCATGCTTTTCATTATCCAGGATGCGACGCGCTGGCATCTTATTCCTGTGATTATCATTGCGCTCGCTGCAGAACTTTTTCGCTGTGCATTCAAGTATAACTGGACGGGAAATCTTGCGGGAACCGTGATAATGACTTTTTCTACTTTCGGATATTATAGCCAGATATGGTTCCATCGTGCTTATACTTATGAAGTTGCTGTTGAAGATATGCCCGCGGGTTATGCGGATACCTTGATGTCGTACAGCCCGGCATGGACCCTCCCTGTGGTTCTGATTATCGGCATTGCTTTATCGATAGCAATTGCAAATATTACCGCAAAGCTGTTCAAGCTTGACAGAGCGTAAAACGAAAGGAATGCATCCGCGATAATAATCCTCGCCTGCGCCGTTTCGCCAGCCAGCGGATTTGCAGTCAACGTCAATCGTCACCCAAATTCTATGACAAGACTCATGACAACCATGCCCCCAGGCATCGTGGTTCTCAGGTACAATAGTCTTATTGTAGGACAAATAAAGGATTGGACGATTTGGAATGACGACGGAGACACGACTGAAGTTCAGGCCGATTCGCAGCGACCGGCTTTCCGATAAAGTCGCTGAGCAGCTGCTGGAAAAAATTCACTCCGGCGAATTAGCCCCAGGGAGCCGCCTTCCGAGCGAAACCGAACTTGCGGATCAGCTCGAAATCAGCCGCGGGGTCATTCGCGAAGCGCTGACGATTCTTCAGGCGCAGGGCTATATCCGTCGACGCCCGAAGGAAGGCACCTTTATCGAAGAAACGCTTCCATCCAAAACGGTCACTCTCCCGATTGGCGAAATTCTCCGCGACGCAACCTATTTTGACCTGATCGAGTTCCGCGAAGCGATGGAGCTGAAAATCGCGGAACTCGTTATTGAGCGCGCAACTGACGAAGAAATCGCCGGGCTGGTCGCCGCGGCGGAGGATCTGGCTGAGGACGACCGGACACAGCGCACAATCGATCATTATTTTCATTATCGGATGGCGGAGCTGACGAAGAATAACTTCTTCATGAATTTTATCGATACGTATTACGACCTGATCAGCGAAATCGCTGAAATGGGACATACGAACCAGGTCCGCCGAATCGAGATCATGCAGGAACATTTGGCGATCGCGACCGCGATCCGCCGTCGCGACCGGCGCGGGACCGGCGAAGCGGTCCAGAATCACATGCGCCGGCTGAAAGCGTCGACGGCCCGGAGGATGAAAAAAGGCGGCGCGGATGAAAGCTGAGTCGTTCAGGATCTTATCGCCCTGCGGGATATTAGGGTACGGTTTCCCGGACGCATCATTCGACAGGGGCCTCTCTGAAAATCCGGACGCAATTATCGTCGACGCCGGATCGACCGACGCTGGGCCGCATAAGTTAGGCGCGAACGTCGCGATCGTCAGCCGCCGCGCATATAAAAAAGACTTATCACGCTTGATTCATGCGGGATTCGCCCACAAAATACCAGTTATCGTCGGTTCGGCGGGAGGGAGCGGCGCGAAAGCGCATGTCGATTGGACGCTCTCGATTCTCGATGAAATTCTTGAAGACCTTAACAATAGCGAATCACATCTCCGCGTCAAAATCGCCGTGATCTCCGCGGATATCCCCAAGAAGCTCGTTAGAGAAAAGCTTGCGGAAGGAAAAATTACACCGATGAGCCGGACCGTCCCGATCCTGACAAAAGAGGCTATCGCTGAAACAACCGGCATCGTTGCGCAGATGGGTCACGAACCGATTCTGGAAGCGCTTGAAAATGGAGCGGATATCGTGATCTGCGGCCGTGCGTACGATCCGGCGCCGTTCGCCGCCGCCGCGATTCGAGCCGGCTTCGATCCGGGGCTGGCGTATCATATGGGAAAAATTCTCGAATGCGGAGCGCTTTGCGCCGATCCGGGAACAGCAAAAGATTGCATTCTCGGCGAGATAAAACAGGATTGTTTCGAGGTACATTCGCTGAATCCCGAGCTCCGCTGTACGAAAACCTCCGTCGCAGCGCATACGTTTTACGAAAAAGCCCACCCATACCTCCTCCCCGGCCCCGGCGAACTGCTTGATTTGGAACGCTGCGAATTCAGCGAAGTCCGTCCCGGCGTTATCCGCGTCAGCGGCAGCCGTCTCCATCCCGTTTCTCCGTATCGGATTAAGCTCGAAGGCGCACGTCGGATAGCATATCGGACGTTCACGATCGCCGGTGTCCGCGACCCGCTTCTGGTTGGAGAAATTGAGAAAGTCGAAACGCTTGTCCGCGAAAGTATCCGCGCTCAATATGCTGATCTCAATCCGGAAGCTTATCAGGTCAATTTTTATAATTACGGGAAAAACGCGGTCATGGGCGAGGCGGAACCGGCCGATACCCCGGCGCATGAGCTCGGCGTTCTCTTCGAAGTCGTCGCCGAAACGCAGGAAATCGCTTCAACCGTCTGCGCTTCAGTGCGTTCAACTTTTTTACACTACGGCTATTCCGGACGCAAGTCAACCGCCGGCAACCTCGCTTTTCCCTTCGCGCCAAGCGACGTCGAATTCGGCGCTGTCTACGAATTTTCAGTGTACCACCTGATGGAAATTGACGATCCAAAAGCGCCTTTCCCGATCGTTTACCGGGAGATCGGCGGGACAAAATGACAAAGCTGTACGATATCGCGAAAGTTCTCCGAAGCAAGAACAGCGGCCCGTTTCAGATCACGCTGGACGTCCTTTTCGAGAACGCCGAAGATTATCGCCGCGTCGTCCGGAGCGGCGCTCTGACGCGAGAACGGATCGCGTCGCTTTACCGGATCCGGGTCGAAGATATCGCCGAACTCGTTTTCTTCGAGCCCATGCTGGGAATCAAGATTACCTACGACCGGACGGGGCCGTCGTCCGGAGCGGTCGGCGAGCGCGACGTCTACGGCGCGCAGCAGCACGCCCCGCTTCTGAATATCGAAATTCCATGAAAAGAAAGGGGAACTGGCATGAAAGATAACCTGCCTCGAAGATTGAACGAACGCGGCTTCTTTCGTCGAATCTACGACGAGCGGATCCTGTACCTGATGATCCTCCCGACGCTGATCTTTTTTATATTGTTCCGGCTTTGGCCGATTTGGAATATGCGCCTGGCGTTTTACAGCTACAGTTCCCGCAGCGCGTGGAAATTTGTCGGCATGAAATATATCAACCTGATTTTCAGCACGCCCGGCTTCATGAGCATCCTCCAGAATACGCTGATCATCAGCTTCATGAAGTACGTTCTGCTTTTCCCGTTTACTGTCCTGTTTGCAATTTTATTAAACGAACTCCGCTCGTCCGGCTTCCGAAAATACGTCCAGATCGTTACCTACCTGCCGCACTTTTTATCCTGGGTTGTGATCGCCGGAATCTGGATCCTCGCGCTTTCGCTCGACGGCAGCGTCAACCAGATTCTCGGGATTTTCAACCTGCCGCGCGTCGACTTCATGACCGACCGGGGATCGATCCGCTGGATTCTGATGTTCTCCGAAGCGTGGCGCAGCATCGGCTGGGACTCAATTTTCTACTTTACTGCGATTCTAAGCATTCCGGCTCACCTGTTCGAAGCGGCTGAAATCGACGGCGCGACCCGGCTTCAGGTCATCGGCAGGATAATCCTGCCGGCGCTCGTCGCACCGATGCTGACCGTGTTTATCATGAATCTCGGCTTTTTCCTGAACGCCGGCTTCGATCAGGTCCTGAATTTTTCGAATAACGCGATCCTGAGCACGATCGATATTTTAGATACGTATATTTATCGGATCGGAATCGAAAACGGCCAGTATTCGCTGGCAAGCGCTGTCGGCCTCCTCAAAGGCATAACCGGGACCGTCCTCGTCCTGGTTACCCATTTCCTTTCCAAGCGCTTTACCGGAGAAGGAGTCTGGTAATAATGAAGCGAAAACTCTCCCTTTCACAGCTTTTCCTGATCGCGATTCTCTTCCTGGTCACGCTGACGATGATCGTTCCGATCCTAAACATCATCGCAAAATCATTTTCCTCCCCGGAAGAATCGGCTCGCATGGGCGGGTTGGCGATCCTCCCGCGCAGCTTCGACCTGATTAACTATCGAATCGTCTTCAATCATCCGGCGCTGATGGGGGCGCTGATGAATTCAATTTTTATTACCATCGTCGGGTTGGCGATCAATATCCTGCTGACCTGCTCGGCGGCATACGTCCTGACCCGACGCGGATTAACGCTGAAAAAGCCGCTGATGGTCTTCCTGATTTTCATGATGCTCTTCGATCCCGGAATGGTCCCCGAATACCTCGTCATTAAGGATATCGGGCTGATGGGAAGCCGATGGTCCGTTATTCTGGTCATGGCGGTAAACGTCTACTACCTGATTATCCTGATGCGCTATTATCAGGCGATTCCGTCGGAAATTTACGAAGCGGCGGAGATCGACGGGGCGGGGCATTGGACAACGCTCTTCCGGGTCGTATTTCCGCTGGCGAAGTCCGGAATCGCGACAATCACGATGTTCTACGCGGTGATCCGCTGGAACGAATATTTTCGAGCTGGTATCTACCTGACGAAAACGAAGGACACGACGCTTCAGGTTATCCTCCGCCAGTTCGTTATTCTTGGCGATACGACCTCGATCGTTGGACAGCAGAATCTGTACAACTACAACGAATTAGCGCGGATAGACTACAACGCGCTGCGCTGCGCAACGATCGTCGTCTCGATTATTCCGATCCTCCTGCTGTACCCGATTGTCCTGCGCTATTACGCGAAAGACGTCATGGCAGGCGGAGTCAAAGAATAATAAGTTTATTTTTATCTGTTTATAAAGGAGTAAGACAATGAAGAAAAGTATGTGGTTGTTCGTTGTATTGGCGGTCCTTTGCGTAGTTGGTTCTGCCGCGGCGCAGGGAATCGGAAGTCCGGAAAGCCCGGTTAAGGTGACGTATTTATGCAAAGACGTCGTCCCGACCGAAGAGTCCGTGATTCAGCTGATCGATCAGGTTGAAGCCGCGATGGCGAAGATGGGGAATTATGTTGATATTGAAGTCCTCGAAGCTCCAGCTGGGAAATATGCGGACGTTGTACCGATCGCGTTCCGCACGGAGCAAATCAACCCCGATATTATCTATTTTCAGGGCGGCGATCTCCCGATTTCGCAGGAAGGCCTCCTCGAAGATCTAACCGATTTTATCGCCGGCTCAGAAAATGTTCAGGCGCTGATGGGCGACCATAACCGCGCGGCAATTAAATCGTATCCGTACCTGCTCTGGCTCGCCCCCGGCCGGGTCCAGATCCCGGTTATCCGCAAGGACCACTATGAGCAGCTGGACAGCGCGAAGAAAGTCGCCGAAGATCCAACGACGGAAAATTATTACGCGATGTTCAAGGAAATGAAAGAGAAGGGCCTTTGCGACTACGCGATTACGACCGACGGCGGGATTATCAGGCTGGATAATATATTCAACCATGCGTTCGGCGTCACGGCGACGATCGTCAAAGACGGTGAAAACTGGGTCTACGCCGCCGCGACCGAAGCCGAGAAGAATAAGCTTGAATTTTACGCGAAGCTGTACGCCGAAGGGCTTCTTGATAACGAATACGTCACGAAACAGTGGGACACGATGGAGCAGGCGTTTTACGAAGGGAAATCCTGTATGGTCGCCGGGACAGCGGGCGACGTCGTCAACGTCTACAATAACAAAATGATCCAGACGAACGGCGACGCGACCGAACTGATCGCGCTTCCGCCAGCGAAGGGTATCTCACAGGCGTACAAGTCACTCGACGTTTCCAAAGAACCGCGCGGCTTTGCGATCAACGCCTATTCAGAAGTCAAAGATGCGGCCTGGGCGGTTCTCGACTTCATGGCCAGCCCGGAGGGACGTATTTTTGATAAACTCGGACTCAAGGACGTTCATTATACGATGGACGGCGATCGATATGTTTTGACCGATAAATTTCCGGAATGGTGGGCGCGCTTCTGGCCAACGATGAATGGACTTGACCTGAGCAAGGTTGATGGTGAAGTCCTGACCGCACCGGCGCTGGATTCGCTCGCCAAGGCCGATCAGTATTTCGCCGCCGACGTCAACGTGATTCTGCCTGAGGACCTGCTTCCGCTCAAAGATGCGATGGATATGCTGTACACTGAGTATTCGACCGATATTATCCGCGGGGTCCGCCCGATCGAAGACTTCGACGAATTCGTTGCGAAATGGAACGAAGCCGGAGGAACGCAGATTACCGAATATCTGAACAGTGTTTTGAACTAAAGATTCTAATTTGACCCGGACGCCGCTTTTTTTCAGCGCGTCCGGGATTTTTTTAAACCGGAGGAGGAACCACGCGGTACGCATTTATGACACAATCAATTTTAGAAAAAATTTACGCTGGATTTCTTGGAATGAATATCGGGATTCGCCTGGGCGCGCCGGTAGAACCGACGGTCTGGACCTATGAGCGAATTCGGCATTATTACGGAGAAATTACCGATTATGTAAAATCGTTCAAGAACTTCGCGGCGGATGACGACGCGAACGGCCCCGTTTACTTCCTGCGGGCGCTGAAGGATCGCGCCGGGAACGGGAGAATGACCGCGAACGATGTTGCGGAAGCATGGCTGAATTATGCCCGCGAAGGCGTTGGCATGTTCTGGTGGGGCGGATACGGAGTCAGCACGGAGCATACCGCATACCTGAACCTGAAAAATGGAATGAGCGCGCCGGAATCCGGCTCGGCGAAGGTCAACGGGATGACGATCGCGGAACAGATTGGCGGCCAGATCTTTATCGATACCTGGGGGCTGATTTTCCCCGGCCGGCCGGAAAAAGCGGCGGCTTATGCGACGACAGCCGCTTCCGTTTCGCATGACCGCAACGGCTTATACGGGGCGGCGTTTATCGCCGGCTGCATTGCCGCCGCGTTTGAGACGTCCGACGTGGATCGGATAATCGAGATTGGCCTCAGCCTGATCCCGGAAGAGAGC
Organism: Anaerolineaceae bacterium oral taxon 439; assembly: GCA_001717545.1. NCBI lineage: Bacteria > Bacillati > Chloroflexota > Anaerolineae > Anaerolineales > Anaerolineaceae > Anaerolineaceae bacterium oral taxon 439. The sequence goes on along the minus strand of CP017039.1, from coordinate 408,042 downwards.
GATTACGCGCGCGTCGTCCGGGATGTCGTCCGCTTTCGAAACGAAGAGCCGGACGACTGGCGGTCCTGCATAGCGTACTTACAGCAGACCTGGGGATACGATAAGTTCCCCGGCGTCTGCCATATTATTCCGAACGCCGGCGTCTGCGCCATGGCGTTAGTTTACGGACGAAACTTTGCGCGCGCGGTTGAAATTGCGACGATGGCGGGCTGGGACACCGATTGCAACGCTGGAAATGTCGGTACAATCATGGGCGTTGCCGACGGCCTCGCCGGTATCCCAACCCATTACCGCGACCCAATTAACGACGCAATCGTCCTTTCGGGGATCTCCGGCTATCTGAATATTCTGGATATTCCGTCGTTCGCGAAAGAACTGTATCAGATCAGCCAGTTCCTCCGCGAGGATGAGGAAACGCCGGTCCCAATCGATCTGAACAAATCCGGTTTGATTCATTTCGATTTTGAACTGCCTGGGTCGACGCATAATTTCCGCCTCTCGGACCCGAACGCTTTCAGCCTTCGACAGTCGACCCGTTTCTCACATTCGGGCAGCGGATCGCTCGAAATACTCGTCGACCGCCTTCAGCGCGGACAGTCAGGGAAAGTCTTCTATAAGCCTTTTTATCGACGAGACGACTTTAACGACACCCGCTACAGTCCCGTCTTTTCTCCGACGGCGTATCCGGGCCAAACGGTCTCGTTTTGGCTCATGGCCGAGAAACACGGCGGCGAAGACCTCCTGATCAGTCCGTACGTCCGAAACACGGCGACCGGGCGCGACGTCTTAATCAGCGGATTTTCGCTCGAAAAACCAGGCTGGCGCCACGTCATTTTCCAGATTCCGGATCTGGGCGGAGCGGTAGCCGACGAGATCGGGTTTTGGATCGAGTCGAATTCATCCCGGAAAAATCGCGATTTCCGAAGCGTCTATCTCGATGACTTTGAGATCTTCGGTCCCGCGAACTACCGGATCGACTTTTCGCAGTGCGTGAAAGAGTTCGACTCAATCATCCCGTTTTCCCACGATCACGGCGCCTGGAACCTCGTCGACGGGCGGCTCGAAACGTTCAGCCTGAACGGCGGCGAGGCGATGACCGGAAATTATTTTACCCGGAACGTTCAGCTCGAAGCTTCGGTTATTCCCTGCTACGGGTACAGCCACCTGATTTCCCTCCGGGTCCAGGGCGCGCAGCGCGGCTATTACGCCGGGCTGAAAAAAGGCGGGCTGGCGATTTATCGAAAGACAGCGGGTCGCTGGATTGAGCTGGCCGAGAAGGCCTGTGACTGGACGTTCGATCGCGAGATAAAACTTGGATTTCGAGCCGAAGCCGAGCGTTTGACGCTCTCGGTCGATGGACGGGATGAATTATCGGTTACCGACGATACGCTTCAATATGGCATGGTCGGATTGGCGAGCTGCGAAGGGGGAAGGAGCTCGTTTGGAAATTTTCGGGTAAAGGAATTAGAAAACGCATGATTACACGGGAAGATTTAGCGAAAAACAGTGCGTTCCGCCGCGAGAAGGCAGTCGGAGCAATCTGTGGATTGGCGATCGGCGATTCGCTCGGCGACGCCGCGCGGACGCAGGAGAATCGGGCGAACTACGGATTCATCACCGATTTCTCGGGAGGCGCGGTCTGGAGCACGGACGACACCGAATTTGCGCTCCTCACGGCGCAGACGATGATCCGCTGCGGCGGGGAACTCACGCAGGAAGCGGTTACAGCCGCCTGGCTTGAAAACGTCGCGGTTCAGGACGAATTTAAACGCGGCGGCGACAGCGAGGTTGAAGCGGCGAATAACCTGCGGCGCGGACTGCGCCCGCCGCAATCGGGCATGTTCAATACGTATCACCTGAGCGATGGAGCGGCGATGCGGATTGCGCCGATCGGCATCGCCGCTGCCGGGGATCCAAAAGCCGCCGCCCGGATGGCAGAGATTGACGCCTCGATCAGCCATTCGATGGATGGGATCTGGGGCGCGCAGGCAGTAGCGGCGGCGGTTTCGGTCGCGATGGTCGACGGGACGATCGATGAAATCCTGGCTACCGCGATGGACTGTGTTCCGGAGGATTCATGGCTGTATGCGAACCTGACGGCAGCCTTCGAAATCGTCGAAGCGGCGAATTATGACGTTGCTGCAGCCTGGATGAAGCTGCATGACCGTCTGCGGACCACGAAATGGGCGACAACGGCAGAAGCGATCCCGTCGGCATTCGCCTGCTTGCGGCTGGCGGGCGCGGATTTCCGGAAAGGCGTAACGCTGGCGGCGAATTTCGGACGCGACGCCGATACGATCGGCGCGGTCTGCGGCGCGATTTTAGGAGCGAAGTATGGGGTCAGCGCGATTCCGGCGGACTGGGTCGAAAAAACGCGCTATCCGTCCGGGACCTGCCTCCAGTTCACGAAGGGTATTGATCTGATCGAGATCGGCGAGCGGCTGGCGGAGCTGATCCGCTGAGGATGAATTGCGCAGGGGCGTCCGCCGTCATGGGGACGCCCCGCATGCGCGTCAGGCTAGGCCGGCTTTTTTTAAATGTTTCCTGAGGATCCGAGTCGAGAGGATCGCCTGTTGACAAACATGCTCATTTCGGTTACAAAAAGAGCATGACTGTCAACAGAAAGCTTAAGACATGACAATACCCGTTAAACTCCAATCTGTTCTGATGCAGTATGGCGGTATGGTCACCTCCGCGCAAGCGAACGCTGCCGGCGTCTCCAACGAACGTCTGCGTCTGCTGGTGAAGTCCGGCAATCTTAACCGGGCAGCCTATGGCGTTTACGTTCTCCCTGACGAATTCGCAGACAAGATGTACGCCGCGCAGTTAAGGCGGCCGAAAATGATCTACTCACATGAAACAGCGCTGTTTCTACATGACCTGACCGACCGTGATCCAATCCACTACACAGTGACCGTTCCTACCGGATACAACGCCAGAAATCTGCGTCGCGATGGTTTCACGGTGTTCACGATCAAACGGGAATTGCACGATCTGGGAGCCACAGGACTTATCACACTTTTCGGACATACGGTCAAAGCTTATGGCTTGGAGCGCACGATCTGCGATATCCTGCGAAGTCAGAACCGGATGGATATTGCGGTCATGACCGACGCTATAAAACGTTATGCCGGACGCAAGGATAAGGATCTGAATACGCTCATGCAGATGGCGGAGACGTTCAACGTCGACAGGCGCTTAAGAAGCTATTTGGAGGTGCTTTTATGAAAACGTCGACGCAGTTGAAAGCGCTCGTACGGAAGTCCTGTAATGATTGACCTTTGGGGGAAGTACCGTAAGAAATATACCTATGCCGATAAGGTGACTTGGGAAATGACGATCGGCGCGATTCGCATGCTGGCGGAGCTGATCCGCTGAAAAAAAGGGGGACGTCACACTATTCTCAGCGACGTCCCCCTCTTTTTTTTAATCCCCTCATCATCCACCTGTCAATATATTCCCAGCTTTCCCACGAATCATAGAGCATGGATATATGTTCCAACTCAATTTCAATGAACTTAAGCTTAACAGAATATGACTTAAATCATATTTACGTCGGTTCACGCCCATGATACACTAATGATAACGATCCCGTGAACGTTATCGAAAAAAATTCAGGTGTTTTTGCGGAATTTCCGCTGATGAGTAACAAAGGATTATCAAGAAAGGATTACCATGAAGAAGATTGTTTTGAGTTTGGTCGTTCTCGTTTTTGCGTTGACCGCCGCGACGTTCGCGGTCTCCGCGCAGGCTGAAATCAACATCGGCGTCTCGATTTGGAGCTCGACCGATACCCTCGGCAGCGAAGTCAAGCGCATGATCGACGCGGCCGCCGAAGCGCTGGGCGACGTGAACGTAACTTACGTCGATCAGGGCCATATCTCCGAAAAAGTCACCGATTCCGTTGAGCAGCTGGCGCTGGCTGGCATGGATGGGATTATTCTCTGCAACTCCGCCACCGCTGAGATGAACGCGGCGATTAACACGGCGGACGAATACGGGGTCTACCTCGCGCAGTTCTTCCGCGCGATTAACCCGGAAGCGAACCCGAACGAATATGAATTAGCCAAAAAGTCGAAATATTACGTCGGCACGGTTCATGAATCGGAAGTTGACAATGGGATGCGCCTGGTTACGATTCTCGCCGAGAAGGGCGCGCGCAAGATCGGCCTGATGGGCTGGGAAGCGGGCGACGCGACGTTCCTCGGCCGTTGGGAAGGGTATCAGGCGGGCGTCGAAGCCTGGAACGCCGCGCACCCGGACGATCCGGTCGAACTTCTTGAACCGCAGTACGGCGGGACGACCTCCGATACCGGCCGCGCAACCGCCGAAGCGATTATCAACGCCAACCCGGACATCGACGCCTTAATCGCTGCAGGCGGCGGGGGCGATACGCTGATCGGCGGATTAGCGGCGATCGACGGGCTCGGCTTAACCGGTAAGATTCAGGTCGCCTCGACGGATTTCCTCCCCGATCTCGACGAACAGCTGGCGAAAGGCGCAATGTCGGTCGAATCCGGCGGTCACTACGCCGATCCGTTCTTCGCGTTCATGATGATCTATAATACGATTAAGGGAAAATATGAAACGCCGGAAGATAGCTTCCATGATATGGTCTTCCCGTACATGTACGTGGCCTCGACAGAGGACTACGCCAAATACGCCGAATATTTTACCGGCGACGCGCTTCCGTATAACGCGGATGAAATCCGGGCGATGGCGGATTACAGCTATGAAGAGCTGAATGAAGCCTGCGAATCCTTATCGGTTGAGGATGTCGTCTCCCGCCACAGCAATTAATAATTTCAAGCTGATTTTATAAACGAAGGACCGCAAGGCTGAAAAGAAGTCCTGTAGCTCAGTCTTGCGGTCGTACATGATCCGTCTGAATTCGCGATCCGCGAAAAGCGATCAGGGAGTCCCTTATGAGTCTAAGCCAAAGGTTCGAAACCTTACGAAAGAGATTAACGGTCGGGCCAGCGTACGGCGTTATGATCTTGTTGTTCCTTGCGGTCTTTTTCTGGGGCGTATTCAAGATTATCACCCCTGAAAATTTTGGCAGCACGTCGGCGCTGGTGAATTACTTCCTGTCCAGCATCATTTACTCCGTCGGCGGCTGCGGGTTGTTTTTTATCGTCGTCATGGGAATGTTCGATTTCAGTATCGGAGCGAACGTCATTCTGTCCTCGATCGTCGGCGTTATCGCCTCGACCTGTTTCGGCTATCCGGGGTTATTGGTTGGCTGTATTGCCTGCGGAACGCTGATCGGGTTCCTGAACGGTTTTCTCTATATCAAGCTGCGGATCCCTTCCATGATCGTCACGGTCGGCCTGATGCTGATTTTCGAGAGTACAGCGTACTTCGTCGCAGGCGGAAAAAAGCAGACGCTCGATACGGCGCTCCGTGCGTTCGGGAAAGCGCCGGCGAGCCTTATCCTCGCCATTTTCGCGTTTCTCCTGATGAATTTTATCCTGCGCAACACGAAAATCGGAACTTATTGCTGCGCGATCGGAAGCAACGAGTACATCACTAAAAATATGGGCATCAACGTCGATAAATACAAGCTGATCGGTTTTGTCCTGACCCATTTCTTCGTCGGAATCATGGCGGTTCTGACGGTCAGCTACGGCTGGTCGATGACGGCGATTACCGGAATGGAATCCATGGGACGGAACTTCACGCCGCTAATGGGGACGTTCCTCGGGCTCGCTTTCCGAAAATATGGCATTCCGGTATTGGCGATTATCATCGGCGAGTTTATCATCTCGATCATCTTCAATGGATTTATCGCGATCGGAGCGCCGACGACGATCCAGAACGTTGTAACCGGCGCCGCGCTCCTGATCATCGTGACCCTGACCGCCCGTCCCGAAAAGGGCGCGGTCGTCAAGTAAGCGGGAGGCAGACATGACCGATTCTATTCTTCTGACTTCTGAAAATTTATGTAAATCCTTCGGAATTACGAGAGCGGTACGAGACGTTTCATTCTCGATCCGGAAGGGCGAGATTCATGGGCTCATCGGCGAAAATGGATCCGGAAAATCGACGTTCTCCGCGATGCTGACCGGAATTTACACGATCGACTCCGGACGATTTATTTTAGACGGCGCGGAATACCGCGCCGGGAACCAGATCGAAGCCAACCGCAAAGGCGTTTCGATTATCGTCCAGGAAACCGGGACGGTTGACAGTTTGACCGTCGCGGAGAATATCTTTCTTGGAAAGGAAGATCAGTTCGTAAAATTCGGCGTCAAGAATACCACATGGATGAACCATGAGGCACAGCGGCTCCTCAGGGAATATGGGTATGACCGGATCAAGGCGGAAGTCGTCATCGATCACTATAACTTTGAGGATCGAAAACTGATCGAAATGGTCAAGGCGACCTATTTCAACCCGAAGCTCGTCGTCGTCGACGAGACGACAACCGCGCTGAGCCAGGAAGGGCGTCTCGAACTATACGACCTGATGGATAAAATCCGCGCGGACGGGCGGACCGTGATCTTTATTTCGCATGACCTCGCCGAAGTCATCGCGCATACAGATCGAATCTCGGTGCTCCGCGATGGAGCGTATATCGATACGGTCGAGACGAAAAACGTTACGGAGGACGACCTTCGCCGTCTCATGGTCGGACGCGAGCTGGGAACGCATTATTATCGGACCGATTATGACGAGGCGAAACCGTCCGACGTCGTTCTACGCGTTCGGAACCTGAGCGTTCCCAAAGCGTTTTCGAACGTATCGTTCGACCTGCATCAAGGCGAAATCATCGGGTTCGGCGGTTTAAGCGAATGCGGGATGCATGAGCTCGGGAAAGCGCTTTTCGCGGGCTCCTACGGCCGGACCGGAAAGGTAACGCTCGCGGACGGGACGGAAATTAATTCAATCCCGACCGCGATTTCGCGCAGCGTCGCCTACGCGTCCAAGGACCGCGACAGCGAATCGCTCGTCAGCAACACGAGCATTCGCGACAATATCTGCCTCCCGTCCATCGAAGATTTATCGTTAAACGGCTTGATTTTCAAAAAGAACCTCGATAAATTCGCCGATGATAACGCAAGCCGGATCAGCGTCAAAATGACCGGCATTGCGCAATCCGTCTCGGAACTCTCCGGCGGCAATAAGCAGAAAGTCGTTCTTGCGCGCTGGCTGGGAAAAGGTTCCGATATCATGATCTTAGACAGCCCGACGCGCGGAATCGACGTCAAGGTCAAAGCGGATATTTACAGCTTAATGACGGAACTTCGGAATCAGGGAAAATCGATCATCATGATTTCCGAGGAAATTCTGGAGCTGATTGGAATGTGCGATCGGATTTTAATTATGAGGAACGGTTCGCTCAGCGGCGAGTTTCTCCGGAGACCGGAGCTGAACGAAGAAGACCTGATCGCGAAAATGGTGTAGGGGCAGATATGGCAGAGAATTCCATTTCAAAAGCGAGCGAAAACGCTCAACGGCGCAGCGCGAATCGGGCGGCGCTGGTTCGGGAGCTCTTCCCACTCATTGGGTTGATCGTTATTTTTATCTTTTTCGCGATCTTTACGAACGGTCGGATCCTGAAGCCGGCGGCGGCGAAATTAATCCTGAGCCAGGTCTATGTCCCCATGATCGCCTCGTCCGGCGTCTTCCTGATCATGACCGTCGGCGGTTTAGATTTTTCTCAGGGATCGCTTCTCGGGATCGTCTCCATTGTTATCAGTTATCTATCGTTCTACTCGATCCCCCTTGCGGTTATCGCCGGCGTCGCGACCGGCGCGGCGATCGGCGCGTTCAACGGTTTGTTCCATGTCCGGTTTAAGATCCCGTCGTTTATCGTCACGATGTGTTCGATGTTCCTGTTTCGCGGCTTCTGCGCCTATTTTACGACGAACGCCCCGGTCGCGGCTTCGCGCGAGATAACGGATCTGAATCTGGATGGACTGAAAATTGCGACGGTTATCGTCGTTCTCCTCATCCTTTTTTTCATCTTTACCTTTACAAAAGTCGGAATCAACCTGAAAGCGATCGGCGCGGGCGAAAAAGCGGCCCGGTTCGCTGGAATCCGGACTGACCTGACGAAGTTCATGGTTTTCATGTCCGCAGGCGCAATTACAGGGATCGCCGCATTCCTGAACGTTATCCGCGTCGGCTCGATCACGGCGACGGCCGGTAACCAGCTCGAAACGCAAATTCTGATCTCGCTCGTTTTAGGCGGGATGCCGATCTCCGGCGGAGCGAAAGTCCGCTTTTCAAATATTATCGTCGGCTCCCTGATTTACGCAATTCTGAATAACGGGTTGGTTATGATGCGCTACGACACGGCAATTCAGCAGCTTATCAAAGGCGTCATTTTCTTAGCGGTCGTCGCGCTGACGATCGATCGAAAGGCGATTCGGGTTATCAAGTAAGGAGAAACTGATCCGCCTGTTTTCAGGCTTGAACGCTCAAAGCACCTTGAAAACCGAATAAAAATAACGAATCGCTACCGCGGTCGGGACGAACTTTCCCGAACGATCAAATTCGTTTCCAACGTGATTTGAATCGGTTGGTAAAGTTCATCCTCGTTTTCGATGATGGAAATAATCGTATTGGTCGCTAACTTCCCCATCTCGCGCAGCGGATGCGACACGGTTGTAAGCGACGGAGTCAGGAACGCGCCTTCCTTCTGATTATCGAAGCCCGCGATAGCGACGTCTTCAGGGATCCGGACTCCGTTCGAATGCGCGTACCGGATCACGCCCATCGCCATCTCGTCATTGCTGACGAAAAGGCCGTCAAGATTCGGGTAACGCTGAAGAAGGCGCGGGAAAAGCTCGATCCCGCTCTCGCCCGTCCAGTCGCCCTCGAAGCAGCTGGCGTCATGCAGCTTGAGTCCATGCTTCCGCAGCGTATCTTTCCACCCCTGCTTTCGTTCCCGGGCTTCGAGCCAGGAAAGCGGACCGGAAATATGCCCGATATGCCGGCAGCCGACTTCGATCAAATGTTCAACGGCCTTGCAGCCGCCGCCATAATTGTCGATACTGATGGTTGTGAATTTTTCGTTCGGCTGACTTTTGATAAAGATAATCGGCGGACAGGCGACGGGCAGGTGCGCCTGAAAGAAAGCGACGTTGTCGTTCAGGTCGGGCGCCGCGTAGATAATCCCTTCGACCTGGTTCTCGACCATTGTCAGAATCAGCGGGGAAATATCCGAGGATTCCGTTTCGAGGAACTCGGTTATCATCAGCGAATATCCGGCTTTTTTGCAGGCTTCATTAATGCCGTTCAGTGTGTAACCGACGCTGATATAGCGAAGGCCGCCGATGATGACCCCGAGCGTCTGGCTCCGGCGGGAAACGAGGGAGCGGGCGACGGCGTTCGGCCGGTACCCCGATTTTGAGATGAAGCTCTCGATTTTCTGACGCGTCGCGGGAGAAACGTCCGGCCGATTGTTGATAACGCGGGATACGGTCTGAACTGAAACGTCGCAGCCTTTGGCAATATCGCGAATCGTTATTTTAGGTTTTGAGCGTTGTTGCATGGCTGTCATTCTCTTGGAAGTATTATACTTGATTTGTCGGTCAAGTAATGATTTATGAAGGAAATAATCGGAGAAATAATCATGAATAATTATGAATTTTGGTTTGTCGTCGGGTCGCAATTTTTATACGGCGCGGAAACGCTACGGCAGGTTGCGGAGAACGCCCGCGTCATTACGAAAAAGCTCGAGTCTTCCGAATCGATCCCGGCGAATTGCAAAATCGTTTATAAAGACACAGTTAAAACCGCGGAAGAAATTACGCGGATCGTGAAAGAAGCCAATTACCGCGACGATTGCGCCGGGGTTATCGTCTGGATGCATACCTTCAGCCCCTCAAAAATGTGGATTAACGGGCTGTCCCTGCTCCAGAAACCATATCTGCACCTGCATACGCAGTTCGAACGCAGGATCCCGAACCTGGAAATCGATATGGACTTCATGAATTTGCACCAGTCAGCGCACGGCGACCGCGAGCATGGTTTTATCGACGCGCGGATGCGATCCGCCCGCAAGGTCGTGGCAGGTTATTGGCAGGACGCGCCGGTCCAGGCGAAAATCGCCAGCTGGATGCGTTCCGCGATCGGCTTTTGCGTCAGCAAGGCCCTTAAAGTTGTCCGTTTTGGCGATAATATGCGCGAGGTCGCCGTCACCGAAGGCGATAAGATCGAAGCACAGCTGAAGTTTGGCTGGCAGGTGAATACCTGGCCCGTCGGCGCGCTCGCGGAAGAGATCGCGAACGTGAACGACGGGGACGTCGACAATCTCATGCGCACGTACGCCCAGATTTACGAAATTGCCACGGAGGATCTTGAAGCAGTCCGCTACCAGGCGCGCGAGGAAATCGCGATCAAGCGCATTCTGGATCGTGAAGGCGCTGGCGCTTACACGGATACGTTTCAGGACCTTTACGGGATAGACCAGCTGCCCGGGTTAGCGACGCAGCACCTCATGGCGCAGGGGTACGGTTTCGGCGCGGAGGGAGACTGGAAAACGTCCGCGATGACGCATATTATCAAGCAGATGACCGACGGGAAAGGGGGCTCCTCCTTCATCGAAGACTATACCTATGATCTCGAACCGGGAAAAGAACGATGCTTAGGCGCGCATATGCTCGAGGTCTGCCCCACGATCGCCGCCGGCAAACCCCGTATCGAGGTCCATCCGCTCGGGATTGGCGACCGGAACCCGCCCGCGAGACTGGTTTTCGAGGGACGCGTCGGGAAGGCAATTCTGGTAACGCTCGTCGATATGGGCGGGCGCTTCCGCCTGATCGTTCATGACGTTGAAGCGGTCGATCCGGGCATGGATATGCCGAATCTACCGGTAGCCCGCGTCATGTGGCGGCCTGAACCGAACCTGATCGACGGGACGCACTGCTGGATTTTATCCGGCGGCGCGCATCATTCGGTTTTATCGTATGACGCGACGGCGGAGATGATGCGAGATTGGGCGGAGCTGATGGGGATCGAATTCGTTCATATTGATAAAGATACGACGGTCGAAGGCTTGAAAAATCAGTTGTTTTTAATGGATCTTGCCTGGAAGCTGCGATAGATTAAGGAAATAAGGCGGTAGATATGCTGGAACGACTTAAGCAGGACGTGTTGGAAGCGAATCTTGAGCTTCAGGCGCGCGGCGTCGTTATTTATACCTGGGGCAACGTCAGCGGAATCGATCGGGAGCGAAATCTGATCGTGATTAAACCGAGCGGCGTTTCCTACGCGGAAATGAAAGCGGAGGACATGGCCGTCGTCGATCTCTTAAGCGGCGAACGCGTCGAGGGCAGACTCAAGCCTTCCTCCGATACTCCGACACACCTGGAGCTCTATCGAAGGTTCCCGACAATCGGCGGGATCACGCATACGCATTCGAAGACCGCGACCGCTTTCGCGCAAGCCGGACTCCCGATCCCCGCCCTTGGGACGACGCACGCCGATTACTTTTACGGCGATATTCCCTGTACGCGCGAACTGACGGCTGAAGAGGTCGAATCCGCCTATGAACTGAATACAGGAAAAGTTATCGCCGAGACGATCGGCGTCGGCGACCCGCTTTCGAATCCCGGAATCCTTGTCAGGAATCACGGCCCGTTCGCCTGGGGAAAGACAGCGGCGGAATCGGTTTATCATGCAGTCGTTCTTGAAACTGTCGCCGAAATCGCGCTTTCAACGGTATTATTGAGGGAAGATTGCCCGCGCACGCCGCAGCATATTCTCGATAAACATTACTTTCGAAAGCACGGCGCGAACGCGTATTACGGACAGAATTAGAGGAAGAGGACTATGATAGACATTTCGAAGGTAAAAAACGAAATCGAGCGCGGATCGACCGCGCTTGGGATTGAGTTCGGCTCGACGCGGATCAAGGCAGTTTTGATCGGTTCGGATTACCAGCCGTTAGCCTCCGGCAGTTTCGGCTGGGAGAACGCTTACGTTGATGGGGTTTGGACGTACGCGATGACGGATGTCGCCGCAGGGCTTCAGTCCTGCTATCGGGCGCTCTGCGCTGAGGTCATGACGAAGTATGGCGTTGAGCTGACGACGGTTGGCTCGATCGGCATTTCCGCGATGATGCATGGATATCTCGCGTTCGACCGGGACGGGCGGCTCCTGGCGCCGTTCCGGACCTGGCGCAATACGACGACGGAAGCGGCCGCGGAGATCCTGACGAAGCGCTTCAATTTTAATATTCCGCTGCGCTGGAGCGTCGCGCATCTCTACCAGGCGATCCTGAATCAGGAACCGCACGTTTCGGATATCGCGTTCCTGACGACGCTTTCAGGGTACGTTCACTGGCTCCTGACCGGGGAGAAAGTTCTCGGCGTCGGCGACGCTTCAGGAATGTTCCCGATCCGCGGCGCGTCGAGAGACTACGACGAAGATGATATCGCGTCGTTCGACGCGCTGATCGCCGGGAAGAGCTATGCCTGGAAACTCGGCGAAATCCTCCCGAAGGTTCTCCGCGCCGGCGAAAACGCCGGATTCCTGACCGAAGCGGGAGCGCGGCTGATCGATCCGAGCGGAAAGCTTCGAGCCGGGATCCCGTTCTGCCCGCCGGAGGGAGACGCGGGAACCGGGATGACCGCTACGAACAGCGTCGCCGAGCGCACCGGGAACATTTCAGCAGGAACGTCGATTTTCGCCATGGTCGTATTAGAACGGGAGCTTTCGCGCGTCTATCCGGAGATCGATATCGTGACGACCCCCGCGGGTTCGCCCGTAGCAATGGTCCACTGCAACAACTGCACGTCTGACATCGACGCCTGGAGCCGGATTTTCGGCGAGTTTACGACGGCGCTGGAGCTGGAAATCGATCCGGGCCGGCTCTTTACGACGCTTTACAGCGCGGCGCTGTCCGGAGATCCGGACTGCGGTCGGATTCTGACGTATAACTACCTGTCCGGCGAGCCGATCACCGGGTTCGACGAGGGACGTCCGCTCGTCGTCCGCGCTCCGGATAGCCGTTTCACGCTGCCGAACTTCATGCGCTCCCTGATTTTCTCAGCGTTGGGAACGCTGAAAATTGGCATGGAGACGCTTCGGAAGGAAAACGTTAAAATCGACCGTCTCTACGGACATGGCGGATTCTTCAAGACGAAAGAAGTCGGTCAGCGCTATGCCGCCGCCGCTTTAGAAGCGCCCGTCTCCGTCATGGAAACGGCGGGCGAGGGCGGCGCGTGGGGAATGGCGCTCCTGGCGGGGTATCTCCGCCGGGCCGGATCCGGCGTCGCGCTGGATCAGTTCCTGAATCAGGAGGTCTTTGCCACGATGGCGGCGACGACGCAAGAACCGGATCCCGCCGACGTTGAAGCATTCGCGCGATTCATGGCGGCGTATCAGGCCGGGCTGAAAATCGAGCGCGCGGCGATCGAAAGCCTGCGCTGAACCGACAGGAGCCGGCAGTGTAAACCCGCTGCTCGCCCGGGACCTGCCCGCGATTTTCCAAGGGCCGCCGGGCCTGGGTCAGATCGGCGGGCGTGAAAAACGGCATGGGGGACGTCGCTGAAAAATGGGGCGTCCCCCGCGTTTTCGATTCCACCCGGCGCGTCAGACCAGCCCCGCTTTTTCAAAATGTTTCCGCAGGATCCGAATCGAGATCATCGCGCCGGCAAAGCTCGTCAGCGCGGTCAGCGCAATCATACTGCCGTAAAGCGGCCAGGTAAAACAACGCAGGTACGTTTCTAACACTATGTCGCTCAACCGAAGAATTCCCTGCCGCTCGATCAGGTACGCTCCGCCGGACGCGTACATTGGGAGCGTATAAAGCGCGGATTGCAGTGTGCAGCCGACGACATAGGCGATTGCCACGAGCTTCCGTCCGGTATATTTTCCGAACGACGCAATCAGGTCGGCGATTCCCCAGCCGAACACGGATAACGCGACGCCAACTGCGTTGGCCGCCATCAGGCCGGGAAGAACGTTCAGCAGGCCCATGATCAGGAACGTTCCCGGTTTTCGAACTCTGGAAACTAATAGCATGTACGCGATCGACGTAAAAAAGCAGACAATCGGGATATTAGCGACCGTCCCGACCACGGTAAACGCCGCGATTCCGCCGACAACGAAAAAGATCGCCAGCGAAATCGCGGCAAAAACACCGATGGCAATCAGGTCGCGGGTATTCATATTGTTTTGATATTCTGTTTTCATTTCTATATTTCTCCTGATTTATTCTGTTGGTTTTGAAAGAAAGCGCTTACGGCAATCGGACGATACACGAGCAAGCGCCAACGCTGCCCAAAGGTCATACATGCATGCCCTGGGCTTCAGATCAGCCGTGATTTCCCCCGTCATCCTCCTTCCGATGTAAGCGCCCCAATCCCGTTGAGCCAGAGCTTCCGGTAGGTTCCTTCGGGATCGGAGAGGAGGTCTTCGTGCTTTCCCGCCTGAACGATCGTTCCTTTTTTGAAAACGAGAATCTGGTCCGCCGAACGAATCGTACTGAGATGATGCGCTATGACAAGGACAGTCCGATCCCTTGCGAGCTCGGAGACAGCCTCCTGGATCAGCGCCTCGTTGACAGGATCAACGTTGCTGGTCATCTCGTCCAGAAGCAGGATCGGCGTATCTTTCAGGAAGGCGCGCGCAATCGAGATCCGCTGTTTCTGGCCGCCGGACAGGCCGACGCCGTTTTCCCCGACAACTGTCTGATAACCCTCTGGAAGCGTGAGGATGAAATCGTGGATCCGCGCTTTTTTCGCCGCTTCGATAATTTCCGTCCGCGTCGCGCCGGCTTTTCCAATTCGAATATTGCCCTCGATCGTATCGGCGAACAGGCGAACATCCTGCATCACGATACTGACGCACCCCAGCAGATCATCGTATCGCATGTCGCGGACATCGACATTCCCGATCCGGATTTTCCCGCAGTCCACGTCCCAGAAGCGAAGCAGCAGGTTCGTTACCGTCGTCTTCCCCGAACCGGATTCGCCGACGAGGGCCGTCAGCGTTCGGTTCGGGACCTGAAACGAGATACCGTCCAGCTTAAAGCCTCCCGCCTCGTATGCGAAACCGACGTTTTCAAACGTGATCGAAAACGTTTCCGGAACCGAAGTCCGCGCTGGCTCGACGATCGACGGCGCAGCCGTGATTTTCCGGATTCGGCGGAAGCTATCCGTAACTTTCAGCCAGTTCATCCAATGCGCTTCCATCGCGATAAACGGCTTAAAGAATTCCCGTCCAAGAATCACGAAGATCAGGCAGCCCGTAGCAGAGAGCGTCCCGCGAATCATGAATCCGATTCCGCTGACTACGACGGCCGCCCAGGTCAGATCGATCCAGAGGGCATACCGCGAAAGGACCGAGGCCTTATACTTTGCGCTGAATTTACTGCGTTCGCCGAAATCCGCCGCCGCGGACGAAAGCTTTTGATCGAATTTCCGGCTTTCCGAGAACGCTTTCAGGAGCGGAATCCCCTTGACGTATTCGACGAAGAGACTGACCATGTCGGCCAGACTGTCCCCGGATTCCGCTTCGAGGCGGGACGCTTTTCCTAATCCGCTCGCCAGGTATATCAGCGCGGCGGGAAGCGGCGCGATCAGGATCAGCGTCATTTTCGCGCTGACGAAAAGCAGGAAGATCAGCAAAACAAGCGAAACGATAAAATCGGCAGCCATCCGCGTCCACATGTGGCCCACAACCATTTCCATGTTGTCGACATCTTTATGAATCATGGTGCTGATTTCGCCGAGACGCTCGTTCGTGTAAAAGCCGAGCGAAAAAGTTTTCAGCCGTCGGATTATTTTCGCCCGAATTTCATAGACGAGATCGAACCCGGCGAAATGCTTTTGCCGATCGGCGAGCATGTTCGCGCTCCCTTTAAGGAGCAGGCAGCAACAAAGCAGCCAGGGATAAGCGCGCGGAACGACGCCCTCGACGAAAACCGCCATCAGCCCGTTCAGCATGAGCAGTATCATCGCCGCCCCGAACAGCGCGTAAAGTACGAAGCCGGCAACGCTGCGAAGAAGCGAACGCTTTCCTTCTTTTGTAAGCGTATCCCAGATTTCCCGGATCATGCGGCTCCCTCCTGAATCGTCCAACGGTCGACTTTGCGCTGCGCCTGGATCATCGCCCGATACAACTCGCAGCATCCCAGAAGCGATTCGTGCGTTCCGCTCCGAATCACGGTTCCCCGGTCCATGACGACGATCTGATCCGCGGTTTGGATCGTATTCATGCGATGCGCAATGACAATAAGCGTCTTGTCACGGCTGAGCGTTTCGATCGCAGCCTGGATATGCACCTCGTTTTCAGCGTCCACGGCCGCGGTCGCTTCGTCAAGGATCAGGATCGGCGCGTCTTTAAGGATCATGCGCGCAATCGAGATGCGCTGTTTCTCGCCGCCGGAGAACCTGACCCCGGCTTCTCCGGCGAGCGTTTCATAACCGTTCGGGAGTGACAGAATGAAATCGTGAATCCGCGCTTTTTTCGCCGCGTCGATAATTTCCTCGCGTGTCGCGGACGGTTTCCCAATTCGAATATTCTCTTCCATGCTCAGGTTAAACAGAAAAACGTCTTGCTGAACGATTGAAAAAAGCGAGTTGACCTGACGCTCGGAAAGTTCCTGAATATTCCTTCCAGCGATAGCGATAACGCCCTCGTCCGGCCGCCAGAACCTCATCATCAGGTTCGCGAGCGTGCTTTTTCCGGAGCCGGAAGCGCCGACGAGCGCGTTTTTGCTCCCTTGCTTGAAAACGATATTAACCCCGGCGATTGCTTCCCTCCGGCCGGCGTAGGCGAAGCTCAGCTCTGACAACCGGATATCACCGCTTGAAACAGGGGTGGCCGCGTCGTTTTTTTCGGGCGCGGGGACGTTCAGGATTGACCCAATCCCAGACATCGCCTGATTGAAGACAATTTCATAATGCTGATAGGTTGCGGTTTTCGCGATCGACGAAGTGAAAGCCACGCCTGAAATCGCGGACAGGATGAATCTTTCGGTCGATATTTCGCCGGAAGCTAAAAAGCGGATCCCGAAGATCATAACCAGAACAACGCCCGATTCCATGAACAGGTCAATGAATCCCATCGGAACGCTGATACCCGCCATGGATTTTTTTACCCAATAGACATAGTCTTTGGCTGAGCGAAGCGTCTTTTCCGTTTTCCGCTCTTCTTTGGAGAACGCTTTGATAACGGTGATCGCGGCAATGTATTCCATCAGATTTTCCTGCATTTCTTTCGTACTGTCCGCGAAGATTTTGAAATTCTTTTTCCAGAGCGGCGCGGAAACTGTCTTCGTCAGCCACATGAACGGAAGTCCGATAATCATGAGCCCCGCGAGCCGCCAATCAAGAATCAGCATGATCCCAAAGATAGCGGAAGGAAGGATCTTCGCCGCCATGATTTCAGGAAGCCCATGCGCGAGATAGATTTCGACCTGCTCGACGTCATGTTGAACGATATTGGTCAGGTCGCCGACTTTGCGTTCCTGAAAGAAACCCAGCGGAAGCTTTTTCAGGTGCGCGATGATTTGAAGACGGAGATCGGTCAGCGCGTTATACGCGGCTTCATGCGCCTTCCAGACAGCCGCACCGCCGCAGGCCGCTTTCAGGATAAAACAGGCCAGTATCAGGCCGGCGTCGATCGCGACCCGACTCGGAGCGGTTCCGCCCGTAAAGACAGAGCTAATCATATGAACAACGAGCAGCTGCGGAACGAGATCGAACAGAACTTTTAAGCAGATGAGCAGATTTGTCATCGTATTTTTTGACCTGACTTCGGCGATCAGGTCCATTCGATTTTTCATGTAAATCCTCCTGGGCGTATAAATTGAATCTAAATTCAATATTAGCCTGCGAATAGTTTACCCGGTTAATTTCCCGCCAATGAATGTTGAATTAAAATTCAGTATTAAGCAAAACGAAAAAATCGGCGATTACAACGAATTAACCCCTTCATAGTAGCATTTCGCAACGAGCCCGAGAAGCTCTTTCGCGAGCGCCTGACTTTCGTAATGCCGCGCGACTTCCAGGAGGCTTTCCGCAAAGTTGCTCGCCAAAATATGAATCAAAGTCGGATGATAAACGGCCGGAGCGGTTCTGGAGAGTTCCCGCTGGATATGCGCGCCCAACGACGCGATCAGGTCCTCCTTTGCGTTTTCGTAACGCGTCCCATGACTTTTATCCATAAGAATCACGAAAATTTTATGCTGCTTCAAGAGTTCGAATAAATATCCCTCGGCAATCCTTTTATATTTCGCGGAAGGCAGTCCGGTTTCCGCTTCCTCTTCGCGGACAATCCGCTCAAAGTCAATCGAGACAGATGAAACAATTTCCGTAAAGAGCTGTTCTTTGTTTTTGAAGTACGTGTAAATCAGCCCGACAGGAATTTGAGCTTTATCCGCGATATCCTGCATCTTCGCGCTTCGGTAGTCCTTTTCATAAAAGACATCGATACCGGCCTGAAAAATCCGCTCGTAGATTTCTTCCTTCAGAACCTGCGGCATGCGCATCTCCTTCCCTTTGAAATAGAATCTATATTCAGCTTTAAGACAATCCTATTATAATCCTGATCATTCCTGGTCCATTTCCCGGCTGAGAAGCGCCTGCCGATCGCAAAAACGAAGAAACGACATGCCCATCCAACATGCCGTTTCCCGATATTCTCTACGCGCGCAGCGTCCGGATCTACGGAAGAACCAGAAACTCGACTTCGGAATATTTGCAACGGATCCCAAAGTCTTTATTCGTTCCGGAGAACGTCACCGAAAAAAGCGCGGATTCAATATCATCGACCACGACGTCGTCCCGTTCGAGCGCCGGCGCGCCGTTGATCAGGACGCCAACATTTTTCCCATTCGCGTAAAGGACGAAATCAATATCGCCGCGAACGGCGCTCGCTCCGACGGATTTCTGACCATATGAAAGAAGCCTGCCCTCCTTGTACCCAATGACGCGAACGTTCCCATCCATTGCGTAATAGGCGGTCAGGTGATTGTTGGTGTCTTTTCCACGGAAGTACCATCCGCAGCCAGAGTCCCCCCAATTCGGCGTATCCGACGCGGATTCATACTGAATCTTCGAACGCAGGACAAAATTCGTCATCGTGATCCCCGAGCGGCGAATCCATTGATACCATTGCAGCTGCGCCCATTCGTCAGAGAAATTATCCAAATAGTAATATTCGCCGTTCGTACCGGGAATTTTTCCGCTCGCGGCTAAATCGGCGACGATCCCGGCGAATTCAGGCGAGACATCGCGAGCCGTCTCGTCAGCGGCCGAGGCAGTTGGTTCAATAAACTCGATCTGCGCGGACGCAGGCGCAATCAGAACGATCGAGAGCGCCGCGATAAAGACGAGAAGAACGAAACCTTTTTTCATTTTGAATTCCTCCTGAATGACGTTTAATTCTTTTTACCTCAAACGATTTTCTTAATCATAACGTTAAACCGCGCCGAAGAATCAGGCGGCGCGATTCTGATCGGCGGGGATGACGCGAAAATCATATACGCCGTCGACGATCGGATATTCGTAGCCGCAGCTTTGGCAAACCTCCTTATTCAGCAGGTGCGTCAGAGAATAACTTCGGCAGTTCGGGCAGATAAAAAACTGATCAAAACGCGATTTGGTTTTCGTTTCGATCGACCTGCAGCGCAGAAAAACGGATGGACTGAGCTTAACTCCTGCGCCAAGGTATTGCAGGATCGATTCAAGCTTCATCATCCAATTCAAATTCGCGGGATTGGATTTCAGCCCGCTGACGCGAAGGCTCGATACAGATAACGCTTTTTCGACGGCGAATGCGTTCTTCCTGAGCACAGCTTCGACCGTTCCCGGATGGTTATCAAAATTGAGCGTCGCGAACTCGACCATCTCGCGGGAAAACGGGTTCCATTTCTGTTTCCCGGTCAGCCAACGCAGAATGGCTTTCAGGTTGCGTTTATTGGCGTATTCGAGGATCAGGGTCGAATGCGTTTGCATGACGCGCTGAATTTCGGCGAAGGCGGGATCGAGCTGACTGAGATGATGTACGACGCGGATCATGGTCGCGCCATCGAAAAGCTCGTTGACAAAGGGGAGCCGGTAGACGTCGGCAGCGACGTAGATAAAACGAGGAGAAGCGCCTAAACGCTGCCGCGCCTGCTGAACCTGCGTCAGCGCGTAATCCAGGACGACGATCCGCTCGTAGCCTTCGTAGCGGAGCGTATTCCGGCCGGCGCCAGCGCCGATCTCGAGCATGAGCTTTCCGCTTTTGGGGAGAAGCCGCGCGAGCGCCATCGCTTCCGCCGCGTCTTCGTATGCCCGCTTGCCGCCGCCCCAGAAATCCTCCTGATAGGTCGAATTATCATAGTTGCAAAAGGCCGGGGTCTGATTTTGCGGTTGTCTTTTAGTCATGCGAAACTCCACTGATTTAAAGAAAAAACGTCGGACAGGATTCCCGACGGCGCCCGAATGGTCCACCTTATCGCTGCTTCCTCTCGGACCTGACGAGGTTCGCTGGTATCCGCCGCGTCGGTCCCGCCCGAACGCAGATTAATCATATCATAAGGGTGCGCCGCTCGTCAAATGTGGGGATCGCGAACTACGCGCATTGTTTGTAGGATTACCATTGATCCGTTACAAATTAGAGAAAAAGAAAAGCGAATGAAGAAATCTCGTTTATAGTTGAGTCTGCGAAAACCAAAGAAAAGGAGATACCCATTCGCTATGAAGACGATAACACAAATTCTTAGATTCAGGGAGTCCATGGTAAAGTATTGTGAAAAGCATGGAGTTAGTGAAACAGCAAGAAAATACAAGGTCAGCCGCCCAACTGTATACAGATGGATGAAACGGTATGACGGGACACAGGATTCTTTGCGGGATTTCTCTCATAAACCTAAAAGTCATCCGAATCAGCATACAGAAGAAGAGCTCAAGCTGATTCATAACATGCGAAAACGGAATCCTCATGCCGGATTAGTCGTATTCTGGGTAAAACTGCGCCAGCGAGGATATACCCGCACCATTACAGGTTTGTACCGCATCCTCTGTAAAAGTGGAAAAATGGCGATCAAGGTCAAAAATCCAAAATATATTCCTAAGACATACGAAGCGATGCAATATCCGGGACAACGCGTTCAAATTGATGTCAAGCACGTTCCTGCCGCTTGTATTGCTTCTAATTCATTCGGAAGTAAGAAATACTACCAATATACTGCTATCGATGAATATTCTCGCTTTCGTTACGTTGAAGGCTTCGATGAGCTGAGTACCTTTTCCTCTGCTGTCTTCCTGGAGAATATGCTTAAAGCCTTCAAATTCAAGGTTGAATGCGTTCAAACCGATAACGGTACCGAATTCACAAACCGATTTACCTCGAATCGCGATCGCCCCACGCTGTTTGAGCAGCTGCTCAAACAGCGTGGCATCGTCCACAAACTCATTCGTCCCTATACCCCTCGTCATAACGGTAAGGTCGAACGTTCACACCGTAAAGATAATGAGTACTTTTACGCAACTCATCCCTTCTATTCGCTAAACGATTTTAAGAAACAACTGAAGGTTCATAACCATTGGTACAACAATTTCCCGATGCGTCCTCTCGCCTGGCTTTCCCCTTCTCAGTTCCTTAAGATTCATCTTTCAAACTTGTAACGCATCATTGACAAACCAACAGGGGATCGCGAACTACGCGCATTGTTCACCATCCTGCCGCGCCCGGTCGACAATAAAAAAAGGCATCCGTCCCCTGATCGCAGCCTGTGCGCGGCGTTCGCGGCATCAGCAACGATTTTCCTCAGATACGATTCAAAAACGAAAAGCGGCTCATAGCCAAACTCAAACTTTGCTGCTAATTTCTTATATAAATATTAACAGCAAAGGAACGCCGACATGACGCTATTATATTCAGTTCAACGCGGCAGCCTTCGCATCCGTCCCAAAAAGGCGGGTGAAGACGCGCTCATACTGCTTCTGAAAGCGGAGATCGCGATTCAGCAGCCCGGTTACCTTTTCAATCCCATGGATAATCGTCGAATGGTCCCGGCCGCCGAGGAACTCGCCGATCTGTGGATAGGAGTAGTTTTCTTCGGTTCGCAGAATATACATCACCACCTGACGCGCAAGCGCGACCGTTTTCGAGCGGTTCCGCGATAAAATCGCCTCCGGCTCCGCCCCGAAAACCGAACCGACGACGCCGAGGATCTCGTCGACCGGCCGGACGTCCGAACTCAGCTCCATTTCGCCGAGCGCCGCGTTCACGATATCGCGGTCGAGCGCAATCCCGCAGAGGTCCGACAGCGCGAGAACCCGGGTCAACGCCCCTTCCAGCTCGCGGATATTCGTCTGGACCCGCTGCGCGATGAGATTCAGGACCTCCATCGGAACGTTCCGCCCGGTTTTCTCCGCTTTGGATTTCAGGATTGCGATCCGAAGCTCGAGAGGCGGCGCCTGAATATCGACCGCCAGCCCAGATTCGAAACGGGAGCGCATCCGCTCCGTCAACGTAATCATCTCACGAGCCGGACGATCCGACGTAATAACGATTTGCTTATCCTGAAGATAGAGCGCGTTGAACGTATGGAAAAACGCTTCCTGCGTGCTTTCCTTCCCAATAATGAATTGAATATCGTCGATCAGCAGGACATCCGCCGTCCGGTATTTTTCCCGGAACGCGACCGCTTCATGATTCTGAAGAGACGAAATAAAATCGTTGGTGAACTCTTCCGATGTCACGTATAAAACCTTTTTATCCGTCGTCGCCTCGATCTCGTTGCCGATCGCGCGGAGCAGATGCGTCTTGCCGAGGCCGACGCCGCTGTAAATAAAAAGCGGATTAAACGATGCGTTATTTCCACGCGCGACCGCCTTGCAGGCGGAACAGGCGAATTCATTCGACCCGCCGGTAATAAAATTCGCGAACGTATAACGGGAAGCGGAAACCGGACCGCGTTCGGGCCCCGTCGTTTTCGCTCCGAAATCGGCCGTCTCGCGGCGAACAGCCGTTTCCGCTTCGTCTGGCTGGGACGAGGCGATCCTGAATTCAACCGTGCTGGCCGGATCGCCGGTCTGCGCCTGAAGAAGCCGCTCGACCATCCCGGTCAGCCTTTTTTCGAGCATGTCGCGGATAAACGCGTTCTCAACGTGGACAATAAAGGCGCGTTCTTCCGTCGAAGCGAACGAGGTTTTGCTAAACCATGTGGAAAACGTCTGCTTATCGACCGTGGCTTTCACCTGCGCAAGCGTCGCGTCCCAGATTTCTTCAGCTGTCATCGTGTTCATCATCCCGTTCATCTCGCATCCTTTTTTACCCGCTATCGTAACCGTTCCCATAGCAAATACACCCTATCAGCTTTAATAGGAATAAACCCGGACCAGAGTCCCTATCCGCATATCGTTAATCGCACGTTTCGGGCGTATTATCGGAGGACGCACCTCCGTATTGATCAAACTTGCCCTATTCTAACATGGGAAAAAATCGGGGAAGCGTTTTTAAGCGCCTAAAAAAAGGAAGTTCTTTAAGGTGCGGAAATCTTAAAAAGAACGGCGAATCGGTTAAGATTTCGCGTTTTCTGTTGATTAAATGTCTGAACGCAGGCGGGAGCTCGTCCCGAAGAACCGACCCCGGGACCTTAACCCGCGGCGAAAATTTCGCATACCGGTTAGATTTAAAGTTCGATGAATCAGGAAAAGAACAGGTGAAATCTTTCACAAGCTTAAAAATAACGGGAATTCCGAATTTGCTGTAACAGGTTAACCCATGATTTTCCGCGCCGCTTTTTCCCCCAATTCAATCGCATAATTCGTGCCGCGATCGTACGGATACACATGACTCATCGATGCGAAATACAGGCCCGGGATCGGCGTTTCGATCGAAGGGACCCGCTGCGAATGGTTCACGAATGGAATCGGCTGCGCATATCTGGTCGAGAACTTCCAGCAGTCGATCACCCAATCCCCGGTAAAATCAGGGTTGATTTTCTTCAGGCCCGGGATCATCTTTTCGAGTAAAGCCTCCTTCGACAGCGCGAAATTCGGATGACCCGGTTCCAGGTAATCGCCGGCGTAGACAATTGTCTGACCGCCGAAGCGTTCCCGCGGGACAAAATTCGTATGCTCAACCAACGCCAGACAGGGATAGCCTTCGCTCTTCGGCAGGTTGTACCAGTAATAGCCCTCCTTCGAAAGCGGCCGCCGCAGCGCCAGGACCAGAACGACGGCGCCGATACTTTCGAGCCCTTCCAGCGAAGCCCTGAAATCAGGCGGGAGCGCGGGAACGAGTTCCCCGAACGCAGCCGGAGAACAGGTCGCCAGCACGCGGTCCGCCGTCAGCGTTTCCAAGGCCTCTTCGCCGTCCGTCAAAACATCGAGCAAAAAGCTCCCGTCCGCCGCGCGCGATACCGTTTTCACGTCGGTTTTAAATCGGATCGTTACGCCCATCGAACGCAGCTCTTCGACCAGCCGATCGATCAGCGCCTGAAATCCGCCGCTAAACGTTCCCAGCGCGGTCGTCCGCGCCGATATCCGCGCCCAAAGCCACGCCATATTCACGCGCGCGGCATAGCGTTCGCCGAACTTCCCGATCATCATCGGCTCCCACATCGTCCGATAAACGAAATTCCCCGCCCATCGGTTCATCCAATCCTGCGCCGTGACTTTTTCAAGCGCGCGCCAGTTCTTCGTCAACCGTAAATAAAGTCCGATAAAGCCGAAGCGAATCTTATTCAGCCCATATCCCAGACCCGGATACGCCAGCGCGGCGGGAATCGAGTCGAACGGATAAAACTTTCCCGCATGGAACATCACCGATTTCGGCTTGGAAAAGCGGACCTGATCCTCGAATTGGAGACGGCGGACGAGCCGCTTCATCGCCTCGTCGCCCGCGAACCAGTGATGATAGAACATCTCGACCGAATCTTCCCAGCCGGGAGCTTTAAACCCCGCCGCCAGGCCGCCGGCGATCGCGCCGCGTTCGAAAATAACGACGTCATGACCCCGATCCGCTAACGCCAACGCGGTGGTCAGCCCGGTAAATCCCGCGCCGATAATCGCTGTCCTCATGCCCTCGTCCCTTCTATCCTTCGTCTTGCGCCTGCTCATCCGCCCGCCAGTGAAACCGACGGACGGAATTCCGGCGTCCGCGTTTCGCCGCAACGGAAGCGCGTCATGATTTTCCAAAATTTTAGCACAGAAATTGCATTTGATTCATATTAGGGGGAGTGTATCTTTTTATATTGCCTGATTTTAAAGCGATATTTAAGTTGATTATGCTCCGCCTGAAATCAGCCGTCAGCTTCCGATTTCTTCCGGAAAACCCATTCGCGCGACATCGTGTAATTAAAAAAGAAGAGCGTCGTTTCAACGAGCGCCTTGACGATTACGACCGGCAGCGGAACCACGCGCCGGAGCGTTTCGATCGCGAAAAACGCAGCCGCGGAAGAAAAAAGCGTCAACCCAAGATAGCGGAGCCAGGCGCGCGCGAGCTCCGGGCGGTCGCGGTAGACGAACTTCCGGAGCAGCGTAAAATTCACCGCCATTGAAAAGGCGCGCCCTACGATCAGCGCCGCCAGCGACGGCGCGCCGAAAAATAAAACCGTCATGAAGACCACATAATCCAACAGGACCGAGAACAGCGACGCGGTCGAATAACGCACTAACCGGTGGAAGTAATACCAGAGGAGCGCGGGAAAACTGAATTTCTGAGATCTGTACGTTCGGTTCCAATTCTTCCGCCGAACCCGCAGGCATGCCTTCTTCCCGGCGCAGCGGCAGCCGATCAGCCAGCGCAGCGGGAAAACGGACGCGAACATCTGGTCCTCGCGGAGACAGCCCAGCGCGCCCGCGGGCAGGTACCAGACCATGACCCTTGGCAGCGTCGATTTCTCAACCAGCCCCCGCAGCGCGCGATGCACGACGGACTCGCCTTCAGGAACCGGAACGCGCAGCGCCAACGCGGCGATCCGCTCCGGATCCTCTTCAATATCCGCGGAAATCGCGGCAACGTCCGACGGTTTCAGGTCCGGATGATCCAGCACGATCCAGACCGGGCGCATCTCATTTTCGCGCAGCGCTTCGCCCAAACGCGCCGTTTCCCGATCCGTCAACTTTCCCGCCTCTCCTTCGGGATCGCGATCGATCGTTCGGATCGTTTCGAATCCAGCGCCGCCTTCCGACGGAAAGAGCGAGGCGAACAGGGAATCCAGCCCGCCGTCAGGGTCCCGGAATCGGATCAGCGAATTTTTTTTCCCCATGCCCAAATTCTAACCGAACGACAACCGATCTTAACCGTTTTACTGCGGTTGTGAGGAAAAAAAGCGCGAAAAGCGAATTCGCGCCCGCCGGTCATACATCTGAACGCGAATCGGACCGCCCCGCCGCGCCGCAACCTTATAATTTCCAGCGGATTCGCGGCCGGATCCAGAGCTGCCAACGACTTTTCATTCGGACGGCGATGATGACTGATCTTTTCGGAATCGCCGTAACCGTTTACGTCGCGCTGGGGTTAACGATGGCTATCTTTAACCAGGGCGTTTTTTGGGGTAAAATCAGCGACTCTGAAAGGATCGGACTTTATTCCGCGTCCTGTTTATCGTCGTCGTCCTCGCGCTGCTCGCGAAGCAGGCAGCCAACCTGATCACGGGCTGACGGCAAGGCTTTTTACTTGAGTTCTGAAAGGAAAAATGATGAATCCTGAAAATCCGATCGTCTTACCCGATTACAGAAACTGCAACCTGGGCATCCTGTCGTCGATCGTTAAATACTACGGCGCAAGGATCCCGACAAAACCGATCGCGGCGCTCGACGCCGAGCTCGACCGCCGCCGGTCGCGGAATACCGTCTGGTTTATCATGGACGGAATGGGCTCCCGCGTCCTGGAAAAGAACCTGCCGGCGGAAAGCTGGCTCCTTCGCCGGAAGCGTCAGGACCTGACCGCGGTTTTTCCCTGCACGACGACAGCCGTCATGACGTCGTTCTTCTCCGGCGTTCAACCCATTTCACATGCCTGGCTGGGCTGGACGCTATACTTTTCTGACTGGGATATGTGTATCGACATGTTCCCATTCCGCGATACCTTTACCGGCGAGAAGCTCAACTATCAGACGCACAACGTTCTCAGCTTCATGGAAACGCCGCGCGTTTTCGACAAGATCGACGCCGCAACGGAAAAGAGCGTTTCGATCGACCTCTTCCTGACGCAGAGCGCGCGGCCGCGGATCCTTGAACTGGCGGGGGACCGCTACCAGCTCTGTGGCGCCATGTCCGAGCTGGTCGGGGCGGTTGAGGCAAAATGCGCTGAGCCCGGGAACCATTTCATCATCGCCTACTGGAAAAGCCCCGACGCGCTGATCCATCCGTACGGAATGACCGCGCCGGAGGTCCGCTCGTTCCTTCAGGAGACGAACGATCTTTTCGAACGGACGCTCCCGAATCTCGCCGACGCGACGACCTTTATCAGCGCCGACCACGGTCTGACGGACATGCGCCGGCATTTCCATATCAATCGGGAACCGGGCCTGACGGAGCTGATGCGTTCTTATCCGGGCGGCGATCCGCGCTGCAAAGCGTTTTATATCAAACCGGGGAAAAAAGACCTTTTCGCAGCCCGCTTCGAAGCGCTCGTCCCCAACGATCAATACCGGTTAATCGATACCGACGAAGCGATCGCGAACGGTCTTTTCGGCGATACGGAAATCCATCCGCGCGCGAAAGGCTTTCTGGGCGATTTCCTCGCCCTTGGCGTCGGCGAATGGGACCTCCTGTACGTACCGGAAGGCGGCAAGCCCGCGGCGGAATTTATCGGCCATCATGCCGGGCTGACCGCGGAGGAAATGCTCGTGCCGCTGATTTTAGCGTAGGACGGATTGAAACTGGACGGAAGCGATAAAAAAAGGATTCGGATAAATCCCCGAATCCTTTTTTGCCGCTCAGGCTTACCGCGCGCCCCGCTTTTCTACAGCCCCGGTTGGTTCCCCAGCGTCAGGCGCAGCTCGATTTCTTCGTCATCGCGCTGAATCGTCAGCGACACCCGGTCGCCTGGAAGGTAATCCTCCAGGAGCGTCTTCAATTCTTCAACCGTCTTCACCTCGACGCCGTCAAACGCCAGGATCACGTCGTTGGCCCGGATATCGGCGTCGGAAGCCGGACTGTCGTCGCTGACCGACGTCACAAGAACGCCGCGAACTTCGTCGTTAAGGCCGAGCTCGTCCCGCGTCCGGATATCGAGATTGCGGACCGACGTCCCAAGCCAGGGTTTTCCCGCCACGGCCCGATTGATCTCCGCGCCGTTCCGTGCCGTTTCGCCGCTGCGTTCGGCGGCCGTCGGCCGCGCCGCCAGCGTTACGTCGAACGAAATTTCCCGGCCGCCGCGAATCGCTTTCAGCGTAATCGTTTCGCCGACGCTCGTATTCGACGCCAGATAGGCAATAATATCGTCCATGCCCGAAACGGGTTCACCGTTGATTTTCGTAATGACGTCTCCGTCGACGAAAACCTTCGAATTTTCCGAGAACGGCTCGCTTCCGCCGTGAATACCCGCTTTTTCCGCAGGACTGCCTTTGATCACCTGCTGGATCAACGCGCCGCGCTGGTCCCGGTCAAATCCCAGCGACTCGCTCAGCTCCCGATTCAGCGCAATGCCGCTGAACCCGATCCAGGGATGCTCATAGGATCCCGTCGCGATCAGGCTGGGGATGACCCGCTTCGCCAGATTCGCCGGAATCGCGTAACCGATCCCCGCCGAAGCGTACGTCGTCGACGAGAACGAATTCACGACGCCGATGACTTCGCCGTCCAAATTGATCAGGACGCCGCCGGAGTTTCCCGGATTGATCGCCGCGTCGGTCTGAATCATGTCCGGGATCTGATAATGGCCGCTGGACGTCGATCCGTCTTCAAGATCAAACGACCGCCCCAGCGCCGAGACAATCCCGGTCGTAATCGTCCCGGTATTCCCGAACGGGTTCCCGATCGCGGCGACGAATTCGCCGACTTCGATCGCGTTCGAATCGCCCATCCTGACCGGCGTCAGCCCGGTTTCATAATCCTCAACCTCCAGTACCGCCAGATCGGAATCCGGGTC
The DNA here is from genome assembly GCA_001717545.1 of Anaerolineaceae bacterium oral taxon 439. NCBI lineage: Bacteria > Bacillati > Chloroflexota > Anaerolineae > Anaerolineales > Anaerolineaceae > Anaerolineaceae bacterium oral taxon 439. Next base: position 379,041 of record CP017039.1, on the reverse strand, counting down.
CTCGCCGACAACGACCGCGTCGCGGACGATCCCGTCATGATAGGTCACCGTCACTTCGACGGCGTTTTCAATAACGTGATAATTGGTGACGATATGTCCCTCGTCGTCCCAGACGAACCCCGTCCCCGATCCGTAAGTATAGCGTTCTTTCTCCGGCTCGGAGCGCTGATAATCCTGTTCCGGCGTATTGAAATACTGCCGGAAGAACGGGATCAGCTCCTGAAACTGCTCCATGTCCAGGCCATTGGACGAGTCGGCGGTCGACTTAACCGCGATATAAACGACCGACGGATTAATCTGATTGTATAACCGCCCCAGCTCGGTCGACGCTTCAAGGATCTCTTCCCGCGCGGAAGTGCTGTCGGCGAACACGGCCGCCGTCGGAACGCTCCCGGCCGCCAAAACGAACGCGAAAATCAGGCTGAACACGACATAAATTTTTTTCATAATCTCTTTCTCCTTACACTGTATCTGGTCTTCGGTGATTGCTCCCATTCATTTCTTCGAAAAAAGAATACGCCTGTTTTATTTGAAAATGGTTAATTTTTCATTTAAACCCAACTTAACCGCGCCTTAAAAACTTGTCCAATCCATGGAACGGCCCGCCCGGCTCTCAGGCGCCGCGTCCGAACCGTTCGTGAACGGCGGACATCCCGCATCCTCCTCACTCTCGACCCCGCCCCGATCAGCCTCTCCGCATTCAGCCGACAGCTCCGCAGCCGCCTCCCCGGGTCCAGCACTGAGAAGGGACAGCCTGCATTCGAAAGCGTAAACGCTGACCGCGGCAATCCCGACGATGACCGTCAGCGCGATCCCGAGCAGCAGGGCGAAAAACCTGATCTTCGTTGCGCTCATGTTCATATGTATTTCCTATCTCCTCTTCTTCCAGGCAATTTCGTTTCCGCCCGGCAGAGATAAGGATACCCGGATAAAAATCGAACGCGGTTTAAAAACGGTATAACGCCAATTTATTGAAAGCTTAAAACCGGAAAAAATCTCCCGGCTTATCGTATCTGATACAGAATGTACATCCCGCCGAGGTACAGCATCACCATCAAAATCGAATCCAGTTCCATGAATTTAAAGCGGCGCAGCTTTGCGACGTTTCCGATGACCGCCAGCGCCATCATCATGACCCCCAGCATCCCGGTCACGATAAACGCAGGGCTCACGGCTCCCAGGAGCCGTCCCGGAACGTAGAACAGGTCGGTAATCGAAATCGCCAGCATGTTAAACATATTCGAGCCGAACAGGTTCCCCATCGCCATTTCCGGCGCGCCGATCGACAGCGCGGCGATCGACGTTACCAACTCCGGAAGCGACGTAATCATCGCGACGAGTGTCGAACCGACAAACGACTCGCCCAGCTGCGTTACCACCGCAATCTTATCCGCCGCGTTGACCATCAGCGGCGAAACGATAACCAGAACGAGCGACGCGCCGACAAAGCTGAGAATCCCGCTCCGAAGCGACGGGACCGAGGCTAATTCCTCCGCGCTCATTTCTGCCGAAACCTGTTCCTTTCCCTCCTGATCGATCAGGCGAATCGAGTAGACATAAACTGCGACGATGATCAGCGAATCGAGCCCGATCCAGCCGACCTTAAATCCGAACGTCTCAATGATCGGATTTGCGCCAATGAAGAAAAGGACAATCGTGCAGATAAAGATCCCCAGTCCGCCGGAAAGAACGTGACGATACGCGGCTTCGCGTAAAATCCGGCGATCACGGCTGAGAATATCGAGAATAGCGAGAATCAGCATGTTAAACGCCGAGGAACCGAAGAAGTTCCCGGCGGCGATATCCGGCGAACCGATCAGCACGGCGTTGATCCCGGTCAGCATCTCCGGCAGCGACGTCGCCCCGGCCAGCAGCAGCACGCCGATAAACATCCCGCCGATGCCGGTCCGCGCCGCCAGAACGTCGCCTGACCGCGCCAGCTGCATGGCCGCGGCGACAATCAATCCTGCGCTCAGGATAAAGGTTGCCCAAAAGCGATTCCCCGCTAAGAAGAAGTCCAGAATCGTCGCGCTCATTCCCCCTTACCTCCCTGCGGAGCTTTTGAAATGCCCTTGACGCTGGTCAGCGGCCAATACGAGAAGACGCCTGTCTCCGGGCGGCTCAGGTCGCCGATAACGGCCTCGGTCGCGGCTAACGCGTTGAGCGCCATCGCCTCGTCCGGAACGATCGCGAAGATCGACTGGTTGATTTCTTCCGTACTCGCGGTCGTATAAGCGTAACGGCCGGGAATGCGCTTGCGAAGGCGATACGCGCCGACCGAATCCATCAGCGTCGCCCCGTTAACGCCCACCCTGGTCCATTCCGCCAATACCGCGTCGGTATGCTTCCGGTCGTGTAAAACTAAAAATACCATGTACATGATCAAGTCCTCCGCTTCATGAAATTCATCTATTATTGTAACGCAAGCGTCGACGCCGGGCCCGAATGCCCGGCGTCGGAAAAATGAATCCCTCCGCCGAAAGGAGGAAGCGAAGGGATTCAGGCTGCAGAGAAAGGAGAAGAAAATTACGCGATAACGACCGGCTTAATCAATTCAGCCGCTTTATCCTTCATCATATCCAGGCAGGTTTCAACGCTGGCAAGGCCGTTGAAGCGATGCGTCACCATTAATCCGGTGTCCATGCGTCCGGACGTCATCATCGACGTCAGTTTCTGCATGCGCAGCCGCCCGCCGGGCATCAGACCGCCGTTGATGCGTTTGTGTCCCATGCCGACGCCCCAGTTCAGACGGCCAAGCTTAATATAGTCGCCCTCGCCTAAATAGTTGACGTTGCCGATCGCGCCGCCCGGCTTGAGCATCGCAAGCGCCTGATCAAAGGTATCGACATCGCCGCCGGCAACGACGACTTTATCGACCGGACCATGGTTGAGGTTAAGAATCTGCTCAACGATATCACCGTTGCGATAATTGATAATATCCGTCGCGCCATAGGCTTTCGCGACTTCAATACATTTCGGACGGGAACCGACCGCGAAAAGACGCCCGGCGCCATGCAGCGCAGCGCCCGCAACCGACATCAGGCCGACAGGACCGATCCCGACAACAACGACCGTATCGCCGAATTCAACGCCGGCAAGCTCGACGCCATGGAACCCGGTCGGGACCATATCGCAGAACATCACCGCGGCGGCAGGATCCATTCCCTCGGGAATCAGCGCCAGGTTGCCGTCAGCGTCATTGACATGGAAATATTCAGCAAAAACGCCGTCTTTAATATTCGAGAATTTCCAGCCCGCGAGCATGCCGCCCGAATGCATCGAGTACCCGGCCTGAGCTTCGAGCGAATTCCAATCCGGCGTAATCGCCGGGGCGATGACTTTATCGCCGACCTTGAAATCTTTAACGAGGGAACCGACTTCGACGATTTCGCCGACGGCCTCATGGCCCAGCGTCAGGTTATGGCGATCGCCGATCGCGCCCGCCCAAACGGTATGTACGTCGGAGGTGCAGGGAGCCAGCGCAATCGGTTTCACAATCGCGTCCAACGGTCCGCAGACTGGCATCGGCTTATCAATCCATCCAACTTTTCCAATACTCAACATCGCAAAAGCTTTCATCTTTTCATCTCCTATTAGAGTAAATAATATGTTGTTGAGATCCGACCGTTAGCCGAACCCAACTTAGATTGTAATAGCTCTTCACAATTTCTGCCGGAGCTTAATTGAAATTTAAGACTATACAATAGATCAACTATTAAACTGATTTCATCTTACCCAGCGGCGTTTGTCCGACAAATGGAGGTAAATGGGCCGGCGGATAAGCCGTCGCTACGTTGTTTTTACAACGCCCAGATTCCCATGTAAAGCATACACATCTTAATATCGTCGGTGAACAGGCGAAAAGATTCGTTTATCCGCGGGGCAAAACCGCGCCGGGGTCCGCCGCCGATCGATTTTTCCCGCAGTACCGTTCGCGCGTGATTCTTTCGGGGCCGTACGCGGCTATGGACCCGCGCGACCTGCTATAATTTCAGGAGGAGTTGCCGCGGAATATCGCGGCCCGGATCGATTAACCGAATGAAACTTTATGATCCCATATCCATTTCCAGGAAGAAATTCTCCGCCTTCCGGAGCGCAGCCTCGCGCCTCGCTATTCTTTTCGCCTTATCGCTGTGTGCGCTTCTTTTCGGCGGCGCTGCGCGGGCCGCGGCGGCGTCCAAAGCCGGATGCAGCGTGTGGATCGATCGTTCCGCCCCGATCGGGCTGGTCGAGAAGATCCCGAACGGCTGCGAACGCGTTTACGCGCGCGACCGGGCCAGCTGCAGCGTTGAGATCGCGCCCACCGACAGCGCGGGGAAAATCGGCGAGGGAACGCGGCTCTTCGCCGCCGCCGCGCCGTTTCCAACGATCAGCGACGAAATCTACTTCGAAGGCATCCGCCAGAGTTGGCTGGGGCTCTGCCCGGAGAACGGCTGCCAATCCGTTTTTTACCCGAAAGCTTATCGGAAGACGCTGACCGCGCTCTTCGGCGGACCGCCGAGCCAGACCGTCCGCGCGATCGACGGCGGGGAGCTGCTGAAAGCGACCTGGGGCGCGGCGAATACGGTCGCGATCGTCCCGTTCGACGACCTCGATCCGCGCTGGAAGGTTTTAGGACTTCGCCTGAGCGAGGAGGACGTCAGCGATCCGTTCGCGATCGATTTTGACCCCGAGGCTTATCCGCTGAAAATCCGCTACCGGGTAACTGAGCTGCGGAAAGGCGGCTGTCCGGGAACGCTGAAGCTGACGACGAATTATGATCCGTCGCGCCTGACAACCGTGACGCTGACCGGGACGACCGCGCTGTCGCGCCGCCTCGCGGCCCAGCTCGAAACCGAGGGGACCGATTTCCCGATCAGCGAAATCGCGGAATCGATCCGGAAGTCCGATCTGGCGCATGTCAGCAGCGAAGCGTCTTTTTTCAGCGGCTGCCCTTCGGGAATCCCGCTGCGCCATGATCCGAAATTCTGCGCCCGGCCTGCGTATTTCAGGGTTCTGACCGCGCTCGGCGTCGATATCGTCGAGCTGACCGGGAACCATAATCTGGACTGGGGCGCGCAGGCGTTTATCGACGCATACGGATTATTCCAGCGCGCGGGAATGAAAACCTACGGCGGCGGGCTGACGCTTTCCGACGCGCGCGCGCCGCTCCTCGTTGAGCATAACGGCAACCGATTTGCCTTTTCAGGCTGCAACTCGGTCGGGCCGGAAAGCGTATGGGCAACCGAAGAAACCCCCGGCGCTGCGCTCTGCGACTATGACGAGCTGATCGCGGAAGTGAAAAAGCTGATTCAGGAGGGTTATTTCCCAATCGTCACCTTCCAGCAGGTTGAGCATGATTATTATTCCGTGCCAACGATCCAATTCGCCGCGTTTTATCATTTAGCTCAGGCCGGCGCGACGATCGTCTCCGGCTCGCAGGCGCATATCCCGCAGGGGTTCGGCTTTATCGGCGACCATTTTATGCATTTCGGGCTGGGGAATTTCCTTTTCGACCAGACCTCGTCTATCGAACGCGATTCCTTCTTCGACCGGCATTATTTCTACGACGGGAAATATCTCGGCGTGCGAATCGAAACGATCCGACGAAACGACGACATGAAGATCGAGTTCCTGAGCGGCGCCGAGCGAGCGAAACTGCTGAAAACCGTCTTCTCCTACTCCTATTTTAATCGGACGTTTAAACCATGAACCTTCCCGTTAACCTCCAAGGCAAAGCTTTAAAGAAAATCGCCCTGATTGCCGCCGCGCTTCTTTTCGCCGCCGCGTTCTGGATCGCGTACCGGCTGACCAACGCCTGGACGCCCGCGCCGGACGAAAAGCCGCTGATGACATCCGCGGATCAGGAAGCCGCCCTCCGCAGCCTGATCGCCGCGCTGAATTCCGGCGATGAGGAACGGGCGCGGGCGCTGATCGTCGAGGAAGTCCCATTTCGGATCCCGGCGAACGAATTCGGGCGGAAAATCGCCGAATCGCTTCGTCTCGTATCGATCGCCGGACCCGGATTCGACGGTTCGCCGGTCCGCGAGGTCGAGATCGAAACGCTCGACACGGCGAAGATCATGGCGCGCGCCATGATCGAATATGATCAAATCTTCAATAAAACGACCGAACGCATCACGGACAGCGAGGCCGACGCGGATCTGGCGAAAATTTACCATGCGCTCCTGTCGCTCGAACCGCTTCCGAAAGAAACCTCTTTCCTGCTGGTAACGTTCGCGCTGGAAAACGGCCCTGACTCGGACGAAGCTGCGGTTAAAGTCGTGTACAATCAAAGTACAGCGGACGCATTTTCGGGGAACCTGGAGGAAAACGCGCGGCGAATAACGCCATAGACGATATCCACCGCTGCCCAGGCGCGGAGAAACGCTTTTAACGGGGCAGTCTTCTTAAGTTGTGTTGTGCCTGGAGCCGAAAAGCCTGACCGAGACTCGGGAATATCTCGGCTATAAAGAACGGAAAAGCGCCAGACGGATCGTCCGGGCCCGCCTGAACGAAAGGCGGATCGCGATAACGATCCCGGATGAACCGACCCGCGGGAACCAGGAATACGTCACGGTAAAATGAATCCAACGGCGGAAGAATCGTCCTCGTTAAGACGAAAAGCTTCAACCGAACAATATAAAAAGTACGATTGTAAGAAAAGAAACAGGAAAAGCACATGAGCGAAAAAAAACATCTTGACACCAAAGTCTTAATCGTCGGCAGCGGCGCGGCGGGGCTTTCCGCCGCGATTTATACCGCGCGGGCCGAGCTGGAGCCGGTCGTCCTGACCGGGCCGACGCTCGGCGGCCAGATCACGCTGACGGCGGACGTCGAAAACTATCCCGGCGTTCCAGAACGAATCTCCGGGACCGAATTAATCATGAAATTCGCCGATCAGGCGGAAAAATTCGGCGCGAAAATCGATTACACGAGCGCTGAATCGATCGACTTCGCCCGACGTCCGTTCGTCGTCGAGACGGAAGGAAAAATCTACCATGCCGAAAGCCTGATCCTGGCGACCGGATCGAAAGCCGTCCTGATGAACGTCCCGGGCGAGAAAGAGCTGACCGGCGCGGGGGTCTCCTACTGCGCGACCTGCGACGGGGCGTTTTACCGCGGAAAGAACGTCGCGGTCGTCGGCGGCGGAACGGCCGCGGTCGAGGAAGCGGTCTTCCTGACGCGTTTCGTGAATAAAGTCACGATTATTCATCGCCGGGACCAGCTGCGCGCGGACGCATCAGCGCAGAAGAAAGCCAAGGCCAACCCGAAAATTGATTTCCTCTGGGACTCGGTCGTGACCGAGGTCGTCGGGAAGGACTTCGTTGAAGCGTTGAACGTAAAAAACGTCAAGAGCGGTGAAGAGCGGCGGCTCCCGTTCGACGGCGTCTTTGTTTTCATCGGGCATAAGCCGGTTTCCGAGCTGTATGAAGGGAAGCTCTCGCTTAAAAACGGGCTGATCCCGATCGACGCGCGCATGCGGACGGAAATTCCGGGCGTCTACGCCGCCGGGGAAACCGTTGACGGCGACTATCGTCAGCTGATCGTGTCAGCCGCTTCCGGGGCGCAGGCCGCGATGACGCTGATTAAAGATCGAGGGGAATAACCGCGAGCGCCGAACGGGAAAAACCGGCTATCCGTCCAGACCCGCAGCGTCCAGCAGGAAATCGCGGATTCCGATATATAAAATCCCATTGTCGTCATACCAGGGTACGATATGGTCCCTGACGACAATGATTTTTTTAAACGAATCCGGGATCTGAACGAGCGGCCGGATTTCCTGATCCCGCTTCGTCTTATACAGCGCCCAATGTAAGAATCGATATAATGTCTGCAAGAAGCGGACAAAGGACAAGAAACAAGAAAGTAAAGACCATGCCTGAAAACCAGAACACAGAATGGAAAAGTAAGTGGAAAGATGAATATTTGGAATGGATCTGCGGTTATGCCAATGCACAGGGCGGAAAAATTTATATTGGTTGCGATGACAGCGGCAATGCGATCGGCACACCCAACTCACATAAACTTCTGGAAGATATTCCAAACAAGATTCGTGACGCATTGGGTATCGTTGTTGGAGTGAATCTTCTGAATGATAAAGATAAGGAATACATTGAAATTGACGTACCCCCATATCCCATTGGCATTTCCTGTAAAGGAATCTACTATTACCGTAGCGGGAGCACAAGGCAAGTACTGACCGGCCCCGCACTTGAAGCCTTCCTGATGCGAAAACGCGGCGCTACATGGGATAACCTGCCTCTGCCTGCTTTTTCCCTCGAAGATGTGAATGATGAACTCCTGGACCGCTTTAAACAATGGGGGATAAAAAAAGGTCGTATCGATCAAAGTGTGCTTGATGAACCGAAAAATATCCTGATGGAAAAGCTCCATCTGATGAATGGTTCTTATCTGACAAATGCCGCTATGCTCTTGTTTAGTAAAGAGCCCGAAAAATGGCAACTTGGCGCTTATATCAAGCTCGGATATTTTGAGACCGATGCTGACCTTCTATATCAGGACGAAATCCACGGATCCATCTTAGAACAAATCGATAAAGTTGTTGAGCTGGTTCATCTGAAGTACATGAAAGCAAAAATCTCCTATGTGGGAATGCAGAGGATCGAACGTTACTTTGTTCCTGAAGAGGCGCTGCGCGAAGCAATTCTAAACGCGATTTGCCACAAACAATATCAATCCGGCGTTCCAGTTCAGATCAGCATATATGAAGACAGGCTGTATATTGCAAACTGCGGGTGTCTTCCAGAGAACTGGACACAGGAAAATCTGATGCAAAAGCATGCTTCCAGACCTTATAATCCGAATATTGCCCACGTATTATATCTGGCCGGATTTATTGAAAGCTGGGGACGGGGCATCGAAAAGATCTGTTCTTCCTGTGAAAGGGAGGGCCTTCCGCTGCCAGATTACACGATCAATCCCGGCGACATTATGATTCTTTTCAAGGCGCCAAAGGACAGGATCGTCCATTCTGTTACCCGTGAGGTGACAGAAAAGGTGACAGATCAATTGACCGACACCGAACTGCAAATCCTGGGACTTATCGAAGAAGATCCTGCCTATACTTCTTCGGTTCTTGCAGAGAAACTATCACTGAGCAGAAAAACGATCGCATTATGGCTGAAAAAGCTTAAAGAAAAAAACATCATTGAGCGTATCGGTTCAGATCGGAAAGGTTACTGGAAGATAAAATGATGCGGGATAGGCTTGCGCTGATTATACGTCAGTCATAGAACGAAATCAGGATGCACGCTTTTTATCGCCGCCAGCGGCTATTCTCAGTCCAGACCCGCAGCGTCCAGCAGGAAATCGCGGATTCCGATATATAAAATCCCATTGTCGTCATACCAGGTTACGATATGGTCCCTGACGACAATGATTTTTTTTAAACGAATCCGGGATCCGAACGAGCGGCCGGATTTCCTGATCCCGCTTCGCAGGATTCTCCATGCGCCATGCCGATTGAATATAAACCGTTTTCCCGCCCAAATTCGCGACGAAATCTACTTCCAGCTGCTTTCGGGCTTCACCCCCGCCCGGAGCGTACGTCCGCGTTTCGACAACGCCAACGTTAACGCCTAACCATGATCAGCGCAGGAATCGCGCGGAAGGAGGCGTCATGTCGATTCGAATTGAGCTCATCAGGAAATCGATCCTCGCGTCAGGAATCCGGAAAATGCTTTCCGGAAGCGCGGACGAGATTATCGCCATCGCCAGGCGGTTCAACGCAAAGAACCACATTCCGGAAATCCGCGACCTCGAAATCAAAGTCACCCGGACCGAGGTCTGCGGTTGTCCGGTGCTGCGAATGCGTCCGCGATCGGAAAAGGACGTCTTCATTCCGGCTCTGTTCATGCGGGAGACTGAAGCGGCCCTGCGCCATGGGGACGATACCGTCCCGGATTACATGATCTATTTGCAGCGCGGCGATTTCACGAATTGCCCGAAGGCGACGCTGATTTACGGGGGCAACGAGACGTTCTGCGGAATCGCGCCGTCGATTGAAGCCGCGCTGAATCGATACGGCGCGGCGCATGAAACGATCGTCGGCGAGGGACTGTTCCATTGTTACCCGTTTTTCCCGGTCGCCAAAGAAACGAGAGCCGGCTACGACCTCCTGATCCGGATACTGAACAAGGACTGATTCAATTCTCCAACGTCATACTTTCCATTTTTCCGCCTGATACTGAATCTCCCAGAGTTTTTTATATAGCCCGTCCTGCCGGATCAGGTCATCGTGCGATCCGCGCTGACGGATCCTGCCCGCTTCGATCACAAGGATCTGATCCACGTTCTGGATTGTCGCAAGTTTATGCGCAATCATAATGACAGTCTTATCGCTCAACAGCTCCTGGATCGCCCGCTGGATCATGAGTTCGTTTTCCACGTCTACGTTTGCGGTAACTTCGTCTAAAAGCACAATCGGAGCGTCTTTAATCAATGCCCGGGCAATCGCGATTCTTTGTTTTTCGCCGCCGGAAAGTCTCGACCCCGCTTCTCCAATAACCGTATCATAGCCTTTTTCCAACGCCAGAATAAAATCGTGGCAGCCCGCCTTTCGGGACGCTTCGTATACTTCGTCCAAAGCTGCTTCCGGCCGTCCTAATCGAATATTATTCAGAACCGTATCGTTGAAAAGGAAAACGTCCTGAAAAACGCAGCTGACATTTTTCAGCAGATTTCCATAAGATAAAGTTTTTACCGCTTTCCCGCCAATGTCGATAGCTCCCTGCTCGATATCCCAGAAGCGAACCGTTAAATTTGTAATTGTCGTTTTTCCGCTTCCGGATAAACCGACAAGCGCCGCCGTTGTCCGCTCCGGCACGCGAAAGCTGACGTCTTTTAATACGGACGTCTGGTCATATGCAAAGCTCACATGTTCAAAACAAATATCATAACGATCAAGGGTATCCATCCCCGAAATATCCTGCATTTCGGGAATGTCCCTGATCCGGTTCATCCGGTCAATCGACTGCTGCGTCATTTTGGCGAAAATACTGAAGATACCCATGGCTTCCGCGCCTGTAAAAAGGCTGAAGGAAGCGAGCATCAATAAAAACGCCTGAGGGAAAGTAAAATCCGCGTTCAGGACAAAAATCCCGGAAAGGAATATGATCCCCGTAGTCATCAGGCGAAAACAGAACTGATAAGTTCCGGCGGGCGGTATATGCGCAAATTCTGCTCTTATGGAAAATCTGCGAAGTTCTTCATATATCTCCTGCGTTTTATAAAACTGCTTATCCGCCATGTTACAGGATTTCAGTACATGCAGTCCCTTGATAAATTCAAGCGTGGCCTCCGCAACCTGCCCGATAAATTCCTGCCTGTTAATATTCAATTTATCCTGACGCGTTGAAAGATAACGATAAGCAAACCAGGTCGGAAGCAGCAGCGCCGCCACCAGCAGGAAAATCCGGTAATCAAAAGAGAGGCATATCATAAGCCCTATAATGAATGTAGGAATGCCGACCGCGATCTTTTCAACGACGCCCATCCCTTCTATTTCCAAAAAAGCCGCGTCGGACGTAATCGTCGAAACCAGATCGCCTGAATTCTTCTCGTTCAAAAATCCCAGAGAAACCTTCCGGAGTTCTTTCCCCAACGCCTTGCGCTCGCTGCACATGCACTTATACCCGGCGCCGCCGCGAAAACGCAAAGTAAAGTACCGTAGAATTATACGAATAATAATGCATCCGATCATCATCGCCGTATACGCCATGATTTCCCGCGACGTCAGCGGAGTTTTGACAGCATGATTAAACTCCGGCATTCGCGCGGTAATCTGATACGCCGCAAGGAGCGGAATTATCATCAGGCCGCCGTCAAAAACGCTTAAAACAAGGGAAATATAGAGCGGTCTTTTTTGCTCGCCCATCAGGTCGATTAAGTTTTTTACCGTCTTCAGCATAACGACGCCTCGCTGCTTTTCTGTAACTTCCAGTTCCGGCTTTTTTCGTGCGTTTCCCACATCTGCAAATATAAAGGCGATTTTTTCAGCAGCTCTTCATGCGTTCCGACTGCGTCTGCTTTCCCGTTTTGCATCACGATAATCTGATCGCAGTCTGTAACCGTAGACAATCTATGCGCGATTAAAATCAATGTCTTATCTTTGCAGAGCTCCTGCAGCGAACGCTGGAGCTTCTGCTGGTTCTCCATGTCCGTGTAGGCGGTGGCTTCGTCAAGAATCAACACAGGCGCATTACGCAGGATTGCGCGCGCAATGATAATACGCTGCCGCTGACCTCCGGACAACTTTGATCCTTCGTCTCCGACAACCGTCTCATATCCCTTTTCCAGGGCAAGAATAAACTCATGGCATTGCGCCTTTTTTGCCGCTTCTATAATTTCAGGATCGTCCGCGTCGGGCTTCCCCAGCCGTATATTTTCCATGATCGACAGGTTGAACAGGAAAGTATCCTGCGTCACATAGTTGACACGTTGCGTGAGCTGCGCTAACGACAGGTTCTGATACTCGATCCCGCCGATCATAATTCTTCCTTCGTCGATATCCCAAAACCTGGAGATCAGGTTGGCGATGGTTGTTTTCCCGGATCCGGAAGGTCCGACAATCGCCGTTTTCGTTTTTTCCGGAAAAACAAGCGAAATATCCTTCAGAACCTGTGTCTCTTCATAAGCAAAAGATACCCTTTGCAAAATAATTTCGTTATCCGGTATTTCGTTCAGATCTTTATCAGGCTCCCGCAGCTCCGGAGCAGAGAGCACTTCGTTAATAAGCCGAGCTCCGTTCCTGATATGATAAAAATTATCCATAAATTCGGCGAATTTCAAAAGTGAGTTTCCAATACCCATGGAAATCAACATGGAAAACAGGTATAGATACGCCGGGAGCTCTCCCTTACAGTATAGCAACCCGCCAACGCAAAGTACGCCAACTAAAAGCGAGGATAAAATAACGGTCGCCGGAGAAACGGCGAAATGCATCCGGTTATACAGTTTCAACGTGGCCGTTTCATAATCGTCAATAGACGCTTCATACTTTGAAAACGCCGCGTCTTCTCTTCCGAAAATTTTGATTTCCTTGTTCCCGCGAATGTACTCGATAACCCGGCCGTCCATCTTCTCAAGCATTTTATAGTACGTATCGGCAAATTCATTCATGATCCCGACGTACATAGGCAAATAAAAGATCAACGTCAGCGACGCGGGAACGAGGACCGACAGCCCCATTCTCCAATCAGCCGCAAAAAGCAGCCCGATAATGCCTAACGGCAGCAGCACGTTAGACGTCGTTTCAGGGATAGCGTGAGCGAGCGGAAATTCGAGCCGCTCGATACTGTCGACCAGCATGTTATGAAAAAAACCACTTCCTTTGGCCTGCGTATACCCAAGCGGCATGCGCATCATTTTTTCCATAATGGAAAGCCTTACCTTTTCTAAAATAGAAAATGCTGTCTTATGCGAGATTGCGGTAGAAAGGCTATGCATCAGGATCTGGAGCGCAAAAGAAAGCAAAATCAGAGCGGCATAGATAAAAACCGCCCTGACATCTCCGGCCTCAGAAATACTGATCAGCATTCGATAAACCATATCATATGGCAACAATCCAAAAAATACGCCGACGATTGCCAGAAATACGGAAACGAAATATGCCGGAGCTTGCGGTTTTACGAAATCCGCGAAACGTTTTTTTCGAAACTGCTCCATATTTTTTCACGCTCCTTTGCTAAATCCTGATCGTTTCAGGTTCAGGAAATCTCTTTGATATGTTTTTTCAAAATACCTTTTCCGATATAAATCCCAATGATCCCGGCAATAAAACAGCCAAGCATCCCAATCGCCAGATACCAGCCGCTGCTGTATTTCACAAAATTCTCGATTGTCTGCGCATCCATGCCCGCTTCCTGCCAATGCAGGATATTCTGGTCCAGGAAGAAAAGGACCGGGATACAACCGCCAAAGATATAGGAGCTCTGAATTACCCCATATCCGATGGCCAATGCGAATATGCTGTATTTCATCTGCTTTATAATAATTTCCAGGACAAGCGCCGTCGCCGCGACCACGCCGACTAAGGGCAGGTAAAACATCCCGGAAAAGCCTGAGAACAACACAATGCTGACGGTAATAAACAGGGTCAGCGCGCCAAACTTATTGATTTTTTTCACAACAAACAAAACGACCGTTCCGAGAATGATCGCGATAATTGCAGGACTGAATAAATGCAGAAACGGATTCACTGTCGCCGTAAGCATCCCGATACCTAAAGTTACCGCCCCGTACACCGCCGAAAGAATTCCGATCATTACAAAATCACTGATTTTCCATTTTTCGCTTTCCATTTTGCCGCCTTATAACCTTTCTTTGAAAATATGCTCTAATTGCATCCTGTTGCTCAGTTGAAAATCTTCGGCTATCCGTCCGTTCTCCAAAAGAACAACTCGATTACAGGAGTTCATGATGAACTCATAGTCATGAGAAATAACGATCGATGCGTTTTGATCACCGGCGAAGCTACTGATCAGCGAACAGACGGTCTTCATACTCCGATAATCCAGACCGCTGGTAGGTTCATCAAATATGCTGATCCTCTTCCTCAAGATATAGGATGACGCAATAATCAATCGCTGTTTCTGACCCATCGACAACGTCATAGGGTGATCGTCTATCATATTCAATAAGTTAAGTTTTGCAAGCGCCTCCTTTATTTTCATATCAACGTTTGGAATATTTTCGCTTCCTAATAAAAGATCATCGTATAAACTGCATCCGAAGAGCTGAAAATCCACATTTTGCATAACGTAGCTTATCTGCTGAGTTCTTTTCTTCGCCGGCTGGTTTTCGCCTTGAAAAACAATCTTTCCGCCGTTTTCGTTAAGAAGACCGCAAAGCACTTTTGCAAGAGTGCTCTTTCCGCATCCATTTTTCCCTAACAGCGCTACCTGATCGCCATTTCTTATATCGAGGCTGATATCATGCAATATTTTCTTTTTCCGGTCATACCCGAATGATATATTTTGCAGCGACAACAATACTGTTCCCTGATCGCGCTTTTTATTCAAAGGAATTAAGGGCGCCCCATGCTGAAAAAGGTTTATCCCGCGTATTCCCTGCGCATGCAGCATACTGTCGCCAAGAGATTTCAGCTGCTTCCGGGAACAGGTTTGCCTGATCGTTCCGTCCGCCATAATCAAAAGCCTGTCAATAAGATCATTGAGATAATACAGGCGGTGCTCCGCAATCAGAAGTGTGTACCCGCGGGATTTCAGGACAGCGATTGTTTCACGCAACAGCTGGATGGATTGATAATCCAGGTTCGCCGACGGCTCGTCCATTAAAAGAATTTCCGTCTCCATCATCAGAGCCGAAGCGATCGCAATTTTCTGTTTTTCCCCACCGGAAAGCTCCGCCAATTTTCTGCCTAAAAAAGGCTTTATTTTCAGCAGATTCACGACATAATCCAGTTTGCGTTCGATCTCCGCCTTTGCAATACCGAAGTTTTCACAGCCGAAAACCAAATCCGACAGAACATCCAATGTAAAAAACTGATTTTCGGGATTCTGAAATACCGTCCCGACGAGCCGGGAAATATCCCCGACGCTCATGTCGGAACAATTTCTGTTCATGATAAAAATATTCCCGTCGACAAGTCCTTCATAAAAACCGGGACAAAGGCCATTGATGCAGCGTAATAAGGTCGATTTTCCGCAGCCACTCTCCCCCGTAACAACAATGATTTCCCCTTTGCGAACAGAACAGGAAATCGCATGGATGCTTTTCCGTTCGCTCTTTTCATATTGGAAACCTGCTTTTTGCAAATCTATCATTCTGCCAGCTCTTTACTTCGCGGAGCTATTTTCAAGTTACATGGCGCAGAAGGCCAGCGAGAACGTGGAAAGAACGATCATGACAATGTCTTTCTCCGTCATTCGTACATCAAAATAAGAGGTGCGCTTCCCGTTAAACGCATATCCTTTCACCAGCGCGGCTCCCGAAAATTCTTCGGTTGTCCGCATGCTTCGAAACAGCAATGGAACAATGAAATACTCTATCGCTTTTATGGGATGAGAGATTGCATATCCAAAAGAAATGGGAATTCCTTTGATCCGCATTGCCGCCGTGATGACATAAAAATCGTCTTTTATGGCCGGAAGGTAACGGATCATAACGATAAGACTCAGGATTACCCCTTTGTGAAGACGCAGCTCGCATAAGGATGTTGTAATTTCGCCGAGATTTTTGCTTCTTTTCAGTACCATCCCCAGAACAATAAAAGGATAAATCCGCTGCGCCAGGAAAATAACAATCTCCAGCAGTAGGATAAATGAAGCCTGCCATCGCGCCTGATAAACCCTGATTAAGCCGTAGTGAACGATCTGCAGAAGAATGAACCCGACGACCAATTTCGCCATGAGCTCGAAATCTTTCATATCCGCCACCGCCGCAATCGCAATCAGAAAGGACAGCAGCAGAACTTCCTGCTTTCCCGAAATAATCAGGAAGAGAATCAACAATATATTCAGATAAAGGATTGTCCTGAAATCCAGGGTTTTACGCTTTTCAATCACCGGTTCCAGATGTCCTTTCATGATCAGTATTCCTGGCAGGCAGACAAGCCTGTTTTTGCGCCAGACGCCATGATATACTAGCATATTATTGTTAGCAGAATCTAACCGGGCGCCAATAATTGTCTTCGGACCATATTTTTTGGCTTTTCCAATTATTGGAACTGGAGAGGAGCGCTTTTCTTGAACAAAGGGTACCAAAGCTTCATCGAGCACACCGGCAGCAGACTTTCAAAAAACAGTTTTCCAACGAATACATGCTTCAGCACCTATCGATTTTCTTCCGAATCTGGAACAGGGTATACTTCCATATATGAGCTGAATGCTTTTGCCAGTATCTGCATCGCGGAGCATTCATATCATCGGGATTTCGAGTACGCTATCATATCGGATGAGTCCATCAGCATACATCAGTACGATTCCATCGACTCGGACCGCAGTTATCTCAGGGGCGACGTTTATTCGGGACTACAGTATATTGGTCACACTTCCGATAACGAACTGTGCAGGTATGTCATCAAAAAGAATGTTCCCGCGAAGGTTATCGCGGTCCAGTTGGCGTCGGAATATTACGAAACTTATTTGAAAAAGGAGGTGGGAATCAGAAATATCGACCTGAAAACGGAGCTTCAGGTTTTTCCTCATGGCTTCTCAATTCCTGAAATATCTTCCATATTTAATCAGATTCGCAGCTTTAAAGGGAACGAGTCCAGTGCGAAACTGTTTTTCAGGAGTAAGATCGATGAACTGACCGCGAATCTGATTCAAAAAGCAGATGAACTCCGCCGTTTATCCGCGAATGTCTCTGCCGCGGATCGTTATGCGATTTCGGAAGTCATGACAACCTTAAATCAGAGCTTGTCAAAGAGATTGCCGTTAAAGATCCTGGCAGCTGACGCCTGCATGAGCGCTTCCAAATTCAAATACGTGTTTAAAGCGGTCGCAGGACAGACCCTTTCAGAGTATGTAACGCAAAAAAGGATGGAATACGCCTGCGAGCTGTTGACAAACAGCAGCCTGTACATTGCGGAGATCGCCCGCCTCGTCGGATATAAAAACCCGGGCAGCTTTTCCGCTCAGTTCAAAAAAAGCATGGGGCTTCTCCCGCTGGCTTACAGGTTGAATAAAATCAGCGCTTAAAAGAACAGCATTATAAATTCATATCAAAGGAGGCAACACACATGAAAACAATCAATGTCATAAACGGACCGCAAAACGCGTCGGCGATTATTCTCGGCTGCATGAGGATGCCCGCGCTGTCGGTTGAAAAAGCCGCGGAGATGATCCGGACGGCGGCGGAGCTCGGCGTCAGCTTCTTCGATAACGCAACCTGCTATGGAAACGGGGAAGCGGAAACCCGATTCGGCGACGCGTTCAAGCGGACCGGGCTCCGGCGGGAAGACGTCGTGATCCAAACGAAATGCGGGTTATGCTTTGAGCGGAACGAATTCGATTGGACAAAAGAAAATATCCTCTCCAGCGTCGACGACAGCCTGACCCGGATGAAGCTCGACTATCTGGACGTCCTGCTGCTGCATCGGCCCGACCTGATTTTCGAACCGGAAGCGGTCGCGGAGGCGTTCGACGAATTGGAGAAAAACGGGAAGGTCCGCTTCTTCGGCGTCAGCAACGTCCCGGTTTTCCAATTGGAGCTGCTTAAGAAATTCGTCCGTCAGCCGCTGGTCTTCAATCAGCTTCAATTCTCAATCGAGCAGTCGCAGCTCATCGACCAGGCGCTTTACATGAATAACCTGACGACAGAACGCTCGATCGACCGGGACGGCGGAATTCTGGATTACTGCCGGTTGAACGATATCACAATCCAGGCCTGGTCGCCGCTCCAGCATGGCTTCTTTAAGGGCTGCTTCGTCGACGACCCGGCGTTCCCGGAGCTTAACGAAGCGCTGGGCGAGATCGGCGAAAAATACGGCGTTCCGAAAACTGCCGTCGCGATCGCCTGGATCCTGCGTCATCCGGCGAAAATACAGGCGATCGCCGGAACGATGAACCCCAGCCACTTGAAGGATATCTGCGCCGCGACGAACGTCGGCCTGACGCATCATGAGTGGTACCGGCTGTACCTGGCGTCGGGGAAAAAGCTCCCCTGACGACCGCCGCGAATATCGTCCCGTTTTGGAACAAAAAAGGAGAAAAATTATGCTGGATTTTGTACATAATATTCCAACGAAGCTCTACTTCGGCAAAGGTCAGATCCGTCATTTAGCGGACGCGCTGGACCCGTTCGGGAAGAAGGTCCTCCTCGCCTACGGCGGCGGTTCGATCCGGAAAACCGGCCTGTACGATACCGTCATGGATATCCTGAACCGCGGCGGATTTAAGGCGACCGAGCTCGCCGGGATCGAACCGAACCCGCGAATTGAATCGGTCGAGGAAGGCGTCCGCCTCTGTAAAGAAAACGAAATCGACGTGATCCTGGCCGTCGGCGGCGGAAGCACGATCGACTGCTGCAAGGCGATCGCCGCGGGCGTTTTCTACGAAGGGGACGATCTTTGGGCGATGGTTAAATCCGCGGATCACCTCCGCAAAGCGCTGCCGCTCGTCGACGTCCTGACGCTGAGCGCGACGGGAAGCGAATTTGACGGCGGCGGCGTCATCAGTAATATGAAAACCAGAGAGAAGCTGGGCGGATTGTACACGTACCCGGCGGTTTCAATCTGCGACCCGACGTATACGTTTACCGTCCCGGCGTATCAGACCGCGGCGGGTTCCGCCGATATCATGAGCCATATTTTCGAAGGCTATTTTTCGCGGACGGACGACAGCGACCTTTCCGACGGAATCGCAGAAACGATCCTGAAATCGGTCATGAAGAACGTTCCGATCGCGCTGAAAGAGCCGGATAACTACGCCGCCCGCGCCAACCTGATGGCGGATTCATCGGTCGCCTGCTCCGGGATCCCGGAATACGGGAAGCAGGGAACCGGCTGGCCGTGCCACAGCATGGAGCATGAGTTATCCGCTTACTACGATATTACCCATGGGGTCGGACTGGCGATCCTGACGCCGCGCTGGATGCGCCATATCCTGAAAAAAGACGCTTCGGCGACGCCGCGGTTCGTCCGCTTCGCGCGGAACGTCATGGAACTGACTGGGGAGAACGAGAAGGATCTCGCGATGGCCGGAATCGACGCGCTCGAAGCCTATTTCCGCTCGACCGGAATCCCGATGACGCTGAGCGAGCTGGGGATCACGGACGAATACTTTGAAGAGATGGCGGCGCATGCCAACGCCGGCGGTTACCTGAAAGACTCGTTCGTTGCTCTGACGAACGAGGACATCGTAGAAATCTATAAAGCCTGCCTGTAAAACGAGCCGTGGAGACGACAAACCTTCGTCCCAGTTCATTTTTTCAGATAGCTCTTTTGTGGTGATAGGCCTCGCTAAATTAGAAAATACATCTAATTCGATGGTACTCTGTATCAGTTGCTGATAAGCGGAGAGATATGGTAGTGTTGCAAGCTGTTCATAAATATTTATTCTGTTAATTATAGCAATTTATCGTTTATTTATTTGCGGTATAACTTTTTCATTTTATATTTAGCGGATATCAGTTTTATCGATAAATTTCAGATTGTGGGTTTTCAAGCTCTGCAAAACCGTCCGAAAGTCTCTTTCTTGCAACTTCAATATATGGATGTACGATGGCTTTTACAGGACAGTGATGATAACACTCAGCACATAAAATACAATGTTTATTGTCACGAACCGTTTGTATTGTGTTATCAATATGTGCAAACATATTGACAGGACAGGCTGCAACACATCGCTCACAGCCAATACATTTTTCTGTATTGATTGCGACTTTCTTATATTTTCCATGAATTTTTTCTTGGCTGAAACTGCGAAACATAATGCGTTTTAAAAACGGCGCATATGCAAGTTTCTTTCCTACATTAACCATAGCTATCTTGTCGTTCAAAACCTTTTCCGTTATTTCTGCTGCTTCTGCAAGGATTTGATCCTCAACTTTTCCTGGCAGACCTGGATTGATTTGTTTTTTGAAAGTAGCGGTCAACGTATGCTCTGCAGCAATCTTAATGCCCATAATCGGAATATAGCCTCTGTCATTAAGCGCTTTACCCATTTCTTCCAGCGCAACGCTACTGTGCACTCCCCCATATGTCACAAGCGGAATTGCAGGTATCTGTTTTTCCTTTTCCCGGGTGAGCGCCCGTATTATCCTGAGCATATTCTGTTCACAGTGTCCGGCATATACCGGTGCACATGGAATAAGCAGATGATGTTCTCCAAGATCATTAACCAGTGTTTTTGTAATTGTGAAGTCCTGAAGATACTTATCGTTTTTTGTGATGTTAATCATATGACAGGAAATTCCATTATCTTCAAGCAGATGCATGAATTTTCGTGCCGCAATGAGTGTATGCCCTGATGGACTGAATACAATAAAAACAGCTTTCATTATATATCACTTTCCTTCCCGTTTACGACCAAAATAATAATGACCTCCGTCGCCATAATCCCAACCTTCAGTTCCTGCGCCCAATTCAAAATGCAATTTGGCAATTCCAAGATCAATCATCGCAATTTCCGTTTGTACGGTAATGGAAGCAGTCACCTGTCCATCTTTATATTTGAATACAAATGGCCGTAAATTTCTTGCGGTAGGGGCAAGATAAACGGCATCCATCCCTTGCTTAAACCACTCTGGCACAGGCTCTTCTGCTTCTGTTAAAGTTTTATTAGCTTTATTCTGCCTGTGCATACCATATTCCATCATTCGTTCTTTAAGCGAATGTTTTTTATCTGAATACCCAACAGTTATAACACAATCCAGTACTTCATCTCTTTCGCACAAGTCCATCGCTGCATTTTTGTCATAACTTGTTCCAACCCAGCATGTGGATAGACCCATTGCAGTTGCTTCAAGAATTAGCTTTTCGCCAAAACGACCTGCTTTTTCCAAACGATTGGGAAGGGTTTTGCTTCCAATCATGGCAATGTAATTCTGAACGCCTACAAACAGACCATAGCTTTTTCGAAACCCGTCAAAAAGCTTCCCTCCATTTCCAATTATCAATTTCATATTAAGTCCGGATTCTCTATTGTACAAAGCGATGCTATCTTCGAGTTCTTTTACATACTTTAAATCAATCGGCCTATCTATATACTTCCTGCGGGAGCATCTTTTTTTCATGGCAGAAAGATACTTTTTGATTTCCATTTTTTCTCCTCCTTCGCACGAAAATCTTGAAAACTTATTTTGTTTAATGTATAATCGTGTTAGTTTTATCTAACTTGTTTTTTATTTTACTTATTCATACCTTTAGCGTCAATGAAAAATGACAGTGATTAGCTATTAGCATAAATTATTTATCGAACGGAGAAAATGGAATTTTATGAGCAAACAGTTAGAAAAAATGTATAGGGATATTTTTGCGGGCAGGGGCGTTATTCCATGTAAACCCGTTCCGGGATTTAATCCGAATGGCGAATTTTATAAAATGAATCCTGAGTTTGGTAAAGGATATTGTTGGGTTTATCAATGCAATCCATATGTGACCATTACCATTATGGATCAGATTCACTATGAGGATACATGTTGTGTTTTTGAACAACCGGAATATATCTGTGTCGGCTATTTCTACTCCATCTCCGGTGAAATACTGACACCTTATCATCGCTTAACATCCGGAACAATCCAGGCATATTTAGGGAAAAAGAGTGAATATCGTATGATACTTCACAAAAATATTCCTATCAATAGTGTAAGTATTACTCTTATGCCCGAATATTATAAGAAATATTTAAATGAACAATACCCTGACATTTATGAAAATCCTTCAGAAGCATTCAGGCAGATAGACTGCTGTTCCGATTTTCCTGAACTGGTCATGATTTTCAATCAGCTCAAAAATTATATGGGAGACGGCATATCGGCAAAGCTGTTTTATGAAAGCAAGGTGAATGAAGCTCTCTCAGTAATTCTCGAAAAAGCAAAAAAACAAAACAAAGAACATGGTCAACGGCGTTTTTTAATACCTAATGATGATTTAGATGCCATAATATCCGTGTCTAATTATATTGATGATCACTATGCTGAAGATATCAGAATAGATTTCCTTGCTCAAATTGCATACATGAGTCAGGCTAAGCTGAAATATGTATTCAAAGATGCGTACCATATGAGTATTCAGCAGTATATTGTTACGCGCCGTATTACACATGCTGAGCATCTCCTTAAAGACACAGCTTTACCAATATCTCAAATTGCAAAAATGGTAGGTTATAAATATATCAGCAGTTTATCCAATATGTTCAGACAGCATACAGGAATGAAGCCTACCGAATACAGAGATAAAATGCAATTGCTAATAAAAGATTGATTAAACTATTTGACGACAAGAGTAATCAGAAATAATGAATAACTCCTTTTCCATTAAAAATGCAAAATGCATTAAAAAATTAATATATAATATGCTAAATCACAACTTAAACAGTGTTATGAAATAAGCGTTGCAGTTATAAATTATTAAATTTTTTTCCAGAAACCCCCGAATCGCTGTCAGATAAGCCATCCAAATTGTGAACTTTCCGCTAAGCCGCGCGGCAAAGCTCCAGAATTTTTTCGACCGCCGGCCGATTCGAAAAAACGGAGACGTCGGGGAACATCCTATAATTGGGGAGCATCTCCAACGTCAGGTAATCGTCGTACCCGATTTCCTTCAGCGCGGCCGCTACCGCCATAAAATCGACGTCGCCGGCGAAAAGATCGACGAACGCGCCCAATCCCGCCTGGCCGCTGCGGTAATCGGAAAGATGAATTTTCTTAATCGCGGGGCCAAGGATCCGGATCCAATCCTCCGGGTAGCCGGTATACAGAATATTTCCGACGTCAAAATATACGCCGACAGACGACGAACCGGTATCGGAAATAAACCGCTTCATTTCCAGCGGCGAAAGCAGAAACTTATTCCAGACGTTCTCGATCCCGATCGAGACGCCGAGCGCTTCCGCGGTCTTCGCCAGATCCGAAAACAGCTTCACACACCGCTCATACGCAATATCGTAACGGATCCGTTCCGGCCGGGCCGCGAATTCGCAGCCGACATACCCCGGAACGGCCAGGACGGTATCCGCTCCGAGAATCTTCGCCGCCTCAAGAAGCCGTATCAGGATCGCCTTCGCTTTTTCCCGGATCGACGGATCGTCGGACAACGGGTTATTTTCCCAAAGCGACCAGACGCCGACGCTGGGAATTTCCAGTCCGTTATCCGCCGCGATTTTCCCAATCTTCCGAATCTCGGCCTCGCTTGACAAATGCGTCAGGTAGCCCGCCTCGCTCATGACCGGCTCCACGCCGTCGTACCCCGCGCGCCGGATCAGCGCGAATTTTTCGCGAAGATCGGCGTCCTGCGCAAACGAGAACATGCTGACCGCAGTTTTCATCCGTTTCTCCTTCCGTAATTCACGGGAACTTTCTCTCCGCTTTCCAGCGACAGCCGCAGCGCTTCGATCGTGCAGAGGACCTTCCGGACGTCCTCGTTCCGGACCCATCCGGATTCCCGGTTTTTCGCGACGCAGCCGACAAAATCCTCAAGCTCAACCGTATACGCGTCCCTCGTTTCTAACGACGGGACGGTCGCAGCTCCGTCGTCATAAATCCGCGTTATCCGAAGCGCGGAATCGCGGTTCCGGAGATTATCCCCAGCTCGCATCACATAATCAAACGTCTTTTCCGAACCGACAAGCCGAAGCTCCATCGTAAACGGGTACCCCTTCTCCATTTCGATAACCCCCTGAACCGTCGCCGAGATCCCGTTCCTGAAGTTGAGGATACTGCTGACATAGTTCCAGCAGCCGGCCGCGTTCTTTTTCCCGGCCGCGTAGACGCTCTCGACCTCCCCGAACGTCCAGATCATGAAATCAACGTCATGTAGGTGCAGATCGAAAAGGCCGCCGCCGCTGTTCTCCGGACGCCGGTACCAGTCGCCCCAGTTCGGATGTTCCGAGAGGCGGGCGGCGTAGACATAGCGAATTTCGCCCAGCTCGCCGCCGTCGATCATCCGCTTCGCCAGGACGTACTCCTGCCAGAAATGCAGGACCTGACCGACGAAGAGCCGGACCTGATTCTCCCGGACAGTCTCGAGCATGCGGTCCATCGAAGCGACGCTCAGCGTAAACGGCTTTTCACAGAAAATATCCTTCTTCGCCCGCGCCGCCAGACCGACGTATTCCTCATGCAGAAACGTCGGCAGGCAAATATCGACGACGTCGAATTCAGCCCCCGCCAGCATCGTCTCAAAATCCGCGAACGCGGAGCAGCCGAAGTTTTCCGCGAACGCTTCGCGGCTCTCCCGCGACCGGTCGCAGATCGCCGTCAGCTCCGCATTTTCAATTTCCGCGTACGCCGCCGCGTGCGTCTGGCCCATGAAACCAGCGCCAATAATCGCTATTTTTACCATGTCAGCCTTTCCTCCTTATTTCCTGCGAATATTGTTGACGTTGCTGAGAACGACGGCGACAACGATGATCAGACCGGTAATAATCGTCTGAACGTATGAGTTAACCTTCAATATATTCATCGCGTTGCTGATAACGCCCATCAGGACGCAGCCGAGGAACGCGCCGAATACCGTTCCCTTCCCGCCGTCGAAGGTCACTCCGCCGATAATCGCCGCCGTCAGCGCGCTCGTTTCGTACCCTATCCCGGCGTTCGCGGTAATCGAGTCGATCCGAGAGGAGAAAATAACCGCCGCAACCGAACAGTAAAAACCGGCGATCGAATAGATCATAATTTTATACCGGTCAACGTTAATCCCGGAAAGGAAGGCGTTCTTCTCGTTTCCGCCGATCGCGACGATCCGCCGCCCGAAGTGAAAAAATAGATTGGGATGAGGGAAAATACTCCGCAGAAGCGTATGAACCAGTAAACAACGATAGGGTCGATACCGTATATCGTCAGGAGTTTCAAGTGAAGAAAACGCCTATTTCAAGGTGTTTTCTTTTTAAATGCTACTGTTATAGAATTAATGATGAAGATTCTTGCAATGTTTCTCGAACCTGCCCAAGCGGGGTTATTCCACTCCTTGAATTCATGGTATACTCCGGTTAGAAGGAACTAATCGAAGGTGCATCGTCCTGAAAATCGAGCCATATCGGTCAACACAAAACAGGAATTTATTTCTGAGCTGATTCAGCAATTCGGTTTTTCCTGTACAGAACAAAACACGGCAATCATCCTCCGGGTCCCTTCGTACCTGGGGACAGGGTACATAAAAATCGAAAAAGTAAGCGACGATATAACGATCGGGACCATAGATATCATTCTAAATATACCTTTGGTTGCCTACTACGATAGCTACGCCAACACGTGCGAAGTGACCTACTGTCTGTCCGGGCACGTGGCATACTCTGAAACGGGGCTGCCGAAAGCTGAGCTCGGAAAAAACGAGATCGGAATCTACGCGATGCCCCGGAGCCGGGGGATGATGATGCTCCCATCCGGCGAAAGAATTTTTTTAGTATCCATCGAATCAAACGGAAAATTCCATCAACAGCTGCCGCATGTCGCGCAATGCAGTCAGTTTGATGATCCCGCGGTTCAGGCGCTGGTTTATAGCATGGCCAAACCAGTCAAAGCTACTGCGAAAATCCACAATCGGTTCCGCTCAATTCTGGAAAATAACATGACCGGAAGCCTCCTGCAGAGTTACCTGGAGGCAACGTCAAAAATGCTGCTGGCCGAAATATGGCAGGAAAACATTGTGGAACGACTGTCCGCTATTTCAAGAATCAATCGAACGGATCTGGATATGCAGGCGCTGATGAACGCCCGGAATATCCTATGTCAAAGATACATGGAACCGCCGACTATCTATAAACTGGCACGCATGGTAGCTATGAATGAATATACTCTGAAACAGGGATTTCGTCTTGCTTTTGGAAAAAGTATCCATGAGTTCGCCCGCTCCGTCCGCATGGAACACGCGCGGGATTTGCTCGAAGATCGCTCCATGAGTATCGGGCAGGTCGCCGCCATGGTCGGGTATGCGAACGCAAGCCATTTCGCGAGAGCGTTTCGAAATGAATTCGGGATCAATCCGAAAAAATTCCGGATCGGGTCCTGAAAACTCCCGTGCGGGGCGGAAGATATCGAAGAATCCTTATAAAATGAGGACTGAGAGAAAAAGCTCTTTTCTTTAGCTAAAGAAAACAGAGTTGTCTAACTCGCGCTGGCGGTGGAAACTTGAGGGAACTGGGAAAGCGGATTGTCAGAAAATTAATCTACCTGTTGGCTGTATGGATCGGGATTTCCGTTTTATCCTTTATCCTTGCGAATATCGCGCCCACCAGTCCGGCGGAGGCTTACGCACGGCGAATCGCGAAAGCCCCTTCGGAAGAAGTTATCAGGAAATATAATGAAGCGTTTGGCTTCGATCGCTCAATCCCGGAGCAGTACGTTCAGTGGTTGAGCAGAGCGATTCATCTGGATTTCGGAAAGTCATACGCGACGAAGAAACCGGTGGTGCAGGCGCTTTTATCGGTTGCTCCACCGACCTTTTTTCTCGCGGGTCTTTCCGCTATCCTTATCCTGATTTTTGCGATTCCGTTAGGGATCCTCGCCGCGCAGAAAGAAGGTGGATGGATCGATCGCATAGTTACCGTGTTTTCATTCCTGTCCGTTTCGATCCCGGGCTATTTTCTTGGCCTGCTCATCCTCATGATTTTGGGAATTCGGCTGCGCGCGATTCCGATTATTGGACATGGAAATCTCGCATCGACGCTGTGCGCGTCCTTCGTGTTAGCGTTCCCAATGATCGGATCGCTTTCCCGGGTTCTGCGCTCCCTTCTGCTTGAAAATCAGTATAGTTCTTACGTCCTGTATGCCCGGGCCCGCGGGGTCAGTCCGAGTCAAATTATGATATGGCATATGCTTCGCAACGCCGCTCCTCCCTGCATCATTCTGTTCGGGCAGAATCTCGGCTATCTTCTTGCCGGCACGGCGATCGTCGAGAATATTTTCACGATGCCTGGCGTGGGGAAAATCGTTTTAGAAGCCGCGCTGAATCGGGATTTCCCGATGATCAACTGCTATCTCGTGCTGATGGCGCTCTGCTTTGCCGTTTTTAACATGGCGGCGGAGCATGTTGGCACGCTGCTGAATCCGAAGCTTACGCGGGAGAGCAAATCGTGAAAAAACCGCAAAAAAATATGAGCATGATTTTGGGCTTTGCGATGGTGTTGATTGTGGTTTTGGCGGCGGTACTATCGGAATCGTTGGCGCCCTGGAACCCGGTTCACATTGATATGGATCATCGTTTCGAAGAACCTTCCGACACGTTTCCGCTTGGAACCGATAGCTTTGGACGCTGTATTCTATCCCGCCTCTTATACGGCGCGAGATACTCTCTTGGTTTAGCGGGGATCGTCATGCTTGGACTTGCCTGCAGCGTCATTCCGTTGGGCATGGGCGCTGCCTATAAAAAGGGGCTTACGGAGAAATGTTTTTGTTGGATCTGCGACGTCAGCATGGCGCTTCCGCCAATCGTTCTCGTTCTGGCGATGACCGGCATCCTTGGCAACGGAGCGGCGAACCTGCTATTCAGCAGCTTCTTTTCATATTTTGGCTGGTATGGTCGAATGATTCGAAGCTACACCATGGAAGAATTATCCAAGAGCTATGTAACGTACACGATAACTGGAGGCGCGTCCGCTGTTTCTGTTCTGGGGATTCAGGTTTTTCCTAATATCGCGCCAAACCTGCTGGTTCTGTTTTGCCTGGGGATCGGCGACATGATCCTGACGCTTTCCGGATATTCGTACCTCGGAATCGGACTTCCGTCCGGAACGCCCGAATGGGGTGCAATGCTGAATGAAGCGAAAAGCGTCCTGGTCACAGCGCCACAATTTACTGTATATCCCGGAATTTGCGTTGTTTTTTCCGTATTCGGCTTCAATCTTCTGGGAGAAGGAATGCGAAAAGCCATAGGCATGGGGGAAGTCATCCATGGATCGTGAAGAAATCTTAGCAGTCCGGAACCTGACCGTTCATTATCAGAATACTGGGCTCGGCGTTGAGAATATTCAGTTCTCAATCGCGCGCGGCCAAGTTTCAGGTATTCTTGGAGAAAGCGGATGTGGGAAAACGACTGTGTGCAACGCGATCCTCGGGCTATTGAACGATAAGACCACTACATTCGAAGGATCTATCCGCCTCGCGGAGAAAGACATCCTCCATCTAAGCTGGAGTGACCGTTCCCGAATCAACGGCAAAGAGATCGGCGTCATCCTGCAGGATCCGTTTGTGTCCTTTGATCCGTGCATGAGAATCAGCGGGCATTTTATCGAGACACTTTGTACGCATCTCTCCTGCGGCAGGAAAAACGCCTTGCTATATGGGATTGAAATGCTTGCCAAGGTTGGGCTTCCTGACGGAAATCGCGTCATGAGCAGTTACGCGCACCAGCTTTCCGGCGGCATGCTGCAGCGCATCATGATTGCGCTGGCGATTTCGCTGAATCCGGTCCTGATCATTGCTGACGAACCTACAGCCGCGTTGGACGCGAGCAGCCGACATATCATCATCAACCTCCTGCAATTCGTGATGCGGGAATATAAACCGGCGATGCTGCTCGTTTCGCATGATATCGGCGTGCTGAAAAAGATGGCGGATGAGATTGTCGTCATGCGGGACGGAAGGATCATTGAAACTGGGCCATATCTTTCTTTAGAGAAGTCGCCAAAACATGCTTATACGCGCGAGCTTTTTGACGCCGACCACAGGCTGGAAGAGGGTATCCAGTGCTTCAGGTAGAGCATGTCAGTAAGCTTTATGGGAAGGTGGCGGCGCTTGAGGATGTATCGCTGCAGATTCGGGACGGAGAATGCGTGTCGCTGATCGGCGAGAGCGGCAGCGGAAAGAGCACGCTCACCCGCCTGATCCTGGCGCTGGATAAGCCGACGAAAGGATCAGTATTCTGGAGGGGAAACGATGTGTGGCGTATTCCCCGGAGAAGCTTGTACGGAGATATCCAGCCTGTTTTCCAGTCGAACGCCGATTGCTTTAACCCGCGAAGGAAAATCAGAGAAAGCCTGATGGAACCGATGCGAAATCTGCTCAGATTGTCCGCCCCGGAACGCGAAAGAAGAAGCCTTGAACTGCTCTCTTTGGTTGGACTCGAATCAAGCATAGCCGAACGTTATCCTCATGAATTATCCGGAGGACAGAGAAAAAGAATCTGCATCGCGCGCGCTTTATCCGTTCGCCCAAAGCTGATTGTGTTGGATGAGGCTGTCAGCGGATTGGATATAACGGTCATGCTCAGGATTTTATCGCTGCTGAAAGAGCTTCAGAATGAAATCGGCTGCGCTTATCTATTCATTACACATGATATCCGGGCCGCTGTATTTATGTCAAAAACAATTGCTGTGATGAAAGACGGGAAAATTATCGAAGTCGCAAAGAAGGGATCCGCAGGCTTCAGCTTCACGCACCCGTTTTCGACCGGTCTGATCCGGAATAGTTTTTAGAAAAAATATATGGAGAAAATCATCATGAAAAAGAGTGTTCAATGTTTTTGGGCGATGTTCCTATCTATTCTGGTAATTCTATCGATCACTGCGTGCAGTTCATCGAATACTGAACGCAATCGGAAGGCCATTATCATTGGGGAATCGGGGACGTTTTCTACTTTCGATCCGTTGGGTGCGATTGAAGGGCAAGGATTCCTTCATTACTATAAGATGGTCTATGAAACGCTGGTAGACTATGAAGACGGGAAGCCCGTTCCGGTTCTGGCGGAAAGCTGGGAAAAGGACGGTGAGACGTGGACCTTTCATCTGCGGAAAAATGTGAAATTTACCGATAGCGAGCCATTTAACGCAGAAGCGGTGAAGACGAATTTTGAGGGACTTCAGACGCACATGATGGACAGCATATCGTATTATGGCGCGATTTCTCGAATGACCGAAATCGAAGTCGTTGATGAATATACCGTCCGTTTTCATTATAGCCAGCCTTATTATGCTGTTTTGGAAGAGCTCAGCGCCGCGGTATTCGGAATTCTTTCGCCGAAACTGTTCGAAAATGGGGCGACGCCATACGGGACGGTCACGGCTACGGCTGGGACGGGTCCCTACAAAATCGAAGCGAGAAACTATACGGAAAGAGTCTCTTATCAATTCTCCCGCAATGCGGAATACTGGGGGGAGAGCCATGGCCCGGATAATTTCACCGTAAAACTGATCGAGGATGAAGACGCTCGCATGTTGGCGCTTCAAAATAAGGAAATAGATTTATTGTATGGAAGCGCGCAACTGACGTATGACATGTACGAAACGCTTACGGCTCAGGAGGGGATCGAAACTACGCAGTCGCAAGCCGTTTACGCAACGAGAAACCTGCTGCTCAATACGTCGGGGAATCTCCTGGAGGATGCGCGTGTGCGAAAAGCGATTCAGCATGGAACCCATAAGGAACAGATCGTTAGCACGGTTCTCCATGGAATGGAGCGTCAAGCGGATACGCTCTTCCCGAAAACGCTCCCTTTTTGTGACGTTGAGCAGACAGTCTATCCCTATGATCCCGAGCTCGCCGTAAAGCTCTTGGAAGAGGCTGGATGGAATGAAATCGGCGAGGATGGGATCCGCGTTAAAGACGGAAAGCGCCTTACGCTTGAGGCGATCTGCATGAGCGAGCACGCCCTTGATCAACAGATCTTAATGGCCTTCAAGGGACAGATGGCTCAGATCGGCATAGAGGTTAACGTTTTGGCGTATGAAACGAATACCTGGTTTGAGTTGGGCTATTCCGGAGAATTTGACATTTCCGTAAACGATACCTACGGTTTTCCGCAGGATCCCCAGGTTTTTATCGCAGCCATGCTGGACTATGCGCTGGATTACACGGCCCAGCAGGGGCTGGACAAAAAAGCGGAGATTGATGAGAAAATCGGCGCCATGCTGACAACAGCGGACGAAAGCGTCATTCAAGACGCCTATACCTATATTCTGACCACCTTGCAGGAAGCGGCAATCAACGTTCCTGTCTCCGGAATGCGCGAGATCGCGGCTTTCAACAGCGATAAAATCGAAAGCATTGTCTTCGCCAACGATCCGTCGACCTGCTATATCAACAAGATCGTACTTAAATAAGAAGTCCGTTCAGAAAGGGATGAGGCATGCATAAAAGTATTCAACGGCTTTTTACGATAGCCGGCGCGTATAAATGGCATATGGTTTTGTGCATCGTACTGGCTGTTTTCAGCGTGACAGCCGGGATCATCCCCTATTTCCTGGTCCGAGATTTTCTCACCCAACTCATCGCAGAGGCTCCGTCAAGGATCAAGCTCTACCGATATGCCTGCTTCATCGGAATAAGCCTGAGCGCGAAATCGCTGCTGTTCATTGCGTCGACGACTCTTTCGCATAAAGCGGCGTATCGGATCCTGTATCATACGCGGATGCGGCTTGCCCATAAGCTGACGAGACTGCCACTTGGCTACGTTCTGGATCGGGATACTGGAGTGATTAAAAAGGTTATGGAAAATGACGTCGAGGAACTGGAACGGTTTCTGGCGCATAATATCCCAGAAACCGTCTCCAGCGCGCTGGTTCCGTTTGCGGTCACTGTATATCTGTTTTTGATCGACTGGCGCATGACGTTGGCGCTGCTTTTCTGCGTTTCGTTTGCGGTGTTGTTCTATCTTCTGATGATGCGCGGCAGCAAAGAGAAGATGCGCCGATATTATGATTCGGTCGACTTCATGAACGCGGTCGTTGTCGAGTATGTCAACGGGATGAAGGAGATCAAGACATTTAATCAAGGCGAAAGCTCTCTAATCAGGTTCCGCGAGGCGGTTTACGCCTATAAAAAATACGTCCTAGATTGGTTCAAAGCTTCCTGGCCATATATGAGCGCCTATTTTGTGCTGATCCAGTCATCATTCGTTACCGTTCTCCCATTCGGACTTTATCTGATTGACCGCGAAAGCCTGTCCTTTTCTACCTTTACCCTGTTCTTGCTGGTCTCGCTGAGCTTCGCCGCGCCGCTGATCAAGCTGGCGCAATTCGCGGACAGCATCACGATGGTCGCAACGGCGGAACAGAATATCTACCGTATCCTCTCCGAACCAGAGCTCACCGAAGGTTCGCAAACGACCGTTCCCGCGGATAAAGAGATTCGGTTTCAGCAAGTGTTTTTCAGCTATGACGGCGCTACGGATGTATTGAAGGACGTTTCCTTTACGGTCAAAGAAGGAAGCTCATTGGCGATCGTTGGCGAAAGCGGAGGCGGAAAATCCACAATCGCCAAATTGCTCTGCCGGTTCTGGGACGTCCGGAGCGGCAGTATACAGATCGGCGGGGTGAATATCCATGATTTTTCGATGGATACTCTGATGAAAATCGTCAGCTTCGTTTTCCAGGACACCTTTCTTTTTAATATTTCTATTGCGGATAATATCCGAATCGGAAAACAAGACGCAACAAACGCGGAAATTATCGCCGCGGCTAAAGCAGCGAGATGCCATGATTTCATCATGGAGAAAGAACAGGGCTACGACACCTTGGTCGGAGATGACGGCTGCCGGCTTTCCGGCGGAGAACGGCAGCGGATCGCGATTGCGCGGGCGATTTTGAAGGACGCGCCGATTCTTGTTCTGGATGAAGCGACGGCGAATATCGATCCAGATTGCGAGGAGCATCTCCAAGCGGCGATCAGCGCCCTCGCTAAAGGGAAGACCCTCATTGTCATAGCGCACCGGATCCGCACGATTATACATCTCAACAGCATCCTGGTCATCAGCGGCGGCAAGGTTATCGCGCAGGAAACGCATTCAGCACTGCTGAAAGACTGTCCGACCTATCAATCGCTGTTCAGCGCATACAAAGAATCAGAAAACTGGGCGCTAATGACGAACAGGGGCGTCCAATGTTAGACATCATCCGCAGAATTCTGCGCCTGTCGGGGAAAACGAAGAGCAAGCTGCTTCTTTCCTTTGCGGTCGGGTTCCTGGAAAGCGTCATGCCGAGCCTTTCCTTGCTGTTCATGTTCTTCTCCTTTCGCTGGTATTTGGCAGGAGATATTCGAATGAAGCGTATCATCTGGGTCGCGCTTTTCCTGCTATGTTCTCTCGTTTTAAGATTTATTTTCAAGTTGCTGGAGTACAGGCTACAGAGCGGCGCCGGGTATGAAATGGTCTGCAACCAACGTTTGGCACTGGGAGAAAAACTTCTTCATCTTCCCATGAGTTTTTATCATGATACCGACGCCGGCGAATTATCTTCCGTTGTTAACGATGATCTTGTTTTCGTAGAAGGTATGGCGATGTCTTTCCTTTCGAAAATCATCAGCGCAATGATCAGCATCGTTCTTTTAATGCTTACGTTGTTGATATTGGATTTCCGAATCGCGTTGTTGGCTCTTTTGGCTTACCCGTTCGCTATCCTGGTTCATCATCAGACACAACAGATTTATCAAAGAAAATCAAAAGAACGTCAGACTGCTCATGCGGCGACGTCCTCCGTCATGCTGGAGTATCTACATGGGATCTATGTCGTTAAGGCTTTCCGAATCACGGGTATCCAGAAAAAAAGATTGGAAGGCGTCCTGAAAAATCTGGAAATGACCTCTTATGATTTTGAAATGGCCGGAATGCCGTATATGACGCTGTATTTCGTAATTTTCAATTTGTTTACCGCTGTGATCCTGTTCGCCGTCGCGTTCTTTTTTTCAGACGGCAGTCTTCCTTTGGAAAAAACACTCCTTCTTGTGATTATTGCCTTTTCGGTTTATGCCCCAATGGAAACGTTAGGCATGACCTCTGGAATTTTGCGCTTGATGAACGAATGCATCCATCGTATGGAAACGGTATTGGAGACCCCAGATATGGACAAACAAGGGGGATCGATTACGCCTGCTGCTTTTGATATCAGGTTTCGAAACGTCTCGTTTTCTTATGGCGAAAAGCAAGTCCTGACGGGAATCGACTTTTACGCTCCAGAAAAAACGTTGACGGCAATTGTTGGTCCTTCCGGGAGCGGAAAAAGCACCTTGCTTTCTCTCATCGCCCGTTTCCATGACGCGAAAAGTGGAACTGTTGAGATCGGCGGCGTGGACGTTCGCAGGATGAGAAGCGATGTTGTCCTGAGGAATATCAGTTTTATTTTTCAGAAGGTATATCTTTTCCATAACACAATCGAAGCCAACCTTCGTTTTGGAAATCCGAACGCTGCTTTTGCGGATATCCGGGAAGCAGCCAAAAAAGCGCACTGTCACGAGTTTATCGAAAAAATGGCGAATGGATACCAGACAGTGATCGGGGAGGGCGGCGTAACGCTCTCCGGCGGGGAACGCCAACGGATCGCGATCGCCCGTGCGCTGCTCAAGGACGCGCCGATCATCCTGCTGGACGAAGCGACGGTGAATATCGATTCGGAAAATGAGCTCCTGATCCAGGAGGCGATCAATGCGCTGATTCGAGAGAAAACGGTGTTTGTGGTGGCGCATAAGCTTTCGCCTATCAAGAATGCGCAGCAAATTATCGTCTTGAATCAGGACGGGCGTGTTCAGGAAACCGGAACGCATGAGGCGCTGATCAGGGAGGGTGGGGCTTATCGCCGGCTCTGGGATCTTCAGGCACGTACTAATGCGTGGAATATCTGATCGGGGGTGGCGATATTCATAAGAAACGATATGGGGACAATCAGGTTGATTTGTCTCAATTCCATACTAAACGCTTTTCACCCGTCCCGCACGCTGACAGTTTTTTTTCACGCGCGCCAGCGCTTTCGCGACCGCCTTTAACGTTTTTTCGTCCAGACCGGCGAAAGCTTCCTCCAGGTTCTCCAGCCGCCCGGCAGCGGCCCACCCCAGTGCATTCTTTCCGCTCTCCGTTATGCCGATCCGCAGGATCCGCTGATCCTTTTCATCCTTCTGAATTCGGACCCATCCGCCCCTTTCTAAAAGAAGCGTCATCTTTTTGATATTCTGCCGGGTGCTCCCCGCCGCCTCCGCCAAAGCCGAGAGCGTCAGCCGATCCGGCGAAAACGCAGCAATCATCTCCAGCAATCGAAGCTGTTTCGTCGTGATACCGGACGTGCCGCGGGTTCCAAACGTCTCGAAGAATTCCGAAATCAGGAGAATATCCTCCCGGATTCCGGCTTCGCGTTCCCTGAGTTTCATCACGCCTCCTTTTTCCCGAATCGAAAACATACTGAACAAGATAAGCGTACCGAATTTCAGGCTCGATGACCAGTGAAACTTTTCCCGTTTGTCGGGTTATTTTCGTATGCGGTCAGGTCGTTTTTCTCTCAACCGCGCAGAGAATATCCAGAACCGTCCGAAGCTCGAGCGCTTCCGAAACCGTAAACTTGACCTGGAACGCTTCTTCGACCGCCGCTAAAAGCTGAATATTCGCAAACGAATCCCAGTCCGCGACCGTTTCCGGCGAAGAATCCTCGTCAATCCGCAGCCCCGGATCATCCAGGACCGTTCGAAAAATCGCTTCAATCCTTTTCAGGTTCGCTTCGCGCATATCCCGCCTTTCCTGACTCGTTCGGATTTTCCTCCGCCGCCGCGCCCGCCTCTTTCGCCCTGATACATTCGGTATACATCATCGTCACCCGCGCCGGCATCACTTCGCTGTAAACAACCTTCCAGCCGTTCTCAGCCAGGAACGCCGGATACGTATCCGGCGTCCATTGACGTTCAAACCTGATTCCAAACAGTTTCAGCAACCTCGTCCAGATTCGAGTTTTTCCGGCCTGCCCGGTTTGAATAAAATTCGGCGCGATCAGAATTCCAGCCGGCCTCAAAACGCGGTCGATCTCTCTCAACGCTTTGACAGGATCGGGCATTATATGCAGCGCGTTCGCGATCACGACCACGTCAAACTCTCCTTCACCATACGGTAAATCGGTCGCGTCGGCGATCTCGAACGTCAGGTTCGTGGCATATTTCCCTTTCCTCGCCGTTTTGATCATGCCTTCGGAATAGTCCGTCGCGATAAATTTCCCGGCCGCCGGCGCAATGCGCTTCGCCAACGTTCCTGGCCCCGTCGCAATTTCCAGCACGTCTTTTCCGCGAATGACTTCCGGAACTCGCGCGTACATCCCCGGGAAAACCTTCTCGTCCATAGGCATGAAGAATTCATATACCGGCGCGTACCAATCCCAAATCCGTTTGCTCATCGTTTTCTATCCATTCTTCCAATCCATTAAAGTCCGGGATGACGCTCTTTTTCATCTTCATCTTCGATCGTCGTCTCCGGTTCATCTTCCCGCCGGCAGTCGTACGCATACCGCGTCATCCCGCCGGTCTCGCCGATCGTCTCAAACCCCAGCGCTGGAAGGACACGCTTCAGGTAATCGTTCTTCGCCGTCGGGCGGAACAGCGCGATGATATAGCGGATACCGGCCGCTAACGCGATTTTCCGCAGCCGCGCGAGGATAAACGCCTCCAGCCCGCGATTAAACACGCGGCAGCTCATCACCCAGCCGTCGATTCTTAACGTTTTTTCGTCGAAACCAGGAGCGCCGTCCGTTTCATCTCCCATTCGAACGATCAGCGCGGAAATCATCCCATAATCGCTGAACCGGTCCTTCAATCTCACGGCAAGCAGCGACGTTCCCGGCTCGTCGCTGAACCGATCATAATCTTCCGGCTGAATCCGCTCCGTTCTCAGGTTGAACTGATTCGTTTTATTGAAAAGCTGAATAAACCGCTCCCGCTCCGGATCCGCGGCCGGACCGAACGCGGCGCGCATTTCCAAATCGCGGAGGTACGCCTGATAGTCGTTCACGGACAATTTAAGCGTCTCGCGCTTCCGATCCGCGGCGAACGTTTCGTTTCGAACGAGATCCTCCTTCGTCAGCGTCACCCAGTCAAACAGCCGCGCCTGATCGAGCGCAACGCTGTATTCCGCCGGGTCGTCCGGAACGTCGACGACCGCCGCCTCCGGAAGCGCGCGCCGAACGAGATCGCGTTCAACCGGATTATCGTCAAAAAAGACGATCGCGTCCGTTCCGATATTCAAATCGGCGGCGATCCGCTTCAGGTTCTCCGCTTTGGAATTCCAATTCGCGTAAAAAGCGGCAAAATGATCCAGCTTGAGGAGGCAGTAAGGATGTTTTTCGAAAACCTCCCGCGCGGTTGCGTCGTTATTCTTAGAGCAGACCGCCAACAGGACCCCGCGCTGATAATATTTCAGGATCGTTCGCTGAAAATCGAGGTAAGCTTCGCCGACCGCGTCGTTCGGTTCAAGCCGGATTCCGAAAAGCCCGTCGTCGCCGACGACCCCGCCCCAGAGCGTCTGGTCCAAATCGAGAACCAGGCATTTCCGAACGACGCCGAACGCGTTCAGAATCGGAGCGCTGAGCGCCCACGCGGCGGCTGGGAGCGCTGACAGAGCCAACGGCTGTTTCGATAAGAACCACGCCGCGTCGTCGAACCAGTCTTTCTTCCCGAACGCGGCGGCGGCCTCGTCCAAATCGATCATCCGAATCGCGTCCGGTTTTCGTTCCGCCGTCAGCCGGCTCACCTCGCGTAAAAACCGCGTCAAGCCAGCCGGCCGGTTCATCGCGAAAAATCCGTCGGCGCGTCGGTCCGGCGTTACGATCTCGCTCAGGAAAACCGGCGCGCCGGTTCGTTCCTGCAGCTTTGATAAAATCGCGATCCGCTCGGCGACGATCCGCTCGATAATTTCAGCGGTTTCCCCCGCAGAAGCGCTCAGGTCGGGCTGGAATACAGCGGTATCGCGCCAATATTCAACGACGAGAACGACGTCGGGCGCAGACTGAACGAGCGGAGACGCGTCGTCGTAAACTTCGCGATGAAATCCGCCGTAGGGACTGACGTAAA
This sequence comes from Anaerolineaceae bacterium oral taxon 439, assembly GCA_001717545.1. Classification (NCBI taxonomy): domain Bacteria; kingdom Bacillati; phylum Chloroflexota; class Anaerolineae; order Anaerolineales; family Anaerolineaceae; species Anaerolineaceae bacterium oral taxon 439. Next base: position 340,674 of record CP017039.1, on the reverse strand, counting down.
GACGGGGATCGAAGCCGGCGCTGATAAAAAACGGCGCCAGCGCCAGCCCAAGATAGGAAAGATTCCCTCCGCCGGTCAGCGCGATCCGGATCGGTCGTCCACCGGAAACCGGCGCCTTATGCGTTGAAAGTTTCCGCCCTAAGCTTAGAAGCTCCGTCGCGTTCATCGCACGGAGAGTGTCGATAGTCGGAAAGGTCGCCCCGTCGCTCGTCATACCAGGCTCTTTAAGGAACGACGATCGTCCCGACCGTCTCGCCATGAACCGCGCGGATCAGCGCGTCATCGTCCCAGAAATTGAGAATCATCATCGGCATCTTATAATCCATGCACATCGAAATTGCGGTCGAATCCATCACGCCCAGCCTTTTCGACAGCACGTCCATATAGCTGATCCGTTCGTACCTTTTCGCGTTCGGATTTCGCTTCGGATCGGAATCGTAAACCCCGTCGACCTTGGTCGCCTTGATGAGCAGGGCGGCGTTAATCTCGATCGCCCGTTGCGCCGCGGCCGTATCCGTCGTGCAGAGAGGGTTCCCGGTCCCGCCGCCGAAAATAACGACCCGCCCCTTTTCGATATGCCGGATCGCGCGGCGGCGAATATAGGGCTCCGCGATCGTCGGCATTGAAATAGCCGTCTGAACGCGGGTCACAACGCCGATCTTCTCCAGCGAATCCATCAGGACCAGCGAATTCATCACCGTCGCCAGCATTCCCATATAATCGGCTGTCGGCTGGTCCATCCCGACTTCGATCCCGATCCGTCCGCGCCAGAGATTGCCGCCGCCAATCACGATCGCGATCTGCGCCCCTGTCTCATACAGCTGTTTAATCTTCGTCGCGATTTCCAACGCCGACGGCGGGTCGATCCCCAGCTTACCGTTGGTAGAGAGCGCTTCTCCACTGAGCTTGATCAGGACGCGTTGATACTGTAACCCTGTCATCCGAATCCCCTTCCGACTTAATTTGATACGTTGATTATAAGCGAACGCGGGAAAGCGGAGAAGATCCGTTTCATTCACACAAGAACCTCCTCCGCGCCGAATATCCCAGCAGCAGTTCCCGGCCATAAAAAAATCCGCCCTTATTCAGAGCGGATTCGCATCGTAAAAGACAGCCTTACGCTTCTTCCTCAGCCGTCTCCGTCGTCTCCCCCAACCCGAAGCGGGCGAAGCGGCGGACGATGACGTTCTCTCCCATCGACGCAATATTCTGATTGATCAGGTCCTGAATCGTGACGCTCTCGTCGCGGACGTACGTCTGGTTCAGCAGCACGAACTCATCCTTATATTTTTTGATCGAGCCCTCGACGATCTTCGGAATAATCGCTTCCTTCTTTCCCTCTTCCCGGGCCTTCGCCGTGGCAATCTTTTCCTCGTGCTCCAGGACGTCGGCGGGAATATCCTCTTCCGAAATATACAGCGGCGACGTCGCAGCGACCTGAAGCGCGATTTCATGCGCCAGCGTTCGGAACGCTTCCGACCGGCCGACGAAGTCGGTTTCGCAATTCAGCTCAACCAGAACGCCGACCCGACCTCCGCCATGCGAATAGACTTCAACAACGCCTTCCGACGCAACGCGAGCGGAGCGTTTTTTCGCCGTCGCCAACCCTTTTTCGCGTAAAAAGTCCAGCGCCGCTTTCATGTCGCCGTTCGCGTTCTCCAACGCCTTGCGGCACTCTAAAATCCCCGCCCCCGTGCTTTCACGTAATTCCTTGATCATATCAATCGAAATCGCCATTTTACTCTTCCCCTTCGCTTTCGTCAGATTCTTCGCTGGTTTTCTTCTCGCTGATCTTTGCAAGCAGGTTATCGCTCAAAAGGTCCTCTTCCGCCAGCTCTTCGCCCGACATGAAAGACTCTTTTTCATACGCGGCGCTCGGCGCAAATCCGAAATCGCCCATGTCGCCTTCGTCGCGCAGCGCTTTGCCTTCGATAACCGCGTCGGCGAGACGTCCGATAATCAGCTTGATCGCGCGGATCGCGTCGTCGTTCGACGGGATCACGTAATCGACGTTCCCCGGATCGCAGTTCGTATCAACGAGCGCGACGACCGGGATTCCCGTCAGGTTCGCTTCATGAATCGCGGTATCCTCGCGCATCACGTCAACCACGATCAGCATTCCGGGAATGCTGTGAATCGTCCGCAGGCCGCCCAGCCGCAGGTTCAGCCGCTGGATTTCACGCTCGATCAGCAGTCCTTCCTTCTTCGTCAGCTTATTGACCTCGCCGCTCGAAACCAGCTTCTCAAGCCGGTCGAGCTCGCCGATCCGGGATGAAATCGTGTCCCAGTTCGTCAGCGTACCGCCCAGCCAGCGTTCGGTAACGTAAGGCATCCCGCAGCGCATCGCTTCATCCTTAATCGTTTCCTGCGCCTGGCGCTTCGTTCCGACGAAAAGAACGTTCTGACCGCTTTTGACAGTATCGCGAACGAGCGCGTACGCCGTGTTGATACTCTTCGCCGTCTGCTGTAAATCGAGAATATGGATACCGTTGCGTTCCGTAAAAATATACGGTTTCATCGCCGGATTCCATTTATTCGTGCGGTGCCCGAAATGGACGCCGCTTTCCAGTAAAGCCTTCATTGAAATGACGTTCGACATAAAAACTGACTCCTTAGCGTTTTTTCCTCTGCCCCCTTCGCTTCGTCCGGCGACGGCGGGAGACCCCGCCGCACGCTGCCGTTCGATTCAGGGGCATGCGTTTTTATAACCGGTTTATTCTATCATGCCTCGCCGTTTTCCGACAGGGAAACGCCAGATTAATGGGAGTCGTCCCACAAAAAGGCGGAACTCCGGAGCGTTCCGCCTTCGAGGCCGAATCCATTGCCCGGTCTATTTACTTAACGCTTCGATCTGATCAACGATATCGGAAAGGATATCGAACCCACCCTGCCAGAACGCAGGATCGCGGAAATCGAAGCCCGCTTTTTTCAATACACCTTCCGGCGCAAGCGATCCGCCCGTCGCCAGCAGCTGCTTCATGCGCGGGATAAACGATTTTCCCTCTTCCTTATACGCCTTGAACAGGCTCAGCACCAGCAATTGTCCGAATGAGTAAGCGTAAACGTAGAACGGCGTGTAGAAAATATGCGGAATGACGGTCCATTCGCCCTTAAATTCAGCGTTCACATCGAGCGAATCGCCAAACTGATCCTGTAAATTCTTCATGTACAGCTCGTTCAGCGCGTCCGTGTCCGCGCCCTCGCGGATCAGCGCATGCGCGTCGCGTTCGAAAAGGGCGAAATAAGCCTGACGCTGGATCGTCGCATAATTCCCGTCCATCGACGTCATCAGCAGCGTCCGCCGGACCAGCTTATCCGTCTCATGCGCCATGAGATAATCCGAAAGCACCATCTCGCAAAACGTAGACGCCGTTTCCGCCAGCGGCAGGCAGGCATGCTGCTGGAAAATATTCTGCTTCTCGGCCATCATCGAATGAATCGCATGTCCGAGCTCATGCGCCAGCGTCGAAACGTCTTCCAGCTTTCCCTGATAATTGACCTGAACGTACGGCGTCAGATCCGGACAAACCGTCCAGCAGAACGCTCCGTCCCGTTTCCCGGCGCGGATTTCGCTGTCGATATGACGATCGTTAAACACGCGCATCGCTTTCTGCTTGAATTCCGGATCGAAGCCGTCGAACGCCGCCTGGACCATGCGAACCGCTTCGTCAAAGCTGTACCGCTTCTTCGTTTCTTCGGACGGAGCGTAGAGATCCGACCGGCGCATCCCTTCCAGCCCGAGCAGCTTCGCCTTCAGCCGGAAATAACGCTGGAAAACCCCTTTATTCTCCTGCGCCTTCGCGAGCAGCAGATCAACCACCTCGCCCGGGATGTCGTTTTCAACGTTGCGGACGCTCATCGCCGTTTCATACCCGCGGATCGTCAGCCCTTCGCTGTCCCAGTCGCGGACGAGCGCCTGATAAATCTGCGTCAGAATCGCGCTGTCCTTCGCGTAAACCCGATACAGCTCCTCATACGCGCGCCGGCGAACGTCCGGATCCGGATCGCGGAAATATTGCGAAATTTCGCCGCGGGTCATCGTTTTCTTCTCACCGTCGACCTCCAGCTCAAACGTATAGCGATTGGTAATCATGCTGTACAGGTTCTGCATCGCGCCCGCGCCGGAGACATTCTTCGTCGCGATAATTTTTTCTTCGCTTTCGCTGAGCGTGTACGGCTTTGTCTGACGCATTTTGGTCAGATAGTAACGATACTCCGGGAGCGCGGCCAGATGATCCGCGGCGACGCCGTCGGAAAGATTCTTCCACCAGAGCGACATGAAAACCGTTTTATTCTGAATCTCCGCGAGAAGCGCGTCGATCCGCCCGACCATCGCGATAATCTTCTGATCCTGCGAATCGGCAGTGAACATCAGGTTCACAAACGAATAAATCCGCATCACCAGCGTTTCCATCGCCTCGATCTTCCCCAGCAGCTCGCGAAACGCTGCGTTCGTCGTCGAATCGTCCAGCTTACCGCGCCATCCCTCGATTTCCTTGACGCGATCGTCGACCTCCTTCAGCGCATTCTTAAAGTCGTCCGCTTCAATCCCGCTGAATAAATCCCCTAAGTCCCATTTTCCAGTCTCATAAACCGACATTGTTTTCGATCCTTTCTTAAATCGTTCGTAGCCTCCCGGAATTATAGCATTCCGAACCGGAAACATGCGGTTTTCGCGATCGTCCTGCCGGCGAAAATCCGACGCGCGTCGCGATTCAGAAGAATGACCGCCAGGTTTCAGAAAATAAACCCCATCAGCAGATCGTTCACGTTCGACCCAGTCGATCCGATCCGGATCAGGCCGCCGGCCGCTTCAAAATACCGATACGAATCATTCCTTTCCAGCGCCTCCGAAAGCTTCAGGCCCGCCGCGACGCCAGGCCGGGCCGTATCGCCGGTCACGATCGCGCCGGCGGCGTCGGTCGGGCCGTCTTCCCCATCGGTCGCGAACGTGACGAGCGCGACGCCTGAAAGCCCCGAAAGCGTTTCGACAGCGCCCAGCGCCGTTTCCAAATTCCGCCCTCCGAACCCATCCCCGCGCAGCGTCACCGTCGATTCGCCGCCGCGCAGGATCAGGACCGGTCTCGAACCCGGTTCGCGTTCCGACCGAACGGAGCGGATCCGCTCGGCGAACGCTTTCCCGACCTCGCGCGCTTCGCCTGATATCGGCTCGTCGACGCGAACGATTTCGAAACCGAATCCGAGAGCGGTTTTCGCCGCCGCGTCGATCGCCGTTCCGACGTCCCCGATCATCAGCGATTCGATCCTCGCCCCGCCGTCTTCCTTCGCTAAAACTGTCGGGCCGGAAGCGATCGTCGCAAGATCGTTCCCGATCACGTCCGAAAGAATCAGGTTGAGGATCCGCGCCCCGCCTGCGGCACGGGCAACGCCGCCGCCCTTAAGCCGGTCGACCCGTTTCCGCGTTTCGTTAATTTCATGAATCGACGCTCCCGACGCAAGCAGCCTACGGTTCAGCTCACGAATTTCCGCGAGCGATACCCCTTTCGCCGGCGCGACCGCCAGCGACGACCCGCCGCCGGAAATCAGGACGATCAGGAGGTCCTTCTCGTTCAGCGCCCCCGCAAATTCGAGAACAGCCTCTCCCGCAAGGACCGACGCTTCCGTCGGATCGGGATGGCTCCCGACGAAACAGCGGTATTTCGGCGGGAATTCGCCCATTTCGAACGGCGTTTTCGATACGATCAGTCCGGCGTCGATCCGCTCTTCGATCAGGTTCCCCAGCGCCGACGCCATCCGCCGCGCCGCTTTTCCGATCGCCAAAACGTTAACCGTCCGGTAAAGAGAAAAATCGACATCGATATCGCCGAAGCGGTACCCGGTTTCCGTCTCCTGCGCGATTCGATAGAGGAGCTGGTCCGGAGCGATCGCGAGACGGACCTGATCCAGGATCGAGTCGATAACGACGCGCCAGCCGCGCCCCGGGTCCCCGGCGCCGCTCCCGACAGTCAGCCCCTCCGGAAGCAGGAACCCGGCCTCCGCGTCCAGAGGAAGATCGAGAACGCTCAGGACCCGATCCATCGGAAGCGGGCCGTAATAATGCGGGAAGGCCTGATCGCTGTCCGGAACGGCTTCAAATTTAACTTTCCCGGAATTCTCCGCGTTCGTATCGTCAACGGTCAGCAGGACCAGATCCGGGTCCGCCGCGTAGAAACGATTGGCGACGCTGACGACCTGCGCGGCGGTCGAGAAATGAATAAATCCTTCGGTTTGAAGCGAGTCCGGCGCGTAGACGCCGGCGGCGAACGCCTTTTCCGCTTCTCCCCTGCGGCAGATATGATAAATCATGACGAGGCATACCTCCTTATATAACGCAAAGATTTTCCCGTAAACGATCCGCAAGGATGTACCCTGAAAATAAAGCGGGCGGCGCAGGGTCAATCGACAAAACCTGAGTACAATTTTAGGAACAAACCATGATTTTCGAAAGGGGAACACATGCAAAACGAGACGCTCAGCGCCGCGATCCGGACGCAGCTCGACCAGCTCGACGGCGCGTACACATTTTATTATCGAGAACGGGACGGCGAACCTATCCGGTTTTCCAACCGCGGTCCCGATTTCCGCTTCCGGACCGCGTCGATCATTAAAGTTCCGATCGCGCTGAGCTGGTTCGTCCTCGAACGCGGCGGCGCGCTCGACCGCCGCAAAATCGCGGAGCTCGACCGGGAGGCGCGCGTCGAGGGCGCGGGGTTCGCCTGCGCCCTGACGGTCCGATCGTTCCCGTACGCCGACGCGCTGCTGCACATGCTGGCGACGTCCGATAATCTCTGTACCAACGTCGTGATCGAAAAAATCGGGATGGAGCGGCTGAATCAGGTCTGGCGCGAGGCGTTCGGACTGACCGATACGCGCCTCGGACGAAAAATGATGCAGCCGGCGGACCGTGGATCCGGGCGGGACAATTGGACGATCAGCGCGGATCTGGAAAAGTGGTACGACGCGATCGACGCGCTCCCGGAAGACGACCGGAACGAGCTCCGGCGGCTGATGTGTTATTGTCAGGACGATAACCTGTTCTTCCGCGATTTTGAAACCGATCCGGACGGCTTTTATCATAAAACCGGCGGGCTCCCCGGCGTCGTCAACGATTGGGGCTTTTCGGACGGGAAACGCTTCTTCCTGATCACGAACGAGGTCAGGTCAAAATCGGAAACGCGCCGGATTTTCGGGATCCTCGGAAAAAACCTGCTGGAAAATTGAAATGATCCCCGTTCGTATTTTTATCCTTCCCGGAATCATCCTTCATACGCGGCGGCCCAAATATTCAAGGATATCCGCTTTACCGGAAACAAAGGAGGAAGCAGATGAACTCGAAACTCTGGACGCGGAATTTCACTCAGTTACGTCTCGTTCGCAAGCGGAATCAACGACGGAACCGCCCCCAATCATCGTCGCCTTTTCCTGAACCGCGTCCGGGTTTTCGATCGCGATGTATTCATTTTTCAACGTATCCGAATTCGTCGGCCGGACGGCCGGCAGCTTCGTTCAAATACGATGCTAAATCCCCGCAAAACGCCGGTTCTTGACGGCCTTCACGATTTATCAGATTTACGATTTTCTGGACACAATTCTGCTATGGATCCCGTACCCCGCGATGCTGATCAACCGGGCGATCGCCGGGTTTTCAGGCATGAACAGCGCCGCCATGCGCCGCAGGGCGGTCCAAACCGCTTTTCCCGATAACCTGCGCGCGAGGATCAGCGCGGCGCAAAACATCCTGAGCAACGCATTCGCGCTTGCGCTGACCGTTTCCGCCGGCTGGATAGGCGAACGGATCGATTACCGCTGGTGCGTGACGGGCTGTTCGCTGATCACGATCGCGCTCGGCTGGATCCTGATCTGGGGGAACCGGGACGTCGTGGGCCCGATTTATAAGCGCGAGAGTTAAAAATATATCTTTCCTTTCGGATTAACGTTCGATCTACGGATTCGTGACCGCCCCAACTCAGAAGCCCAGATCCTCGTTGACGAGAATGACCTTGATCCGGTTCGCAGGCTTCGAAAGCCGAGTAATCGCGACCGTAGCGCAGATCGAATCCGCTGAAAAGCAATGACCGCAGGCGCCGCTGACCCGGCAGGGGGTCTTTCCGGGAAAGCGGCCGGCGTTAATCGGCGCGGCGACCGTCTCCGCCCGCGCCATCGCTAAATCCAGCGTCGCTTCCACCTTGTTCATTCCAACGACGACAATCACCGATTTCGGACCGTAGACCAACGCCGCAACCCGGTTGCCGTTCGCGTCAATATTGACGAGCTGCCCGTCCGCAGAAACCGCGTTCGAACTCATCAAAAATACGTCCGCCGTCAGCGCGGAACGCACGATCCTGACGCGCTCCTCCGGCGTCTTCGCCAGATCACGGTCAAAAAGACGGTAATTCCCGCCCCGGAGCGCGTCTTTTATCCCGATTGCGTCGATCGTCGCCGAACCGCCCCAGCCGATCGTCGATCCCACCGGAATCAGCGATATGGCCAGATCCCTGGCTTCCGCCGCTGTCGCGCAGCTATACGCATCGAAAAAATGCTTCTTCAAGTTGCCAACGACGACATCCGCCAGCTTTTCTTTCCGAAGCCTGACAAACTCGTTCATTTTTCTCCCTCTCCCGATTCGATTTTTCCAAAAAGCCCGTCCCGTTCCGCCGATCCCGAGCCGCGGCACGTCGAATCTCCCGATAAAGAAGACCATCGCGATCAGGTATAATTCAGAAGGATATGGGACGTCTCGATCAACTATCATTATACATCGTCCGTGCGCTGACGCTCGTTGTCGCGTTCTCGGTTCACGAGTATTCGCACGCCCGCGTCGCCACCGCGCTCGGGGACGACACGGCGAAAAACGCCGGACGGCTGACGCTGAACCCCCTGGCGCATCTGGACATCGCCGGAACGCTGATGCTGATGCTCGTGGGGTTCGGTTGGGCGAAACCGGTTCCGGTTCGCGCCGATATCGTCAACCGCCGCAGCCGCGTCGGGCTGGCGCTCGTTTCGATCGCGGGACCGCTTTCAAACCTCCTGCTGGCGCTGATCTCCGGGATGATCATCCGGCTGCGCCTTCCGGCGGCGAGTTCCGGATGGCCCGCTTATTTCTTAGCGAATTTCACGTTCATCAATATCAGTCTGGCGATTTTCAACCTGATCCCGCTCGCCCCGCTCGACGGGTCAAAGGTTCTCGATCCGTTCGTCCCTGAAAAATTCAGAGGCGGCTGGACCCGGGTTCAGGCGATCGGGCCGCAGCTGCTCCTCGTCCTGATTCTCGTGCTGCCGTACCTGCGAATCGACTTGTTTTCGCGGGTCCTGAACCCGATCGTATCCTCCCTCTTTCGCTTCATGACAGGAGTTTAACCGCGCATATGCAGCTTCAATTGACACTTATCGGACTCGGCGAAATCGGCGCCTCCGTCGGTTTAGCGCTTCGCTATCAGAAAAAAGATATTTTTCGTGTTGGCCTCGACAGCCGTAAAAGCGCGGAGGAGGCCGCGAAACGCGTAGACGCGGTGGACAAAATCGAGCATTCCTACGCGGACGCGGTAAAAAAAGCTCATCTGATCGTGATTGCCGTTCCGGATGGCGAACTGGAACCGGTATTGGACGCGATCGCGCCGAACCTGCCGGAAGATATCGGCATCCTCGATTTCAGTCTGAATAAGGTTCGGGCGAATCGGCTCGCGCGGAAATATCTCCCCAACCCGGATCAGTTCGTCGGTCTGCACGCGGCCTTGAGCCCGGCGCGGCTTGCCGAGGCGCAGGAAGGCTGGCGCAGCGCGCGCGAAGACCTGTTCAAGGACGGGACGCTGACGATCGCGGCGACGGAAACGACCGATCCGGAGCTTTTGCATTTAGCACAAGACTTCGCGATCCTGTTAGGGGCGCATAGCGCGTTTTTCGCGCCGGCGGAAATCGACGCGCTGACGGCGCGGTCAGAGCTTGCGCCGAAAATCGCCGCGGCCGCGTTTTCAGCCGCCGCTTTCCGCGGTCAGGGCTGGAGCGACCAACGCAAGCTCGGCGGGAAACCGTTCCATGCGCTGAGCGGGATCGGGAACCAGGACGAGACGGGACTGAACCGCGCGCTGGAACTACTGGCGAACCGGGAAAACGCGCTGCTGGCGATTCATGAGGCGACCGCGGCGATGAAGGAGCTCCGCGACGCGCTCCGAGACGAAGACGCGGAAAGGCTGAGCCGGTTTTTTGACGAGACGAGCGCCAACCGCCGGACCTGGATCGAGCAGTATGAAAAAGCCGCCTGGCGCTCCGAAGCGGAGGTCAAACCGGAACGGACTTCGATGAGCGAAACGCTGAGCCAGTTCTTTTTAGGCGGCCTCCTGTCCGGAAAAAAAAAGAATTGAGCGAGGGCGGCGCGTCCGAGGCCCCGCGGCCGGCGAAGCGCTATTACTGCTATATGGTCCGCTGCGCTGACGGAAGCTTTTATACCGGCTGGACGGGGGATCCTGTTCGCCGCGTCAGGCAGCATAACAGCGGCGCCGGCGGAGCCTACACGCGGACGCACCGGCCGGTGGAGCTCGTTTATTTAGAAGAAGTCGCCTCGAAGACCGACGCGCTCCGGCGCGAAATCGAAATTAAACGCTATCCGCACGCAAAAAAAGAGAAAATGGCATGGACAGCGCCCATCGAGGCGCGCCCGTCCGAACCGAAGGAGAATCCAGATGACCGAAACGCTGCTGAATTCGAACGATGAGATCCCCCACGCGGCGGAGCCGTTTAAATCGGGCTACGTCGCCGTCGTCGGCCGACCGAACGTCGGGAAATCGACGCTGACGAACCGCCTTTTAGGCCAGAAAATCGCCGCCGTCTCCCCCCGTCCTCAGACGACGCAGCGGAACCAGCTCAGTATTATCACGACCGACAGCGCGCAGCTGATCCTGATCGACACGCCGGGAATCCACCGCGCGAAGAATAAGCTGGGCGAGATCATGAACGACGCGGCCAAAGGGACGTTTACCGACGCGGACTGGATCCTCTGGATCGTCGACGCGTCCGAACGGATCAGCGCCGACGACACGGCGATCGCGGAAACGTTTCGAAAATTGAACCTGTCCGGGAGCGTTATCGTCGCGCTGAATAAAATCGACCTCCTCCGCGGGAAGAGCCGCGAGAATCCCGGCGCGGACTTCCGAAGCGCGCTTCCCGGCGCGTCGTTTATTGAGATTTCAGCGCAAACCGGCATGGGCTGCGCCGAACTGCTGAAAACGCTGATCGAACGGCTCCCGGAAGGTCCGCGCTTCTTCGACCCGGACCAGATCACCGACCTGTACGAGCGCGAGATCGTCCGCGACCTGATCCGCGAAGCGCTGCTGATGAACCTTGACGAAGAAATCCCACATTCGATCGGCGTCCGGATCGACGAATTTGTCGACCGAAGCGATACGCAGTCGTACATTCAGGCGACGCTCCTCCTCGACCGCGAAGCGCATAAAAGCATCGTCATCGGTCGGAACGGATCGATGTTGAAAAAAATCGGGACCGACGCGCGCGTCGAGATCGAGAAGCTTCTCGATCGGAAGGCGTACCTGGAGCTGCGGGTGAAGACGGCGAAGAACTGGATGAATAACCCGGCCGTGCTGAAAACGATGGGGTTCCAGCCGGACCGAGGCGGGAGGCGATAATCAACGGCGCCGGGCTCCCAGAGCTTTCCTGAGCCCGTAAGGAAATCCCGCGCGGAACCTTCCCTGTTTGTTTCGCCCTACTCCCCACCGAAATAGGCGCGGATCGCGTCAGCGTTCGACTGCGTAATTCCGGAGACACGCGTCAGCTCAAAGGCAGTCGCTTTGGCGATTCCCTCGGTCGATCCGAACTTTTTCATCAGCGCCTTGCGCTTGACCGGGCCGATTCCGGGAATTTTCTCCAATTCGGACGTCAGTCCGGATCTGGTCCGGCGGTTGCGATGCGCTGTGATTGCGAAGCGATGGGCCTCGTCTCGAACCCGCTGAACGAGGTAAAGCCCCTCCGATCGGCGCGGAAGCAGGATCGGATCCGATTCGAACGGACGGAAAAGTTCTTCCTCCCGCTTCGCCAGTCCGACGACGGAAATCCGCCCGAAGAGGTCGAACTCACGGAGGACCTCGACCGCGCGTCCGAGCTGTCCCTTACCGCCGTCCATGATAATCAGGTCGGGAAGGAGCGCGAACGATTCGTCGATCCTCCCGCCGGTCCTGTTATCCTTTTCCTGAGCCGACTGCCAGCGTTTCAGCCGCCTCGTCAGCACCTCTGTCATCGATTCGAAGTCATTCGGTCCTTCGACCGTTTTGATATTAAAACGCCGGTAATGGGCCTTGCGCGGAATACCCTGCTCAAAAACGACCATCGATCCGACCGAGAGCGTCCCCTGCGTATTCGAAATATCGTAGCATTCGATCCGATTCGGGGTCCGCGGAAGCTCCAGCGCGGTTTCCAACTCCGCAAGAGACTGACTCTGCTTATGGGTATCGTTGGCCCACTGCGTCTTCAGCGCGCGCAGCGTCTCGATCGCGTTCTCGGTCGCCATGCTGACGAGCTCTTTCGGGTTCCCGCTTTTCGGGACCTGGAGCTGAACCTTCGGATTGCGCCGATCCTGCCGAAGCCATTGCTGAATAATCCGCCGTTCTTCAATCTCGATCGGCAGGTACATCCTGTCGGGAACGTTTACCGATTTCGAGTAGAACTGCTTAATAAAGCCGGAAAGGATTTCTTCGTCGTTCTCGTCCTCGGTTTCGTTCATGATGAAATAGTCCTGACCGATGAGCTTCCCCTTTCGGATAAAGAAAACCTGAACGCAGGCTTCGTTCTCGATCCGCGCCATGGCGAGCACGTCCGAATTCAGCTCATCGGTCGTCACGATCCGCTGGCGCTCGACGACGCGCTCGATCGCGCGAATCTGATCCCTGCGAATCGCCGCCGCTTCGTAACGAAGCGCCTCCGCGTCATCGTTCATCTTCGCCGTCAACGAATCGATGATTTCGTCGGTATCGCCGGACAGGAACGACGCGATATTCTCCATCGACGCGCGGTAATCGTCACGGCTGATCTTCCCGGTACAGGGGGCGGGACAGAGCTTGATATCGTAGTACAGGCAGGCGCGCTGATCCGCGCCGGTCAGATCGCGATCGCAGGTATGATACGGGAAAATCCGCCGCAGCAGGTCGAGCGTCTGATTGACCGCCCAAACCGAAGTATACGGGCCGAAGTAGCGCGCGCCGTCGGATTCGAGCTGGCGTGTCACGCTGATTTTCGGATACGGGTCCTGAAACGAAATCTTAATATACGGGTAGCGTTTATCGTCTTTAAGCTGAACGTTGAACGGCGGGCGGTTCTTCTTAATCAGGTTCATTTCGAGGATCAGCGCCTCGAGCTCCGAATCGACGACGATCCATTCGATATGATCGATGAGG